>NC_012781.1:681666-1053333 GCF_000020605.1 Agathobacter rectalis ATCC 33656
GCTGACCTTAAGGATGTTGACGATTCAGATCTTGGACTTAAGGGATCACCTACAAAGATTGCTAAGGCATCTGACAAGGTACCTAAGGGAGCTGGAGAAAAGGTTAACCTTGATCCAACAGAGTCAGTAAACTATCTCATGGAGAAATTCAAAGAGAAACATATCATCTAGTATGGAGGAACCAAAAATGGGTTTAGAAGAATATAAGGGCGTATATATCTACGCACAGCAGGTAGACAATAAGCTTAGCGACATCGCCTTTGAGTTAGTCGGTAAAGCTAAAGAGTTAGCAGCAGATTTAAATACAGAGGTTACTGCAGTACTTCTTGGATCTAACGTAAAGGCTCTTGCAACAGAGCTCGGTGAGTACGGCGCAGATAAGGTAATCGTTGTAGACAATCCTGCACTTGAGACATACAGAACAGAGCCATACGCACAGGCTCTTGTATCAGTAATCAACGAGTACAAGCCGGAGATCATGTTAGTTGGTGCAACAGCTATCGGACGTGACCTCGGACCAACAGTTTCAGCAAGAGTTAAGACTGGTCTTACAGCTGACTGTACAAAGCTTGAGATTGGTGATTTCCCAATCAATGCTATGCCTGGACAGGAGCAGAAGCACAACCAGCTTCTCATGACACGTCCTGCATTCGGTGGAAACACAATCGCAACAATCGCTTGTCCTGACAACCGTCCACAGATGGCAACAGTTCGTCCTGGTGTTATGCAGAAGCTTCCTAAAGAGGCTGGCAGAGCAGCAGAGGTTATCGAGTTCAATCCTGCACTCGAGGAGAACAACCGTTATGTTGAGATCATGGATATCGTTAAGGCAGTTGGCAACGTAGAGAACATCATGGACGCTAAGGTACTTGTATCAGGCGGACGTGGAGTTGGAAGCGCTGAGAACTTCGAGATGCTTCGTGACCTTGCTTCATGCTTCAAGGGTGGTATGGTATCATGCTCTCGTGCAGCAGTAGAGAACGGCTGGTTAGCACAGGATTATCAGGTAGGACAGACAGGAAAGACTGTACGTCCACAGATTTACTTCGCAATCGGTATCTCAGGAGCCATCCAGCACGTAGCAGGTATGGAGGAGTCTGATCTCATCATCGCCATCAACAAGGACGAGGATGCTCCAATCTTCGACGTAGCTGATTACGGCTTAGTAGGAGATTTAAAGAAGATCGTTCCTCAGCTTACAGCAGCTCTTAAAGAGGCAAATGCTGACGCATAATCGCATAATAATGCAATAAAATTACATTACTAATACATTTAAACACAGTACTGTTTATCGCAGTGCTGTGTTTTTTTGACCATAAATATAGCGTAATCTTATAAATATAAAGAGTTTTTTGGGGAAATAAGTAATTTTCTTAATAAAAAAACATCCGTGTGTAAATCGCAAAGGATTTGACTCAGATGTTTTATTTGGAAGTTTGTTTGATATTAGAAAGACCTAATATATAGTCAGCGGACACATTATAGTATTTACATAAAGCGAGCAGATGGTGAATCGGTAGTTCATTTGCTCCGCGCTCATATCTGGCATACATGGTCTGGGATGTACCAAGATAATCGGCTATTTGCTGTTGGGTTTTATCGTTATCTTCCCGTAGATTGCGCATTCGTTGAATGTAATCCATATTCCCCCCTCCGTACATGTACATATAACTTAACATAATAAAGATGTTTACTATTGAATTTAGTAAATATTTGTACTATAATTTATGTAGGAAAGATGTCACAGGATGATAAAGAAAGGAAGGTATTAACATGGCTTTAATAAGATGTCCAGAATGTGGAAAAGAAATAAGTGATTCGGCACAAGTGTGTCCAAATTGTGGCTGTAAGACAGAGTTGGGAAATCAAAATGAAATTATGAAAACTTCTTTACTCGTGGATATAGGTTTTACAGTTTTAGGAATAATATGTGCTATATTTGCATTTGTAGCTTACTATACAGTTAGTACGGATGCATTTGTAGTGTTGATTATTTTGGCAGCTGTTTTATTTATTATTGGCTCAGTCTATGGAAGATTAATAAGAAAAAATAATAAGAAATAATATCTTTGAGAGACGTAAGATGAATAAGAAGATAATAACTATAATATTTACTCTAAGTACTATGCTTTTTCTAGTCGGATGTTCTTTTACAAACAATGAATCAAATGGGAGTGATAAAAATTATACCTATAATGATTTAGACGAGAATCAAAAAGAAATCATAGATAATGTGTATGCTGAATTAGGTGATTGGGGATATACGTATGAGCCAAGTGCTATTCCGGCGAGTAAGATAAAGTTTTTTTATGAGGATTCGAAATTGATATTTGCGGCTTTTCATGATTATGGGGGTGGAAATGGTGGAGGCTCTTATTCAGTATATGAAATAGATGAGAATTCTGGAACTGTAAGTGGACATTCATATGACACGCTAAACGAAAATGATGTACTAAATAAACGAGTTTTAGCTGTGGAACTTTTATCGGGAGAAAGTTTTGATGTTGAAGCTTCCGAAGACTCGCAAAAAGATATTTTGGCAAATTCATATGGTAAAGCTGTAAATGAGTAATAATATGACTATAACAGAATTGGAGAAAATTAAAAATGGGCTATTGCGGTAATTGTGGTGAAAAAATAGAAAAAGGAGCTAATTTTTGCGGTAAATGTGGTGCGGTTGTTGAGAAAGAACAATCAGAACATGTTTATGATGTTATAGCACCAAAGAACAATAGCGCTAGAGTATGGAAAATTATAATCCCTAGTCTTATTGTTGGAGTAATTGTAATATGGGGATTTATGCAATTGATGTCTGTATCGGATAAACCGTGTGACTGGTGTGGACATAGTCCGACTGTAGCATATAAAGAAAGCGATGGTTCTTACTCTTATGTTTGCAAGGAGTGTAGAAAAAAATGTGCATGGTGTGGAAAAAAAGCTACACGACATTATGAGAATATGATGCATAAGGAAGTTTTTGTATGTGAAGAAACTTACAAGAAAATGCATGATGATTAACAAATATGATTTGTGTATAAGGAGGAAAATCTATGTTTTGCAAATATTGTGGAAATGAAGTCGCAGAGAATACAAAGTTTTGTACGAAAATGTGGAAAGCCAATAGTTAATGAAGCGGTATAAAATAAAGTTCATACATTTGAACCAAATGAAATAATCCAATCTAAAAATAAAAAACCATATGTAATTATCGGTGTATTAGTTATTATTGTTTGTCTACTTGTGGGAGGGATATTTGGCTATTCAAAAATATCGTCTCAAGATATTGACAGAGGGTATACACGAGAATCAACAGTATCTGATGTTAAAAGAGCAGAGATGTTAAAATTGGATAGTTCTTTCAAACCAAAGGTAAATTATATGAATGCTCAAACGGAAGTGTTCAACGAAGATAAGCAGATATATGAGTATAGATCAACTGGAGAAAAGACAGATAAAGTTTATTCCTTATATTATAAAAATGCCAAGATAAAGGGCGTTAAAGCTTCAAAGGAATGGTAATTAAATTTGATTTAGAAACAGGATGTGCTAGTTCAGTTCATTATGGTTTAACTGATAAGGAATTTGATAAGTTTCTATCGAAAATGGGAGAGCCTGATTATAACGATAGTGATGGAATACGGTGGAATAGCTCAAAACATGGGTGGATAGTTGCAATGTATTGTAATAATTTTTCGGAAGAAGTTTTTCATGGTTCGGGATATGAAATAAGTTATTATTATTAGTGATTATTTTAATATAATTCTAAAATAGAAATTTATGAATTTGCCGGAGAATAAAATGAGTGTATTAAAAAGAATTGGAATACCAATAGTTGAACATTGTAACTTGAAATGTAAAGGTTGTTTACATTTTTGTAATTCAAATCAAGAAGAATTCTATTATGATTGTGAAGAGTTTGAACGTGATGTAATGCGGCTTTCTGAGCTTTTTGATAATATCGAAGTATTAATATTATATGGAGGCGAACCTCTTTTACATCCTAAAATAATAAGATTGCTTGAGATTGTGAGAGTGTATCTAAAAAAAACAAAGATAGAAATTCTGACGAATGGATTGCTATTACCAACTTTAGATGAAAATTTTTATCAATCAATTAAAAAATACGATGTTTGTATTGGATGGTCAGCTTATCCAGTAGGAAAAAAAATTAACATGAAAATAGAAGATACGCTAATTTCAGAAAAGGTCGTTTATTATAAAAATGATGTTCAGATGTTTTATGGAATATTTAATCCCTTAGGAAATTCAAATTCATATTATCAATGGAAACGCTGCAGTGGAAGAAAGTGTCATGTTTTAAGAAAAGGTTATATTAGTGTATGTCCTGCACCGGCTGTAGAACATATTATAAACCAGTCATTTGATAAACAATTGGATTTTTCAACCAGTCGATTGAATATATATGACGAAAGTATAGATGCTGAAAAAATACTTTATTTTCTAGAACAATCACATGATGTGTGCAAGTATTGTACAAGTGCAAGAACATTTATATGGGAGAGACAAAGCAAACCTAAATTGGAAGACTGGTATGGAAAAGTAGGAGGTAATGAATGAATTCAGCGTATTTGGCAATTAGTTATATATGCAATCAAAAGTGTAGTTTTTGTCCATGTACAAAAGAGGAAAAAAAATTTAAATATATGGATTTTCAGGAGGTAAAAGATTCTGTATTTAGATTAAAAGAAGAACTAGGAATAATGGAAGTTGTTCTTTCAGGAGGAGAGCCAACATTACATCCGAATTTTTTTGATATTATATCATATCTTGATAGCATGAATATTAAGATTACGTTATTAAGTAACGCGGAAAAATTAGATGATATAAACTTTGTAAGAGAAATATCAAACCGTATAAATAGTAATAATATTTCTGTGATTACCACGATACATAGTCAAACAGAGGAATTACACGAACGCGTAAATGGTTCTAAAGGCAGTTTTAGAAAAACTATAAGAGGATTAGTAAATGTTAATCAAGCAGGTTTTCATACAATAGTAAAACATTGTGTTACAAAAGAAAATTATACGGAATTGAAAGAATTTTTTCAGTTTGTTGATAATACATTTCCACAATCCGTGGATATGCAATTGTGTAGCATAGATTATTGCGGTTTGGAAGAAGAAATAAAAAATAACTATAAACTAGAATTCCCTAGAATGCGTCCTTATTTGGAAAAAATGTTTGATAAATATCTTGAAAAAGGAGAACCAGGACGGTTGGTGTATTGCTTTAATATGCCATTATGTTCTGCGGATCCATTTTATTGGAGATTTTTTACACCAAAATCTTATGGCTATGAAGGTTATGTTTCGCCAAATAGAGATGGAAAATCGCAAAGAGCATATAATGTTGATTCAAATGTTGGATTGTATACAAATGCATGTAAAAAATGTAAAGCCAACCAATTGTGTGCGGGAACGTATAGGACAGCATTTGAGCTGTTTGGTGATAGTATTGTAAAACCGTATGTATAAAGGAAGATAAAAGATGGATAAATTTGCCAGACAAATTATTTATAGTAATAATAATGTCAATAAGTTTTTTTTGTCACCTTATATTGATATAGAAATAGGAGATGATGGAATAATTGTTGAGCGATCTGATGACGGAAAATTTATTATGTTAGGGAACCATGACACGAGTAGTATGTTGCGCATTTTAAGGGACTTACGGGAAGGAGTCACTTTTGATGAATTAAAAAAGAAAGTTGAAATTGAACTTAATGAGGAAGATGCCCTTACTTGGATTCGGGCTTTATACCAGAAAGGCATTATTGAGTAATGGATGAAATGTTAGTTGAAAAGTATACAGATGAAGAAAATCATATAGTGTATAAAAAATGCAAAGCCTTTACTAATGGTAAAAAATATTTTTTATTAAACGAATTAGGGTATTCAATATTGATTGATCATGAATTGTTTAATATGTTGCAGCAAAAAAAAGTATCTACAGATTTTGCGAGTAAGTTATTACAGCATCGACTGGCTGAATTTGATAATTTAAATCATTGTGATTTATGTACAAATTATAAGATTCGTCCAGAATTTTTTATGATTGATTTGACAACTCGCTGTAATTTGAATTGTAAATATTGTTTTCGAGATGTAAACAATCCTGAGAATTATAAATCTATTTCTAAAGAAATGCTTAATGAAATTTGTAAATATATTTTTGATTATTGTACGAAACATGAGGTTAAGAAAATATCTATTCAACCATGGGGTGGAGAACCTTTACTTGAAATGGAAAAAATTAAATGGATGTATGATTTTTTTGAAAATACACCTATATCTGTGCATTTTACGATTGAAACCAACGGAGTACTACTCACAGAAGAAAATGTAAAATGGTTATTTGAACATAATGTGTCAATAGGAATAAGTATTGATGGTAATAAAGAAATTCATGATCGGCAAAGAGTGTTTGCAAATACGAAAGGGTCGTTTGAATATGTACTTCAAGGAATAAAAAATGTAAAGAAATATTATGGAGATAATTTTGGAATTATTAACACAATAACTCGGAACAGTATTGAGCATATAGAGGATATATTGGATTTTTATGCAAAAGATATTAATATAAAACATGTTAAATTTAATTTTGTACACGAGAGTGAATTTGCAGCTAACCTATGTTTGAATAAAGAACAGGTAATAGATGGAACAAAAAGAGTCTATAAGAAAATTATGTCTTTAAATAATGAAGGATATAATATTATAGATATGAATATTCGGCATAAATTATTGAACTTATTAATACGTGATAATTCAGATATTTGCGTATCACAAGGCTGTACAGGTGGAACAAGTATGATTGTGTTTGACATGGAGGGCTACATTTATCCTTGTGAACTAACGGATTATATAGAAGAAAGAATTGGAAATGTTAAAGAAGCAGTAGATTTGATTAAGATAGTAAAAGAGGCAAAAGAGACAAAAGCATATTTTAAAGAAAAAGACGATGTTAGTTGTTTGTCATGCTCATGGAGATATTTTTGCAAAGGTGGTTGTAGCATAAAAGCAAAATTATCAAGAACGAAAAAAGATGATTTGGAATGTACGATAAATAGTACTTTATATCCAGAAATGATTGAATCAATTTTAAGTGAACAAAAATTGATAAATGACTTTCTAAATATGAAAATAATTGGTGGATAAAATGGCAGATAATGATTTGATTAGAAACAAAGGAATAATGAGTGCTGCACAAACCATGTGGACGATAGATTTCGATTCTGAACAGTCTTTAGAAATCGGCAAGGTACAAAATCAGAAATTTACTGGGAAATGCTGGATATACGCAGGACTTAATTTATTAAGAATATTGGCAAATAGAAAAAACAGTAGGACTAGCATTATTCTTTCTGCTAACTATATAGCTTATTATGACAAATACGAAAAATCAAAATATTTTTTTGAAAAAGTAATAGAGACAATGAAGTTGCCAAGTGATAATAGATTAGTTGAACATTTATTTAAAAATCCATGTCCAGATGCAGGACAATGGGCAATGTTTAACAACATTATAAAGAAATATGGTATTGTTCCACAAGAATCAATGCCAGATACATATTCGGCATTAGATACAAATCAAATGAATATTTGTTTATCGACTATTTTGCGAGATTCTGGGTGTAATATAAGAAAGTTGAATATGAAAGGTGCAAGTTTAGAACAAATCAATAGTGAAGTTGAAACGAAAATGGATGAAATTAGAAGAATATTAAGCTTGTGCCTTGGAGAACCACCAACTGAATTTCAGTATGGAAAGATGGAAAAAAAATACTCACCCATTTCGTATTATAAATCAGAGATAGGAGTAGATTTAGATAAATATTTGTGCTTGATTAATGCTCCTATGTTAAAAGTACCAATGTATAAAAAGTATTGTATTCAAAATCTTAATAATATGTCCGAAGGAAAGAAGATAGAGTATATCAATCTACCCATAGAAACTTTAAAAGAAAAAGTCATTGAGCAGATAGCCGATGGAACGCCAGTGTGGTTTGGCTGTGATGCAGGAAAAATGATAGATAAAAAAACAGGAATTATGGATGATAATACTTTTAATGTATCACATATACTAAATACTTCGTATTTATTTTCAAAGGGAGAACAATTAGAATACCATCAGTCTGAAATGAATCATGCTATGTTGATTATCGGGATTATATTAAAGGACCAGAAGGTAGTTGGATTTAAAGTAGAAGATTCCCATGGAAATCAAGTTGGTAAGGATGGGTACTTTTATATGTCGATAGATTGGTTTGAAAAGTATGTTTATCAAGTAGTGATTGATAAACGATATTTATCGATGGATGAAGAAAAAATATTGGATGGAGAAAGTTTATATTTAATGCCATGGAATCCAATGGGAACATTGGCTAACTAAATTGTATTTGCGTTTGAAAAGTACATTTGTTTTGTGGTACAACTTCGAGTGCAGTTTTCAGATGCAAATGTGTCTGGAATACTAAAGAAAGGAGGTATCTGATAATGAACAAATTAGAAATGTTTTCAGAGAAGCTTGGAAAAACTATCACAATTATTGCTGAATCTGTTGAAGGACAGAAGACTTTTAAACCAGCAATGGAAGGAACAAGCAATAGCACTGTTTCAATGATGGGATGGTGTCGTGGAGGATGGAACAACGATAGCGGTAGTGGATGGTAAAATCACATAAGCAATAGTTTGTTTCTGTTTAGGCTGACCTGTAATCTAGGTTTATCCTAGATTACAGGTTTTGTTATTATACGGAGGAGAATTTGATGTATAGACAAAAGGAATATATGCAATTATTGAAAGAAAAATTTTCAAAAACAGAAATTATTAATGCTATAAAATATAAAAATAGCTATGAAGAGAAAATTAAAGAAATTTCCCCAAAAAAGAATACGTTATTAGGCATAAGTATTCAAAAATCTAAAGATATATATGGGTTTGATTTGACTAAAGTCTATACATTTAATTATGTGAAATATTATTTGTGGAGAAAAGAATTTTGTAAAAATGATGACAAAGAGTGGAAAGAGGCGGCACTTTCATTTGTCTGTTTAAGTTGCTTGTCTGATTTAATATTTGATTCAAAAAGATTGGGAGAAAAGGAAAAGCAACATGTAGCAAACATATTAACTAGAGATTATTTTCAAAAAAGTATATCTATGGATATGAGGATAATTACAGAAAATCCAATAGACATATTATATTCGATGTTTATTAATCACATGAAAAGCTTGAAAAAATACAATTTTAAAATTTTTCTAGAGTTACAGAAGGATATTCTTAATGCATTTGAGTCAGAAATATATATATCTACAAATAAACTAGTATTTCCTGAAAAAATAAATATTGATTTAATAACAAGTAAATCGATAGAATTTGTGTATAGTTGTCTATATTTATCTGCAGTTGATACGCATGATTTTATTAGAATGAAGAAATGTGCGGTTGCTACAGCAAAATTATTTTGGCTTGTCGATGATCTCTGTGACTTATATGATGATATTGAAAATCAGATTAAAAATTCTATATTGTTTTTACAAAATGAAGAAGTGAGTTCGTTAGAAAATTCAATTGATTTTGTTTTCGAAAACATGGATACCTTTTTTGAAGTGATAGAAGAAAATTTAGAATTATTAAAAAATAATCTATCATATGATGTTTATATATTTTTTCTATATGAGTTATACGATTGGGTAGAAGCAGTTAATGTAAGAATGGATGAAAAAAATGAGAGTATTGGTGTTAGGTAATGGAAGAAAATCGCTACAGCTTGCACATATTATTTCTGCTTGGAAAGAATATACATTGGAAGGTGTGGTAGATTATCAAAATATCAATTGGGAAAAGAGTGAAAATATTGAAGGAAAAATGATTGAAATTGTTTCTCCGATGAAGGCAATAGAAATGTATCAGGATTTGTCAATTGATGCGTTTATTATGCCATCGTTAGAAGAAGATGTTAATAACAGAATGTATAGATTTTTAGTAGTGAATGATGTGTCCGAATGTGATATCTTATATGGTCAAGAGTCACTATTTCATAAAGTAGAATTAAAGCAAGAAGGTTTGATTACTCAGTATATAAGTAGAGATGAACTTGATACGATGGAAATCCATGTTGCTGATCATTGTAATATGAATTGCAAAAATTGTTCCATGTTTTGTGGACTTGTCAAAGAGCCTAAATATTCAGATTTTATGCAAACACAGAATAGTTTATATATTCTCAAAGGAATATTTAAACATATAAAACGTATTCGGGTAATTGGAGGGGAGCCTTTACTCAACAAAGAGTTAGACAAGTATCTATATATGATTAGAGATATTTATCCGTATTCTGATATTAGAGTTATTACAAATGGAATTCTTGTTACTGGAATGAAAGAGAATTTGATAACGGCGTTTAAAGAAACATCGTCAAAACTTGTGGTTACAAGTTATTTGCCGTTAATGAAAAAAATTGATAAAATTAATAATTTTCTAAAGAATAAAGAGATAAATTATGAAATCTCTGATACTATCACTGATTTTCAAAAAATATATGATTATACAGGACAGCAGGATGAAAAACTATCATTTAATGCATGCCATTGGAAAGGCGCATGTGCTACTTTATATGAGAATCAAATTGCGCCATGCTTTGTACCATTTGTTATTAAATATTTAGCAGAAAACTTTGATTTAAATATTTCGCCATCAGGAACTATGATATTAAATGCTGACAATATGAATAAAGATAAAATTCGAAAACTATTTAATACTCCATTTGATATGTGCAAATATTGTGCTCCTAGAGGTATTACATCAAAATGGGAAATGTGCGATAAAAATTCAGTTAATAATATATTTGATTGGAGTATATAAGAATGGAAAAAATTGACTTTTTTGAAAAGTTTAATACATTTCAAATATACTATAAGCAATTGTTAAAAGATAACATTTATGACAATGGTAATCTAGCGTCATATATTAGAACGTATTATATAGAAAATAATAAAATACTATTTCATGTATCGGAAATACTTGATTTAAGTGTTATTGTTCCTAAAGGTAATTTTGATATGTATCAAAAAAAATTTAGTGAAAAAGTGTTCGCAACTTCTAATCCATATGAAATATGGTTATATGCTTGTCGAGCTGTGTTGGGAGAAATGCATGAGAAAAACAGAGTGTGTATTTATCCAGATAATCCGTTTCTTTTTTTTGAAACAGGATATTATTATTTGAAAAGAAGTGTGGCAGTATATGTTTTAAATGCGGAAGATTTTTTTCCAGTATTAAAGCTAAAATCTCATTTTATTGAGAATAAAAATTGTTTTGATAATGAATGGATTGCTAATCATAATATTAATCCTTTATATCAATATACAATTGATCGAATTCCAAAAGAATTTACGAAGTATTATGATGTTTACTATTTGAATAATAAATCTAATGTAGTATATCCAAATTCATTAGAAGAATTACGATATTTCAGAAAAAACAATATGGTTCGAAAAATAGAGTAGTTATGAGGAAACACAATGAAAAAACTTTTTATGTCGGAATATCTCAATTATGTTTTTCAAAAAAAAGTGTGGATAGTAGAAAATATTTATATGATAAAGATAATGCAACTATATTATAGTAGTTATAATAAAAAATTTATATCACACACATTTTTCACAGATGCAATAAAAAATTCAAGTTTTCCAATTTTTTTGAATTATGTTAATAATTTAAATGATAAGATTTTGTATCACAGCCAAGTGCATGGAGTTAAACATATACTAAATGTAACATTTTTTTCATTTTTAATAGCGTGTAATGAAAACATGAGTGCAAATGATATGGGAATTCTTTTAGAGACAGCACTTTATCATGATATTGGAAGAGATGACGATATGGAAGATAGTGATCATGGGCATAGAGGAGCAAAAAAGATATTGATGCATATTTCGGATAATAAAATGGATATGATTATACCAGCGGTTATTCATGCTCATTCTTTATTAGATGAGGAAGCATATCAGATTTTTAGACAATACAATATTGAAAAATCGCAATATGCTAGATATTCAAAAATATTGTCAATTATCAAAGATGCGGATGCTTTAGATCGTTTTAGATTGCGCCCTAATTCTCTGAACCCCGAATATTTTCGAATTGATTTTTCGAAAATATTGATAAGTCTTGCATGTGTGTTGTCAAAGGTAGAGTGGCATGAGTAGAAAAATTAATAATATTATATTCAGACAGCGGGTATGTTGTTATAAAGATACATATTTGTGTATTGATGATATTGATGGTCTGAAAATTCATGGAAAATTAAAGTTGAATTGGAATCCAATTAGTAAGTCAATTCGGACGGGGCAAGCTACTTTTTTTAGAATGGACAACCATTCTCAGTTGAGAGTTGGTGGAAATTTTGATGTTTTCTATGGTAACGATGTACACATATTCAGCGGTGGAAAATTGGAATTAGGGAGTGGGTTTATTAATTCATACGGTAAAATTGAGTGTCATAAACATATAAAAATAGGAAAAAACTGTGCAGTAGGACCGTATACTATCATTCTTGATTCCGATGGGCATCAAATATTTGGTAAACGTAATACAGATGAAGTGATTATTGGAAATAACGTATGGATTGGTGCTAGAGTTACTATATTAAAAGGTGTGCGTATAGGAGATGGTGCAGTTATTGCAGCAGGAACTATTGTGAATAAAGATGTACCAGCAAGAGCTTTGGCTGCTGGTAATCCAATGCATTTGATATGTGATAATGTTGAGTGGACTAATTAGTTAAAAATATTCGAGGGGATTGATTGGTAATAGATTGTTGTATTAGTAAATGACAAATCGAGGTATAAGTATGAATGATTATATTATTCTTGTAAATGAACAGGATGAAACGATTGGATATTCAGAGAAAATGGATGCTCACAAAAATGGAAAGTTACATCGAGCGTTCTCAATCTTCATATTTGATTGGAATACTAAAAAGATGCTCATACAGAAAAGAGCATTTGAAAAGTATCATTCAGGAGGGCTTTGGACTAATGCTTGTTGTTCACATCCACTTAAAGATGAAACCATGGTGAGATGTTTAAATACAAGACTAGCAGAGGAGCTAGGATTGTGTACAGACTTTAATATTAAAGCTCCATCGGATTGTGGTTTACTAATTCATGGTGAGGATGTAATCTATAGTTGCGGTAAATTTTCATATTTTGCTTCCTTTGGTGAAGTTGTTGAAAATGAAATAGACCATGTTTTTTTATACAGTCCAATTAAAAGTAAAATTGATTTGACAGCTATATCTTTTAATAAACAAGAAATAGAAGAAATCAAATGGATAAGCATTGAAGAACTGAAAAGTTGGATGGAGAGTAATCCTGAGGATTTTACAGCGTGGTTCAAATCTGCTTTTGAACTTGCTTATATTGTGTTTTGCAGACAAGCTGGAAATATAGATATGTTCTTTGACAATGATGAGTATAGATAAAAGAGGAGATATCAATAATGAAGAGAGCAATTTGTTTTATACTTTGCGCAATTACGATAATGTCATCTACATATACGGCATTAGCTACAGAAACAACTGATATATCTTATAATACGCTTTCTGTTGAGTTCTCGGATAACCTTGGAACAGCAGAAGATCTTAATGTAATGGTGACAGAAAATCACCTTTATGTAGACGCAGAACAGTTAGGAGATAGACTTGGTTATCAGGTTGAAGTTGGAAATGAATATGTAGCAATTTACAATAAAAATTTTAGTAATACAGTTCCTTATGGTCTTACTACTTTTTATTATGATAGTACAAAAGTAAGACATATGTTATTTAATAAAATGGTTGATTATGAAGCTCCATTTAAGATTGTTAAGAATTCTGATGGTGTGTGGATTCCATTTGAATTTAGTCTTTTATTATTAAATAGTTCTGATGTTGTGCTTGATAATCAGGTGCACATTGAAATGCCACAAAAAAATATCGTAGATATTTATATGGATATATTAAAAAATAATGATAGATATTTATTTGATTGGAAAAGCGATGCCGGTGCTTCAGAAGGTTCAATATTTGCCATGGGGACAGGAGCATATTTTGTTCAGGTATTTAGTGGTATTTTGGATAAAGATGGAGCGTCGTGGTCTCAATTAATAGATAGTTTTTACCTGAAAATGGATAGCTATGATCGAAAATATGCAGAGAGCTTTGCTAGAATGTTTTGTACATACTCAGATGAAGAATTAACTCTTAATGCAAAAGCAATGAAAGAGAAAATGAAACCTTTTAATGGGGATAATTGGGTTGCAAAATCAATAAAAAAAGTTGACGATATTATAGATGATAATATTGGAGATTTATCTGAAAAAACAGCTGATTTAAAGAAAAAAATTGATGTAGAAAATGGCACATCTGTAGCGAAGTTTAACAAATCATATCAAGAACTTGATAAAATGTGTAATACAGCAGATTATTTTTCAGATATGACAGATCCATTTTTAACCGTTTCAAAAGAATTTAAGAATGTTACCAGCTTTTTGGATGTATTTTATAAGATATCGGAAGTTATTGGTTATGCCAGCGAGTTTAAAAATCAGGACGAATTTGCAGTAAAATCATTAGATACATTAATAAAAAAATCTGATTCGAGCTGTGTAATGTCTAAGGCTATGAAAGATAGCATGGGAGATTATAAAAAGACACTGGAAACCGATATTGTAGCATATTCTGCGTATAATTATCTGATGAATAATATGACAGATTTATTTACAGATACTATAGATATATCAACTACAATACTGGATATGGATTCTAAGCTATACTTGTTAGCGTGGGATATTGCTAAAGGGGCGATTCCGCTTGTCAAAAATAGTCTAAGCAATACTGACTGTTTTTTACAGAGTATGTATGCGGGAATTATACAATCTGACACCTTTAGCACATATATAAACAAACGAAAGCATCGGTGTACAAGGGGTACAAACGAGATAAAATAGAAATGAGGGGCGATAGAGCGGAAATATCAGATTTTCCACTCTATCTGAACACGGTCGCTGGTGGCCTTGATCGTAGAGATCAAACCATCGGCGGCTTTTCTTTTGTCGTCAAAATCTATGCTCTCCCAGTTGTCGAGATAATAGGACAACTTCTTTATCTGCTGGGGCGATATGGTTTCAACGCTCAATTCGGCGATTGCCTTTGAAATGGTCTGGCGTCGGGTGTCCAGTTCTTCAATTTTTTTGTTGGCATAGGCAAGCAAGGTCGCATTGGCTCCGGTCAGCGTATCCAGCAGCTTTTCAATTTCTGCCTCCACCTGTGCCAGCTCCACTTGATAGGTGGTCAGCTTCGGATTGACTTTTTCCTCCCTGCCGTGGAGTATCTGAAAGTCTTTGAACTTCTCCTGCATGGCCGAGAAAATGAATTGCTCAAATTCTTCTTTGCGGATTTTCCCGCAGCCCGGACAGCCTTTGTTTTCCGTCCGTTTGGTGCAGCGGAAATAGCCTGTACTGTTTGGTACATGGGTGGCTTTCAGCGCATACCCACAATGCCCGCATTTGATTTTTCCGGCCAGCCAAGTATTTTTCGGTTTCCGCCCCTGCTGGAAGGTGGTATTTGCCATGAGCTTTTTCCGGCATTTCAGCCATGTGTCAGAGGAAATGAGTGCTTCGTGGGGAGCGATAACAAGTATCTGGTCTTTTAAGCACCTGTCCTTGTCCTCCTTCACATCCCGTCCCTGATAAAGATAGCAGCCGTTTGTTCCGGCAAAGTCAGAAGCGTCATTGATAATCGCTGCGCCCTGGCTTTTGAAAAATTCGTACAGCTCCAAATCGGCCTGTGCGTAAACGGGGTTTCTTAAAAGCTGGGAAAGAAATGTACGGAACATGGATTTGCCATAAATTTTTATGTCATGTTCCTCGAAGTATCGGGTAATATCTCCGAAGGAGGTTTCCGGTTCAGCGTACATTTCAAACATCAGCCGAACATGGTCGGCGGCTACGGGGTCGGCAACCATTTTCTTTGTGCGGATACCCTCTACCACAGTAGGCTCTAACTGATAACCGTATGGTGCCTGTCCGCTCATGTGAAAGCCTTTCAGGCACCGTGAATAGTAGGCGTCTGTGACACGCTTCTGAATTGTCTCACGTTCAAGCTGGGCGAATACAATGCAGATATTCAGCATGGCCCGGCCCATCGGGGTCGAAGTATCAAACTTTTCTGTGGATGATACAAACTCCACATCATACTCTTGAAACAGCTCCATCATCGTTGCAAAGTCCAGAATAGAGCGGCTTATACGGTCCAGTTTATACACGATGACCCGCCTGACCTTTCCCTTGCGGATCTCGCCCAGCAGCTTTTGAAACTCCGGCCTGTCCGTATTTTTACCGGAATAGCCTTTGTCCTTGAATACCCGGCAGCTACCACCTTTCAATTCATACTTGCAAAAGTCGATCTGACTTTCAATGCTGATACTGTCCTTGCGGTCTACTGACTGTCTTGCGTAAATACAATCTTCTCTGATAAATTCCATATTGGGCTCCTTTCCTTGTTGGAATGGAGCTACCAACCTTACAACTATATTATACCATCAGCAGCCCCGGACAACAATGTTGCGAATAATTAGGGAAATCTGTCCCCATATTTGCGGAACACCTCATAAAGACAACGCTCAATTTCTTTTTTGCGCTGTGCTTTCTCCTTCGGGGGAAGTACCGGCGTGAGGCTTTCCAGCACAATGATCTTCCCTTGAAATGCGACAGACTTTGTTTCTCGTTCATAAGTGACAGCTTGCGTCATTGAAAACCTCCTTTGCGAAAGTGCGTGTATATGCCTGCCTTTCCCACTTGTCCCGTGGGGAAATGTCAAAAGACGGCACCCAGCAGGTGCCGCCCTTTGAGCTTTCTCCACTTCGGGTCGATATGGCCCGAGCTCAGTAAGGACTGGAATGGTACTTTTCTTTGGCGTCCTCCACGCTGTTGAGGTCAAATACTTCATAAAGCTGCCCGACAACACGCCGTATATCCTTCTTTGAAAATCCGCAGTCCTCCATTGCCATAATGACATAACCGCGGCAGGCGTCATTGCTCCATTCGTCCGTTTCCAAGCCGGGGATCATTCCAAACGCATTTCCCATAAAATGCTCCTTGTTTGAAAAGATGGGGAGCCACGCCGGATCGGTTGGCCTATCATCAGACAGCATTACCGGGGGCTCCCCATAGGTTTTCACTTCATTTCAGACACATCGGACGGACATAGGCTTCATGCCCCATAGTATTTCAACTCTCCCCATTCTGATGGCAAGGCGTTCTCATTGCCTGCGACGGCTCACGGCTTGCAAGGCCGCTTCAACGCTCGGACTGTGACTAAACGCAAGTATCCGGGGCCTGCGCCTGTTCCGGTGGAGCCAGCCTTGCCCCACCTATGGCATGGACCTGTTCGCTCGCTCAGTTTTACAAAGACTGTACTCTCTGAAATCCGAGGTCATGGCGGGTCTGTCACACAGCGCGTTCCCCTTCGTATCCGGGTGTCTTTTTATTCAATTTTCAATCTGCATGAGGCTTGTCTGAACCTCGGGTCATTGTGACCCGAAGTGTTTTGCCTCTCATAAACCATTTCATTTTCCGGTCTAAATCGGTACGCCTTACAAAGAATTTTTCAAAATTTTTTCTAAGCGCCGCAGACCTCGCTCGATTGCGACACGAACCACTTTTTCATGGACGCCCTCTGCCCGGGCAATGTCCTGTTTGGTCATGCCGAGAATGAAATGAGCATAAATCCGTTTTGCCTGTTTGTTCGGCAGATTGGCAATCGCTGCGTGAAGTTCCTGCATGGTCACTTTCCGCTCATACAGTTCATGGGGAGATAAGGCAACAAAGACAGCTTCATGCTCCAGCCCGTCATCCCGATCAAGGGAATAGTAGGCTTTGTGGCGGTATGTACGCAGCCGGTAGGCAGCCTCTTTACGATCAAACTCTTTGAACATTTCTGCAACTTCTTCCGATACTTCCATGAAGCAATCCGATGTATAGAATGGGTAATAGTCCCGCAAATTGATAATAGCCATATTGACCTCCGTTTCGGTTGTTGGTTGACGAGTGACCGAAACGAAGGCGGCGGGGAGCGGCACCGGGGAATGGCTTCGGGCCAACATGACCCGAAGCAGCCCCATAAGAACACAAAAGCGCCCGGGCGGCATGAAGCCACACGAACGCATGAAGTTACATATTCATTTATGTACTGCCTGATTTCACATTTATAACCAGACTGTCCCGGAGGGGGAGCTACGCTTTTTTTAGCTGGTGTAGATCATGTGTACTGTGAAAAAAGGCAAAAATAGACACGGCGGCAATCCTCCTATATGCCGCCGTGGATTTACACGGTATTAGGTCGTCGTTGGTTTAAGGTAGACGAAAAGAAACGGCGGCTCTGAAAATCAAAGCCGCCGTTTCAAATGGGCGTGTCAAATTGTCTGCTCTACGACGGCTTTTTTCTTTTGCCGTCGTGCGGCAGATCATTTCAATATTCGGTTGAAGTATCGTTATTCGGTGTTAAGTTCTACTAATACAACCTCTGGACGATTATTAAATCGGAATGGAATAATACTATTTCCAAGGCCGCGGCTAACAACCATATTTGTCTTTTCGTCTGTATAAAGGCCGGAATCATATTTAGGAAACAGTCCTTGATTGGGGGCAACGAGCCCCCCAATAAAAGGTAATCGAAACTGCCCTCCGTGTGCATGACCACATAAAACCAAATCAACACCACAGCATACATAGGTTTCAAATAACTCTGGCCGATGTGATAGCAGTATAGTGTAACTGTTTTCGTCATCAATAAGGCTATTCAATTTTGTGTTGACCATGGCTGGCGCTTCATTAAACATATCGCCCTTAATCGTAAAGTCAGAATCAGAAAGCCCGATAAGGGTAATCATTTCGTTGTTATGCACTAACTGTATTGCTTCATCTTCAAGGACAGTTACGCCAGACGCTTCAAGCCCTGTTTTGAATTGATCATAATGTGAGAAGTTAGCTTCGTGGTTTCCAGTTACAAAGTAGACAGGGGCTATTTGAACAGCTTGTTTTATAAAATCAAACGCAATCTCAATGTCTGTATGTCCAGCATCGATTAAATCTCCAGTTATCACAATAATATCCGGTTCGTGTTCAGACAGCAATTCTATCAATTCTGTATTGCTTTCTCCAAATTCAGCATTATGCAAGTCGGACACTTGTGCAATCCGAAAATTAGAAAAGGCAGATGCTATGCGATCGCTGGAGATATTAACCATACTTACCATCAATGCTGAATTGCCCCATATAGTATAGATTATCAAAACCAGCAGTATAGTTGTTAATACACAAATCTTCACCAATACTCTGGTGGAAAGGATTTTTTTCATTTTTTCCTCTCTTTCATCAACTTAATTATAAAAAAATCAGCTTACAAACAGGTGAATTTCAACTTACGAATTTGTAAGACAAAAGTGGGCGGCTTCTAAAGCCACCCGCTTCAAAAGTAGAATTACTGTGCGCTGATTGTATCAACAATGGACATATTGCGTATTCTCTTGATTGGCCCATGCACAGCCAGAATTACAGAGCTTACGACAATCAACAGAATAACAGCTACCTCTGGTAATGGAGGAGTCCAAGCATCCCCCCATCTATAACTTATCAACATTCCAAACAATAGCTTGTTACAAAACAGTCCCAACACCGTACCAACTACACCGCCGATTATGGTATAGGTGAAGGCTTCTGCAACAATCATTTTACTTAGCTGTCCCATGCTAACGCCGATAGCACGGAAAGCGCCATACTGTTTCAACCGTGCAGACACACTCATGGAAATACTATTGATTATGTTAAAAATTGTAATCATTGCAATTAGGACGAGGAATCCATAGATGAACAGCCAAAAACAATAGTAAGTTCCCATGGTACTGCTGTTACCCATGCGTTCATCAGCGAAAGTAAATGAGGAATCTACCATTTGGCGGATCACATAAACATCTTCGTCTGTTGTGCCTTTCACTAACTGCACATCAATAACCGTATATTTCGACTCGCCAGTAATTTGTTCAAATGTATCCTCTGAACAAATAATTGTTCCAACACCGGCGGCACTGTAAAACGGACAGTCGGACAACATTCCCACGATTTGGATTTCTTTACTTTGTCCGTTTGTATTCAACGATACAGTATCGCCTATTTGTATTGTGTTCTGCGAATTATAAACAATTAAGCCCGTCCCTAAATCAGTTTGCACAGATTCCAGAGAACCCTCTAATAAATAGTCCTTTGCCCAATCAAATTGATACTGCTCATAAGAGATTAAATCCATCTTTTTTTCAATACCGTTTGTGACAGACGGAACCTCGTATGCAAATTTTCTTCCATACGCTAAATCCACAACAGGATTTTCCTTTAGATCATCAAGTAATGCTTTGTCAATAGCACAGGCGTTATCAGGGCTTATGATAGATAAATCTGCTGTCCAAGGTTGGAGCGGTGTTAAGGTATGCTGCATGAACTCAACTGTTACAGAGAATGAAAGGAAAAGGATAATACTGAGAGCAAATGAGCTTGTCATCAAAAACAGATTTTTCCGATTTGCTTTTGCATGATAAATTCCAAGTGCTGTATCAATCTTAAGCAGTTGTGTATTAGCAGCATTTCTTGCAGGCTCCAAGTCGTTTGCATTACCGGAAACCGCTGCCAACGGAGATACTTTTGCTGCTTTCTTTGCCGGAGAATAGGCAGCGAACAAAACCGTTACCAAGCCCACAACGATTCCTGCAAGAATACTTGGTACGCTAAATCCGAATGTAGACATCGCTTTGAAAAATTCCGGACTTAGGAAACGCAAAATCGCACATAAGACCCAAATGACAACTATACCGATGGAAATACCCACAGGGATTGCCAAACGGCACCAACTAAGCGCCTCTTTCCGTATTAAGCGCATAATCTGTTTTGGTGTTGCACCGATACAGCGCATAAGGCCGAAAAATTCGGTACGCTGGGCTACATTGCTGTTCAGGCTGCTTGCAATCATCATAATACCAGCTAACATTACCAGTACAAACAATACAGCCGCAGCCAAGTAAACCTGTAACAAAAAGGGAACGCGGCTTTGTCCAAGCAATCCAAGCAGATTGTTGTTGGAAGATATTTGTTCATTCGATAAATTGCATTGTTCTTTCAAATCTGCAATTTTCCCTTGTATATTTCTTGTGTTTGCAAATTGAGTAAAAAACATAATGCCGTAATCATTCGGCTCCCCGTCTGATACATTCGGATAAATCGCGCAGTAATCCTCTGTGTTCAAAATGATGCCGTAGGAGTCGCCACTCATGATCGAGGCGGTATTATTCATAAATCCTGATATGGTAAAATTCAGTTTATCGCCATCAGGAGTTTCTACGGCAATGGGATCACCAATCGCAACACCCATTATCTGCTTTGCATTTTCAGTCACCAACGCTTCATTACTTGTCTGTGGAAAAACACCTTCTTCAAGTTGGTCAGTCCAGATTTCAGTTATATAGCTTTCATCACAACCGCATATCGCTACATCTTTTCCACCCAAAGTGTAGCCTAAATCTCCACGATAATTGAGTACGCCATACGGTGAAAATACTTCAATATCAGGGCGTGAAGCAATAATTGCTGCTTCTTCATTGCTGATATTCTTAATGGCAATATGCCAATTCCCAGACTCCTGCTGTGCCTGCAAAATCTGGCTGCGGATGAACATATCTGCCATTCCAAAAATAGTTGTAACCAGAAATACCGCCAGCACAATGCAGAAAATAGACATTCTGCTTTGCTTCTTGTGGATTTTTGCGGATATGGGAACAAGGTCAAGATAATGCTTCATTTGTTTTTCCTCCCAAATCCGTCAAAACGCCATCTGATACCCGGAACACCCGATCAACGGATGCAGTCAAATCCTTATTGTGGGTAATCATCAGGATTGTTTGCTGATAGCGACGGGACGCCTGCGTAAGCAGGGCGATAACATCCTGACTATTCTTGCTGTCCAGATTGCCAGTAGGTTCATCTGCCAGAATCAGTTTGGGCTTTGTGATTAACGCCCGGCCAATGGCAACACGCTGCTGCTGTCCGCCGGATAGTTGGCTCGGCAGGTGATGTCGACGCTCGGTAAGTCCCAAGAGTTCCAAAATTTCTTCTACTGCTGCCGGGTCTGGTTTGCGATAGTCCAAAAGAAGCGGAAACATGATATTCTGCTCCACATTCAGCTCGGAAACCAACTGAAAGGATTGGAAGATAAAGCCGATATTACGACGGCGGAAAATCGTGCGCTGTTCCTCTTTCATGGAAAACAGGTCTTGTTCATCAATCCAAATGTGGCCGGAAGTAGGGGTATCCAAAGCTCCAATACAGTTCAGTAATGTGCTTTTGCCAGAACCGGATTCACCCACAACGGCAGCAAATTCGCCTTTATCCAGGGAGAAGGAAACCTTCTTCAACGCTTCGACTTTCGCCTCACCCTTGCCATAAGTTTTACATAAATCTTGTACTTTCAATATTTCCATAGTCATCAGTACCTCCTTTCTCAAAAGGATAGCAAAAACAGCTTACAAGCAGGTGAATTTGACCTTACAGATCCGTAAGGAAAGATAGTGTAAACAGCGTACCTTTTCCGACTTCACTTTGTACGGAGATAACACCGTTTTGACCCTCAATAATGGACTTGGCAAGGGGAAGCCCCAGCCCGATTCCTTGTGTATCAAGGGAATGTTTGCTGCGATAAAAGCGTTTAAAGATATGGTAAATATCTTCCGGGACTATGCCGTTACCATTATCAGAAATAAAAATCCGAAACATAGCAGGAGTGCGCTCCCATGTAATACGGACAATACCGCCAGCTTGCGTGTGATCCAGTGCATTTTTTACAATGTTTCCAATCGCTTCACCTGTCCATTCCATGTCACAAATAAGCTGCTGTTCACCATCGCCATCTATCTGAATCTGCTTGCTTTCGCTTTTAGCCCTGGTGGTTAGGTCATTGACTGAATGAGCTATCAGCTCGGACACACGGCAACTTTTTTTCTCAAAAATGATGTTTCCCGTATCCAGTCGGGTTATCTTCAACATGGATAAGATTAACTGCTCCATACGCTTTAGAGAAATACCCATCTTCGCCGCAAACTGTTTGACCGTTTCTGCATTTTCTGGCTCACTTTCAATGATCTCCTGATACATAGTGAGGGCTGCCAGAGGCGTTTTGAGCTGGTGAGATATATCGGATATGGTGTCTTTCAAAAACTCTTTTGCTTTACGTTCTGTTTCATTTTTGGATTGGAGCATAGTTGCAAGCTGTTCTATCGAAGAAAACACTTGGTAGATAGCCCCCTCATAATTCTGCGGTAAATGACAAGAGTAATCCCCGTTGATGTAATTTAGCAATATTCTGTCGACCTGTTGATACAATCGCTTCCTTTTCCAGAAAAAAATAAATATTCCTATGGCAAGCACAAAGAGAAAAAATAGCACAGTGCATAGCATGGCGCAGAAAGCGGAACGCTGAAATTGATTGAAATAAGGCCGCATACTGCTTTCTGACTGTTTTCCCAAACCCGCAGCCGCTAATAATGACCTACCATCGTCACTGATGTCTGTGTTCGTAAAGGCAACTGCAACCACTTCTTTCGGAACACCCTGTTCCAAAAGTGAGGATGAAACCGCTTCATCATGTTTGAGCCATAGGACTTCCGCATCGTTCACCTGATAAATAGTCAAAACGGTTGCTGTACCTACAAACAGCAGAGCAAACAAAGTCAAAAATAGCAGGAACCCTTTAATCTGTCTATCTTGGTACAAACTCATATAGACACCTCTTTCCATTGGTAGCCGAACCCACGAATGGTTATAAGGTGTTCTGGATGGGACGGATTGGTTTCCACTTTTTCACGAAGCCGCCGTACATAGACGGACAGGGTATTATCATCAACAAAATTTCCTGTATCATCCCACAGCTCATTTAGAATGATGTCCCTTGTCACAACGCGATTTGCGTTTCTTACCAGCAGACAAAGCAAACGATATTCGGCGCTTGTCAAATCCAATGCTTTTCCCTTTAAGGTTGCACGGCTACCCAACAGATCAATGGTAATGTCGCCACATTCCATAGAAGTGTTTTTTTCGCTTTTGGAAACTCCGGCCCGACGCAACAGCGCCCGGATGCGGGAACACAATTCCCCCAGTTTGAAAGGCTTGGTGATATAATCGTCCCCACCGCTATCTAATCCACGAATTATGCTGACTTCTTCATCCGATGCAGTCAGGAATATAATCGGTATCTGCTGATTTTCTTTTCTTACTCTTTCGCATACGTCAAATCCTGTTCCATCTGGCAGAGTAACATCCAAAATCAATAAATCGTATCGGTCGAGTTCGGATAAGTATTGTTTTGCTTCACATACTGTACGGGCAACTTCAACATCAAATTCATTCTTTTTCAAAGAGTAGACCAAGCCATCTATTAGACTGACATCATCCTCCAATAGCAATATTCTATTCATGTTTTAATTCCTTTCCTTGTTTTGTCCTCATATCCACAGGTTTCTCCGCGTCTTTCGGGATCAACCAGATTGTAGCCATCTTCACAGCGCCGGGAATACGGCCACCGGCGCAATAATAGTTTATCCGTCGAGGGGTCACGCCCCACTTTTCGGCAGCCTCTTTCAATGTCATATAGTCCATTTCGCACCTCCACAGGATATATTATTAGGGTTGAGCAAAACGCGCGTTTTGCAAAGCTGAGTCACAATATATAGAGCTCAAATGAGCTGGATAGTACTATTTAATGTATAGCCTTATGAGCAAATCGGAGTTTTGCTCAACCCTATATATTATAGTTCTCTGCCTCGAATAATACAAGTTAGAGCCTACACGGATACGAAATAAAATACTACTTAATGTAAAATTTCATTACATTCTCATAATCCAACCCGAAATGTAGAATGATATAGGGTGATATGAAAATGAACCAAGATGAAAGAAGGTTTGACTTCCACGGCCTCGGGGCGGCTCTCAAACGAGCCAGAGAAGAAAAGGGCTGGACACAAGCCTATGTTGCGGAATTAGTAGACCGTGACTCCCGTACCATTATGAATATTGAGAACAAAGGTCAATATCCCAGCTTCGACCTTTTTGTTAAACTCATTACTATGTTTGACGTTTCAGTTGACCAGTTTATTCATGCGGACGGAGGGGCAAGGTCAAGCTCTTGTAGAAAGCACATTGATGTACTTCTAAACTCCATGAATGAAAAAGAGCTTGTCGTAATAGAAGCCACAGCCGAGGGCATTAAGAAAGCCAGAGAAACGGAGGTTCCAGAATAAGGGCCTCTGTTTTTTTGCGCTATTTTAGGGGCTGTCGCTAAGTGGCAAGCAATGCCTCTGTGGCCACAAGTGGCACAAAGGCGGCTTGTTGGGGCTCGCCCCAAACCCGTATCTTCGGGCCAACATGGCCCGAAGTGTCAGCGTCGCTTTGCTCCTTATTTTCATAACCTTAACGCTCCTTTTCCTGCTTTCTTCCCGGCTCGGTGTAGCCCATCAGAGTGTCAATGTTCGCCTTGATCGTGACGAGCTCCTGCATATCCCGTCGTGCCTTCTGGTATTCTCCATAGAGCTGTTTTTTCTTTGCTGTGAGCTTGCGGCCTTCCTCCTTCAGCACATCCATTTTAGGGAGCTTCGCCCCGCCCAGCAGAGAGCGCATTTCCGCTTGTGCAGCCCGGTACAGTTCAAGGTCGGCCTCATGCTCCGCAAGGAATTTCCGGCTGTACTTCGTCACCTTATACTGCTCAAAGACTGGGCGGGTTTTGGCATACTGAACCGTTGCGGCCTTTAGCCCGGCATTGGTTTTCATGGCCTGTTCCGTCTGCTTGACCTGTTCGGAAATAACATGGAAACGGTCTGCCGCCTCGGTGGCTTTCTTCGCCAACTGCTCATAATCGGTCAGGTTATTGTCCTGTATATAGGCAAGAGCGGCGGCCATCTGCTTAATGTTAAATACCTTCGCCCAGCGTTCATATCCCGGCCCCTTACCGGCAGCCAGCTTTGCTTGAATATCCACCGCCAGACTGATTTTCCGCTCCGAGCGCCCGGGGCGTTTTTCTTTGCCCTCAATGGCGGACAGAACATCTTGCAAGTCGTAGCCGTCCCCCAGCGTGGAGGCACGCAGACGGGTGAAGCGTTCCTGTCCCTGCCCGGTCAGCCGGAAGCTGATACCGCCGCCTCGAACCGTCTTGACCTCATACCCGGCCCGCTTCATCAAATTGAGAAATTCGTCCAGATCAGCGGGGCGTTCCGCCAGCGCAGTATCAATAGCAAGGCGCAGTCGGTCCTGATAGGAAATCGGCCCTTTCCGGTCTTTCTGCCACTCCCCATAGTTCCGATACTTGCTCTTGCTCCGGGGCTTCGGGTTCTCCACGATGGACAGCCCGTTTTCAAGGCACAGCCTGTCAGAGAGCCGCCGAAGGGCGAAGCTGGAGCCCCAAAAATTTCGGAATTTCCGGGTGCAGTCAAGGGTGGTGGAGTTGTAATAAATGTGACAATGGATGTGCTGCTTATCGGTGTGCGTGGTAACGATAAAAGCGTGCCGCCCCTTTGTCCAGCGCATAGCCAGCTCATAGCCGATACGGTTCGCCTCCTTCGGGGTGATCTCGCCCGGATAGAAGGATTGTCGTATCTGATAGCACAGCACATTATTTTCTTTCTTCTGTTCCCGGCCCGTCATAGCGGCATAGCTGGCCTTTGCCAAAAGGAACTCGTCCGCCACGGTGGCCGGATCACATTCATAAGCGGAGATATACTTTCCGCTTTCTGTTTTCTCCGGGTCCTTGCCATAGTCCAGACAATCCCGGATAGCCTCAGCAATCGTTTCGCCTTCGCCCGCATGGCGTTGTAACAAAGTTGTGGTAGCCAAAAATCATTCCTCCTTTCCATGAGAAAGGGGCGGCCCATTCAGACCGCCCCGACTTCGGGCCAGTATGGCCCGAGGCTGCTTAACTTGCCAGAAACCGGTACAGAGCGGATTTGCCTCCGTCCAGCACCCAAAGAAGGGAGCCCGCCGCCGCTTGCAGTCCATACGGCGAAAGAAGGAAGGCAAGAAACAGAAATACAATCCCACCTATGGGCGTCGGCGTGAAAAAGAGAGCGACACCCAGCACCGCCAGGATCACAGAGGCAATCGTCAGCAGGACGGCACAAATATCAAACAGGAACACCAGCAGAGCCGCCAGAAGGGACAACGCCAAAGCAAAGGGAGCAACCAATATTTTCAGCAGTATCTTCATCTTCAAAACCTCCTTTATCTATCCTTCCTACCTCTATTTTATCATGCCTGCCCGGGGACATAAATGTTGCGAAAGATTAGTGAATCCTGTCCCAAACCTTCGGGTCATACTGGCCCGAAGTGGTAAAAAAAGAGCAGGGCGGCAAGCCCCGCAACGGAAGCCTGCCGCCCTCGTCTTACTTTGCCACCAGCTCGGAGAGCTCCCGCAACACCTTTGACACCTCGCCCCACAGCTTTTCATAGTCCCGCTTCAATCCGTCGATTTCCTCCGGGTACACGCCATAGGTATGTGCGTGTATGGCAACCTGATTGAGATTGTTAGAACAGCGCCGTTGCAGAGAGATCAGCTCTTTTACGGGCGCAAGGTCGATGTGCAGGATATACCCATTCAGAGCCATTTTCCGTACATAAGCCCCGGCGTTGGAAATGCCCGCCTCAGCCATCCGTTCATGGATGGCTGCCAGCTCGTCCGGCGTTACCATGACGTGCAGATGGACATTCCGCTTGCGGTTCTCCATCAGCGTTCCAGCTCCCGGCCTTTCCGGCGCTCTTTGGGTTCCTTTACCTTATCAAGCGGTTTTGCGTCCAGCTCCGGGGGCGTGGGTGGGATGGGCGTGTTGTTGGGTACGCCGTCGATCATGTTGCAGTTCTGCTCTGTGGAGAGCTCGGCGGTTTTCAGATAGTTGTCTTTTTCGTGCATGGCGATCCTCCTTTATCGTTCCTCATGGTTTTTATGGTTTCGCTTCTGGCCGGGTTCCTTCGGGGGTTCCTGCCCTCTGGTTCCTTCTTTGAGCCGGGCAGTAATGGATGGGCGCACCCGGTCAGGATTGCCCGGTGCTGGTTTCAGTTCATAATCCTCCATCTGCTTTTCGGTCAGCGGCTTTGCGTAGGTCAGTTCGCCCCATGCCATCAGCCTGCCATCAGCCACAGGACGCCTCCTGTCGTCATCGTAGTTGACGATGGAAAGAGGCTGGTTATCCGGCAGCTTCGGGTAAGTTCCTATGTCCACGGGCCGCTGGGTGGAATAATAGCGGTAAACGCCCTCCGGTCCCAGCTCGGTATGCTTGACCGCCGCATGGTAAAGCTGCTGATAGTCGTCCACCCGGCGGTCAAAGTCCCTCTGCGCCCACGCCTGACTGGTTCCATAGCGGCCCCAGTAGTAATCCCGATGGCCGTTTTCCCCCTCGGTAAACTGCCAGGTCACAAAGGGGCTCGGCGCTCCCGGATTATGCCCCAGCGCAAAGCCGTGTCCGGTTTCAAAGGTGGCAGCTTTCAAAATCACATATCCTTGTACTGTCTCCAAGAGATCCCTCCTTTCTGTGCCTCGGGCCAACATGACCCGAAGTGCTGGATGTTACGAAATAAGAGGGCAGACCGGGGAGGAATGTAATAAGATATTCCCACCCCGGAAACACCCTCAAAAAAGCCCGGAATGTCAAGCCTTTGGAGGCGGCAAATCGTAACAGCCGCCCGGCCTTTTCTCCCGCATTTTCCTCATGCGTTCCCGGCTTTTTCGGCGGTTCCCTTCGGCCTTGCAGGCGTCGGAGCAGTAGGCTTGACGCCCCTCGGGCAAAAACGCCTTTCCGCAGACCGCACAGGCTCGCAGCTCCGGGGAGATGCCTTCCGTTGTCAACGACGCTTGAAGCTCCGGGTTAAGAGGCAGGACAGCCTCACGGAAATAACGGCAGTACGCCCCTGTCCAGCACTTGTGCAGCATATAGCAGGCACAGTCAAGAGGAAGGCACAGGCCGCTTTCCCGGTCATAGTTGGCGCACATCCCCGTGACAAGAGAACGGATTTTCTTCTTCTCGTCACGGGTCAGCTCCCGGGCGTCCATTTAAGACTTCGGGCCACGATGGCCCGAAGGGCGGGACTCCACGATCAGCGCCCGGAACTTCTTCCGGCACTGTTTTTTCTTTCCTTTGCACTCCTTGTGATAACGGCATCCCTTACAAGGGTCGTCATTGTTCCAGCCGGGGTGCGGTACTTCCTTCATCATTCGTTCAAAAGGGCTGCTTGTAAAATTCATTCTCATTCCTCCGTATCTTCCTCCCATGGCGGGGTATCTTCGTCATCGGGTTCCTCTGAGATCTCCTCCAGCTCCCCGTCCTCATATTCGCAGTAATCATCTTCCAAATCCGGGGCTTCATGCTTCGGCTTGTAAATCTTGAAATAGTAACCAATCCCACCGCCGGCCAGCACCACCGCACCGATCAGGAGCAGAGAGAGAAGGGGGCTGTCCTTTTTCTCCGGCTCGGATTCCGGTACTTCCTCCACCGGTTCGGTGGGCTTTGGCTCTGGCTCCGGGGTCACTTCTTTGGGCGGTTCCTTACCCTGTTCGGCAAGAGGCAGAAGGTCGTCTGTGGTAACGGTATTGAGGAAATAGACGTTCTCGCTGGTTTTCTGTTTGTCGATCACCAGATAAAACACGCTCTCGTCTGCTGTGGTAATGGTGTAAAACTCTTTACCGTCCTCGTCGGTGGCGTTGTCCACCACGGTTCCCGTCCCGTCCGGGGTAAAGGGGTTCTGTGTTTCCGGCTCCGCTTCGGTTTCCGCCGGGGCGGGAGCTGTCTCCGGCTGTGGCTCGCTGCTCTGGGCGTAGGCCGGGACCGTAAAGATCAGGCAACACAAAAGGCTGGCAGCCATCGCCGCCAGCCTGCGGTATTTAGTTTTCTTCATGGGCTGTGTCCTCCTTTTCGGGTGCCTCCGGCTTCGGGTCAGTATGGCCCGAAGCGGTAAGGCTGTTTTTGGGGTCATTCAGAAATGCCATCAGCTGGGCGGGCGTCAGTTTAAGGGAGCGCACCGCCTGCACGATCTGGCTGTTTTCTTCCTCCTGTTTCTGCTTTTCCAGCTCCCGGATTTTGGCCTGCCACTCGGCAGCCTTCTCCCGGGCTTTTTCCAGTTCCTTATCGAGCTTGTCGATCTTGTTCATGCAAGGACTCCTTTCCTTTGGCTCACAAACGCCCGAAGGCATAGAAATGTGTCTGCCAGTAGCTTGAATTGATGTTTGCGTATTGGATGGGCGAACCACAATGGAGCATCATCCCGTCGCCCACATAAATCCCCACATGGGACACAGGGCCGGGGCTGTCATAGGTTCCCGTGAAAAAGATAATGTCGCCGGGCTTTGCCTCGGAGGGGAAAATGATAGCGCACTGGTTATAAATGCCCTGCGCCGTGGTACGGGGCAGGTTGTGGACGCCGCTGGCCGTGTACACCCAGCAGACAAAGCCCGAACAGTCAAAGGAGGTGGACGGGCTGGAGCCGCCCCACACATAGGGCCAGCCGATGTACTTTGTGGCTTCTTCCATGAGCGCCGCAAAAGCCGGGTCATCCAGCGCCTCGCCGGGTATCTCATAGCTGGGGCCGGTATCTTCGCCGCCGTTGTAAATCCCTTCCCACAGATAGGGTTTGTTGCCTTTGAGCTGCTGCATAACGGTGTAGATTTCCCGCTGCTGTTCGTTAAGCCTCGGCAGGATCACGGCGGGCAGCGTCTTGTTTGTGAGGGTCACATTGAGAATGTAATACTCATAGGGGACTTCCTCGGTGGTGGTTTCCCCGGTCTCCGGGTCGGTGCTGGTTTCGGTGCGGTAGCGTATCTCGACTTCCTCCGTCAAGGTCAGCTCATACTGTGCCTCGAAAATCTCCCGCAGTTCGTCCTGCACCTGTTCCCGGAAATAGACATGGTACTTTGCAGAGAAATAGGATGCCAGCTCATAGGGGTTATGGCCGATCTCGTCCACGGAATAGCGGTACTCGTCATAGCCGGGATGGGTGCTTTCAATGTTCGCCACCGTCTGCGCCAGCTCGTTTTCCAACGCTGTATAGTCCTCGTCCACCCCCAGCAGGTCCGTATCCTCCGAGGCGTAGGAGGTGCCGGATAACGCATTGGCAAGGCCGCTGCCAAGCGTGGGGAAAATGGAACTTACCGCCGACACAAGAAAACAGAGCAGCAACAGCAGGAGCAGGACCAGCACCGCCACGGGATGACGGGTCACAAACTGCGCTGCCCGCCGGGTCGCAGTTCCCGAAGCGGCAGCGGTTTTCTTTGCGGCCTTTGCGCCCTGTTTTGCAGCCGCTTTTGCCTCTTTGGAATACCGGCGTTTCAGTTTCCATTTCTGCTGCACACGGGAAAGCGGATTGCTGGCAAGTTCCGGGTGCTCGGAGGCCATCTTCTGAAAATCCACATTGGCCCGGGCTTTTATGTCCTTCCGTTCCCACTTTGCCACCTTCCGGGCTGGGTGTTCCCGCCAGCGGCGTTTGGCATAGCGGGTCAGTTTCCGGGCTCCGGCCTCTGCGGCCAGCTCGGATTTATGGGCTCCTTCCACACCCACATTTTCATGCTCAACCTCGTGTATCTTGTTGTGGACATAGAACCACGCTTCTGTACGGGCTCCCCGGACTGCCTTTTTTGCAAGCCCCGGCGGCTTCTTCGCTGCCCGTTTTGCCTCGGTCTTGTCCAGTTTCTCCCGGGCCTTTCCCAGCTTTTCCCCGGTGTGTTCCGCTTTTGCCTGTGCTTTCTGGTACTTGCCCTTTTTGCTCCCGACCTTCTCGGCGGAGCCCTCCGGCTCCTGTGCCTTGCCGGTATCCTGCGGCCCGTCCGCTTCATCCTCCTGCCTCATGCGGTCAGAGGGACGGCTTTTCCGGCTGTCCTCTTGAAACTTACCGCTTTTGGACTTCAGACCATCATGGCCCGAAGGGCTGTCCTGTCCGGTATCCTCGTCCTCAAACCGCAGACGCCGGGATGGTGCGTGGGAAGGTCCTTCCCGTTCAGCCGGTCCGGGGCGATTGCCCCCGGTATCCTCCGTCGGCCCCGGCCTCTGAAAATTCCGTTTGTCCGGTTTCTTTCCGATGACGTATCCCTCCTTTCCAAACCTCGGGCCAACATGGCCCGAAGTGTGTTATGCCCGGTTCATTTCCTGTTTTTTGTCCTCCGGGCGGGTGGTCATAATGGCGTACAGCTCGGTATTCTGCGGGAAGCGGTCAACAAACGGGATGGTGGTATTCCCGAAGAACAGCAACCCTTCGCCGGAATTGGTATGGGTCACATAGGAAAGCTGGTGGGGGCTGATCCCAAGCTGTTTGGCTAAAATCTGCCGGTCCCCCTGTGCCTGCGAGAGCAACACAAGGAAGTCCGAGTTTTCAAAGATGTTCTCAATCTCTGGGCTTGCCAGAAAATCCTTTACGTTCTGCGTTAAAGCACTCGGAACGCACCCTTTTTTTCGCAGCATTTTCCAGATCGCCACACAATAGCTTGCCGTCAGCCGGTCGCGGAGCAGCACATGGAACTCGTCGAAGTAGCACCATGTAGCGATACCACGCAGGAAATTCATGGACACCTGCGAGTTTACCAAGTCCTGCATAATGAGCATGGCAATCGTCCGAAGCCCGGCCCCCAGCTTTTTTAAGTCAAGGCATACCAAACGGCGGTTCAAGTCCACATTGGTTTCATGGTTGAACACGTTAAGAGAACCCGACACATAAATTTCAAGGGCAGTTGCCAGCCGTACCGCCTCGCCCTCCGGCTGGGAACAGAGCAGGTCATACAGGGTTTGGAGGGTCGGCATTTTGCTTGTTTCCGGGTCCTGCAAGTGTTCCCGGTACATCTGGCGTACACAGCGGTCAATGACGGTACGCTCCACCGGCTGCAAGCCGTCCTTGCCGCCAACGATCAGCTCCATCAGCGACAGAATAAAGTCGGCTTTCAGCGCCATCGGGTTTTCCTCGTCGAAGCTCAAATCAATGTCCATCGGGTTGATGTGGTGGGGGCTGTCCGGGGCGATCTCGATGACCTGTCCGCCCAGCCGCTTGATAAGGGGCGAATATTCGCCCATCGGATCAACCACAATGATCCGGTCACGGGTGGCAAGGAACACGTTCACAAGCTCCCGCTTTGCGGCAAAGGATTTGCCGGAGCCCGGCACGCCGAGGAACAGGCCGTTGGGATTTTTGAGCTTCTTCCGGTTTGCCATGATGACGTTATGGGAAAGTGCGTTGAGCCCGTAATAGACGGCTTCGCCATCCATGCGGAGCTCCTGCGTCATAAAGGGAACGAAAATGGCCGTGGAGCTTGTCGTCATGCCGCGCTTGATCTCAATGCCGTTATGGCCCAGCGGAAGGCTGGAAAGAAAACCATCCTCCTGCTGGAAGTCCAGCCGCTTCAAGGTGCAGTTGTATTTCTGGACGATACCGGACACCGTGAACAGGTCATTGTCCAGCTCCCGGCGGGTCGGGGCCATGTTTACCACAAGGAAGGTCAGCAGGAACATTCTTTCATTCCGGCTCTGTAAATCTTCCAGAAGGGTCTTTGCGTCGTTGCTGTATGTTACGAGGTCGGGCGGAAGTATGTCCATGTCGTACCCTGACCGGGCTGCCTTCTTTTGTTCCTCCACCTTCATCTTGTCAATGTCGGAGACTTTGGCCTTGATGGATTTTACGGCGGCGGCCTGATCGACGGTTTGGATATGGAGGGTGATGGTCATTTCCGCATCCATTTCCAAAAGCTCCGCCAGCAGCTTGTCCGAGAGCTCCGAGGCCAAAATCTGCAAGTAGGAGGCGGCGCCCCAAGTCGTCCCCACCCGGAACAGACGGCTGAAACGGAAGTCGAAGCTGTCCGGGGCGATAAAGTCTTTGGTGGAAAGCCCGGTTTTGGGGATCATATCCCATGAAAACCGGAAGGGGGATCCGCTGCCGGGGTGGAGCTGCCCGTGAAGAAGCTCCAGCCGTTCCAGCCCCGAAAGGGAGCGGCACTTGACGCCCAGCTTTTTGAAGTTCCCGCAAATGTCCGCCTCTACACGTTCCAGCCTTGCCCTGGCGGTGGGAAGGTCGTCCACGTTCACGCCGAAGGTCAGGAGCTTTGTGCGGACAATGCCGTTGTTGCTTTTGGCGATCTGGTTTTCCAGCATTTCCACATACTCACACCGGACGCTGTTGTAATCATCGTCCTGCATGGGGATGTTCACGCTGTACCGGCTGCCCGGGCGGCTCCGGTGGTTGAGGAAGGAAAGCTGGAACGGAAGGCTGCTGTCAAAGTAGTTAAGGCAGGCGCTCCACCCGTCAAAGATGGCCGCCTGATCTTCGGACTGTGCGAGCTGGTAGTTGATGTCCTCGTATTCAATGGTTTTGGTGTAATAGCGGTCCGCTACCCGGCACACCCCGTCCCGGTACATTTCCCGGTAAGGGAGGGTCTGCTGGGCGGTGGTGGGAATGTTCTTTCCTTTCGTGAACAGGCCGGTAAGGCCCTGCTTTTCAGGCTTTCTGCCTGCGGGCTTTCCGGCCCTTCTGCTGTTTCGCAATCGGCTGCGCCTCCTTTCTGGCGCTAAGCAGCGCATAGAAGTTTTCGGTTTTGTAAGGCCGCACACGGGGATAGAGGAACCGGGTGCGGATGATGTTTTTCAGCACTTTTTCCAGCGGCAGACCGTCTCGTTCATACATAGCCAGAAAGAAGAACGGGAGCATGAGGCCGATCATCAGGAACATGGCGGCACTGTTCCCGATACTGCCACGGGAAAACAGGTAAGCCGGGAGGCCCACCGCCGCCGCGCTGGAAAAACAAACAAGCTGGCGCTTCGTTAGGTTGAAGGCCAGCTTTGTCTTGATTTTGGAAAGGTCTTTTGGTACTGGCACATAGGCCATTTTGTTACACCTCCTTTATTGCTTCGGGCCAGTATGGCCCGAGGTTATCTTGCGGCCTCTTTGGCCGGGGTTGTACTGCGGGCGGCTTCGGCGGCCTTGCGTCCGCTCTGCCTTGCCCGCCAGTATTCGGGATTATACTGCCGGATGGACTGATTGAGGTTTTCTTCAAACTGCGCTTTGTCCTTAATGCGGTCGGGGATGTTCCACAGCTTTTTGTCCAGCAGCTCCCGAAGCACTACGCTTTCCTGCGCGTCCTCCTCATAGCAGATATAGCCCTTGTCCTTGAAGCCGCATTTTTTGGCCGCCGGGGAGAGGACGGCGGCTACCTCGTTTGCCACCATCGTTCCGCCGTGGCTGGCGGTAGATACCAGAAACACCCCCGGACAGAGAACTTCACAGCTCTGCACCTCGCCCCACGGGGAGCTTTTCGGCGCATGGAACATTCCGCCCGTCCGGTTCCGGTCCGCCTGCATGAGAGCCGCCTTTTCCAAGATGGCCTTCAGCTCCGGGGAAAAGTAGGCGTATTCCCGCAGGACACGGGCGGCGTCCCCGCCGCAGGCGTTCATCAACAGGGTATAGGCATCGCTGTCCGCTTTGGTACAGCGGCCCAGCAGTTTTCCGTCGTAATAGCAGGCTGCGTCATAGCCCGTCCGTTTGCGTGGCATGGTTTCCGCCTCCTTTCTGCTTCGGGCCAGCATGGCCCGAGGTCAACGCTCTGCGCTGCGGCTGGGCTTTTCCTTCGGAGGCCGTTCTGCCTTTGCCTGTTCGGCAGCCGCTTTTCCGGCTTTGAGCTGGTCGCTGATGGACGCACGCCCCACAGAGCCGCGCTCCGCCATCTGTTCCAGCTTTGCCTCATAGGCTTGCAGAACAGCGGTGTTGAGCTGTTCCCGGAACTCCTTTGTGACAGGGTAGGCCATATCCCGGTAGCCGCCTTTGCCGTCCGGCTGGCTGGGCATCCCAAGAAAGAGGCCCTTGCTGCCCTGTACGATTTTCAGATTTTCCACCACAAAGCAGTCATTGAATTTCACGCTGGCAAAGCCCATCAGATTTTTCACAGGTTCGATGACCCGCACGCTTACATCCAGCTTCAACGGTGCGGCCGGGGTGGTGTTTGCAACCTTTTCCTGCATGGTTTCCTCCTTTCCGGCGGGAACAAGGTTCCCGTCCTTGTAGTCATAGCCTTCCGCCCGGAGTGCCGCCAGCGTGTCCGCCGATACGCACCCGGACAGTTTCAGATCGGTTTCCACCATAAAGCGCATGGTGTCTGCTTTAGAAAATTCTTCGGGGAGCTTTCCATAGAAAGCCGGGTTCGGCTGTCCGTCCGCACCCTGTTTGTAACGCCGAGGCATACCGCCTCCTTTCCGCTTCGGGTCAGCATGGCCCGAAGTCTCTTAATGGCAGCCGAAGATGGATTTTGCAAGACTGCCTGTTTTGAATAAGGTAAAACACAGCAGCACCGTATATCCCACGCAGCCCCAGATCGCCCCGATGGGGTCGCCGTCGGTGGCGATACTCTGGATCAGCACCGCATAGATGGCGACACAGACTAAGATCAATAGACCTTGAAAGCCCACCGCAAAGAGGGAGCGGAAATAGTTCTGCCCCATGTGTCCGGTTTCCCTGTTGGGGACGGTGGCAAACGGGATAGGCGCTAAACTTGTGAGTAAATAAATTTCAATCATACGGCCATATACGATAACGAAGATCACGATGTTTAAGGCAATCATGGTAAGCTGGATCAGGAAGGACTGGAGCCAGAGTCCGAACAGAGGACCTAACTCCATCGCTTCAAGCTCTGTCCGCAGACTGTCCAGCACATCCGGCGTGATCTCTGTCCCGTTCTGGATAATGCCCGCTGACTGCTGTATCACATGCTGGCTCACATCAAAGACCGCCAGCACGATATTGAAGGTATTCGTCAGGATCATCACAGCCACAAAGGTTTTGAACACCCACTTAAAAAACATCCATGTGTCAACTTCATGGAGGTTGTTGCGTTCTATGAGCATCTGTATCAGTTCATAGGTCATAACAAAAGTGAGGATGACCCCGGCGATTGGCAGAATGGCAGTTTCGGAGATCTGTCGTATCATGGAAAAGACCCCGGCGTTCCAGTCCGCCGGGGTCGTGCCTACCTGTGTGGCGATCTCGCCAACGCTCTGATTGACGTTATCGAAAAGGCCGTCCAGATTTCCCATGATACCATCGACGAGCAGACCTTTCAGCCATTCAACGATTGCGTCGATGATAAAGTCCATACATCAGCTCCTTTTCTGGAAAAGGGACAACGGGTGACACTTAGCTGAACAGGCCGGACAGCAGAGGGATAAGCTGAAGGCCGATCAGAACGACACCGCCGCCAGCCATGAGCTGTTTTATCCCCAATTAGGTGTAAAACTCTGCTCGATGGCGAGCGGCGGCGTACAAAAAATCTATATGGTGTTTTTAAGAGAACCGTCCCGGCGGGACAGGTCAGGCACTGACCTGTTCCACCTCCGGGATGGGTTTGAGATTAAAATGAATTTCGATAGAAATGTGTCTTGTTTTATCTTCGTCAATGCGCTCATGCACGACGATTTCTTTGATTAAGCGGTTAAGGGTGGCTGCGTCCAGCTCTGTGATGTTGGCATATTCCTGAATGGCTTCCACCCATTGTTTTGCGTCATTGGCAAGCTGGACTTCATCAGACAGCCGCTTTCTGCCCTCGGACACCTTTGCTTTAAGCTCCGTCTGCTCGGTCTGTGTCTTTTCCAGCATGGTGTTGAAATTCTGCTCACTGATACGCCCTGCAATCATATCCTCATAAAGCCGCATGACCATTTTGTCCAGAACCTCAATCCGTTCCTCGTCCCTTGTGAGGGAGCGTTCCATTGCTTCCCGCTGTTCCCGCTGCTCTGCTTCACAGGTATTGGTCAGGCGGTCGGCAACCGCTTCCCCGTCCATCAGGGCAGCTCTGGCACATTCCCTGATTTTCCGCAGCACATGGCTGCAAAGGGTGTCATAGTCAATCCGGTGCTGGGTGCAGTGGTTCTTTCCAAAGGCATTGTAGGTCTTGCAGGAATAAATTTGCTGGGGATGTTTTGCGTTTGTGTAGCGTATCGTCAGCGACTTCCCACACTCGCCGCATTTTATCAGTCCGGCAAACAGGCTGATTTCATTGGTCTGCCCCGGACGCTGGCGAGATTTCAGCTTGTTCTGCACAATGTCAAAGCTCATGCGGTCAATCAGCGGTTCATGCTGTCCCTCCACCACAATCCAGTCCTCCGGCTTCTTTTCCCCAATCGTGCCGATTTTGAAACGGTAGTCTTTTTTCTGGGAAGCAATCGCCCCGGTGTAGACGGGATTCATCAAAAGGTCTTTGATAACGGAGAAGTCCCACATATACCGTCCTTTTTCTGGGTCTTTCTTTTCCCATTTGGTGCGGGTATTGCGAAGCCCCCGTTCCCGGTTCCACCATGTGGGGCAGGGGATTTTTTCTTCCTCCAGCCGTCTGCGGATATAGTTCGGACCATGACCGTTCAGGGCATATCCGAAAATCAGTCGCACAATCGGGGCGGTTTCCTCGTCAATGAGCAGATGGTTTTTGTCCTCCGGGTCTTTCCGATACCCAAACGGGGCAAGACACCCGGTAAACTGTCCTTTCTGCGCTTTCAGAAGATAAGAGGAATGGACTTTCTTGGAAATATCCTTGCTGTACATCTCGTTCAGGATATTCTTGAACGGGGCAATATCGTTGTTATCCCGCAGGGTGTCGATACCGTCATTCATGGCGATATAGCGGACACCGTTTCTTGGGAAAAAGTCCTCAATCAAATGCCCGGTTTGCAGATAGTTCCGCCCCAGTCGGCTGAGGTCTTTCGTGATGACAAGGTTGATTTGCCTGCGCTCAATGGCTCTCAACATTCTCTGTAAATCAGGACGCTCCATATTAAGACCTGTGAAGCCATCGTCCTGATAGACTGCCACAACCTCCCATCCCTGCTTTTCGCAGTATTTTTCCAGCATATCACGCTGGTTTGCGATACTGGCACTTTCGCCTTGCAGGTCATCGTCCTTTGACAGTCTGCAATAGACCGCTGCACGATAGCCCCCGGCAAGTGCCGAACCGATTGTTCTGTATTCCATTTCGTTCATCATAGCCATTTACCCACACAATCCAGACGGTATCTGGCTCTTTTGAACCTCATCTTCATTATACTTCAAATCTTTCTTTTTAGCAAGATATTCTTTTGAATTTGTCTTTCCATATTTCTGGGAAATCAGGCTGACGAACACATCGGTTGCGTCAAGCTCCCCGTCAAATACAGTGGTCACATGAATCTCTGTTTTGTTTTTTGCCATAGGCAGTTATCCTCCATACATGAAAATAGCCAGACAGAGGGTGTCGGCAACGAAGTCCGGCAACGGGCTTCAAAAGACCTTGCAAACAATCTCAATCTGGCGATGATTACTATTTATACTTTTCTTTTATTTTTCTGTTGTTTTGGTTGTTATAAGGGAGAAAAGCCCGGAAATAAGGGGTTTTCCCCGGCAACCGGCTCGGCAACGGGATAGCAACAGGGGGTGCAACGGGCTGTCATTTTCAGAATGGAAGCTCCATCTGTTCTGTGACCTCCACAAAGCCATCCATTGCTTTTTCAGACGGGTTGCATAAGTCCGTTGCCGGGTTTTCACGCTCCCAGCCCTTTTGTCTGCCGTATTCGGAAAACATTCTTGGATTCGGGAAGTACCGCCAGCGGTCAATGCATTGGTTCATAATCTCGTTGATTTCCCGTATTTCCCATTGCTTCGGCTCGTCAAAGGCATGGTTCAAAGCTTCCTTGTAGAGCTGCTTGGAGCAGACCATGCTCCCGGTGTACCTATCAAGATACGCCTGTATCATTCCGGCTTTGGTGTCCTCCGGCATAAAATCCCGCTGGTGTTCTTTGAGATACCGCTGCATGGCGGGGCTGAAAGCCAGCTTGAACCTGCCGCTTCGGTAAATCTCCATCGCTTCCGCCCACATCTGCTCGATATAGGCTCTGGAAGCAGCTTCGTCCTCCAAAATGTGAACCTCGGCTTGCTCCGGGTACACCATGACGGGGATAAAGCGGCGGTTGCCGGAACGGTCAAGGGGAAGAAAATCAAGGGCATTGGAAGTGCCGCCAAACACGCACTGACGGGGGCGGTCTGCCGGGTGGGTTTCATAGGGTATCTTGTAGACCTCTTTCTGCCGGCTTAAAAATGACTTGATTTCCTCAATGCTCTTGGCGTTGGCGGTTGCCATCATTTCCGACATTTCGATAATCCAGTGACCTTGCAGCTTGCGGTACACATTGTCATCGTCCAACTTCCGCAAATCATCGGAGAACCACTCGTCCCGGACTGCCAGCAGACGGAAGAAGGTGGACTTGCCAGCCCCCTGACCGCCTACCAGACAGAGCATGATTTCAAATTTGCATCCCGGCTGAAAGGCTCGTGAAATTGCACCCAGCAGGAACAGCTTCAACGCTTCATAGGTGTAATCGTCTGCGTCAGCCCCCAGAAAGTGCCGCAGGCAGAAACGGATTCGCTCTGTCCCGTCCCACACAAGGGTATTGAGATAGTCCCGGATGGGATGGTACTTGTTTTCATTCGCCACAATCCCGATGGCGTTATCAATCTTCTTCTCATTGGTAAGCCCGTAGGTTTCTTCCAGATAGAGAAGCAGATACTTCATGTCCGTATCGTTCAGGGCGGTGCTTTCCCTGTGGAAGCCGATGGGCTTTATGATGTCCTTGCGGTCGGTCAGGATGTTGTATGCGATAGCCCCGGAAAGCAGCGGGTCACGCTGGAATACGGTCAGGCAGTTCCGTATGCTCTGACGGACACCGCCTTTCTCGGTAGTTTCCAGCCCCGCCTTGATTTCCTCAATGCTCTGGGGCGGCTGCATGGCGTTCATGGTGTTTTTTAGTTCTTGCTGCGTTTGCGGCGGCAAGCTCTGCCATTCGCTTTTCAAGCTGTATCACATCCTTTCCGTAGTCCGTAATCAAAGCTGCTTTTTCCTCTGTCTCCCCAAAGAGCAGCACATCCAGCAGATATTCCACATGGTCTTGCTTCTGTAAGGCTTCCACAAACCGGGGATGAAAGGCTTCCTCCGGGGAGTGCGGGGCATATTCCTTTCTCCATGCCCGAAGCAGATGGAGATAATCGGCAAGGATACGGAAGCAGCGGCTCTTTGCTTCCTGAAACTGTTCCTCCGGGGATTTCTGCCGGGGCTTGGGCTTTTTTGCCTTTCCCGGCGGCTTCCAGTCCTCATAGGAAAGCCCGAAGTCCTGTGCCAGTTGTACGGCGGCTTCTTTCTTTCCCAGCCCATACAGGGCGGCGGCAAAATCAATCACATCCCCATCCGCACCGCAGCCGAAGCAGTGGTAACGCTGATCCAGCTTCATGCTTGGGGTTTTATCGTGATGGAACGGGCAGCAAGCCATCCCGTTCCGCCCTGCATGGATTCCATAATGCTCCGCAGCCTGTCTTGTTGTGACGGACTGCTTCACAGCTTCAAATACATTCAAATCTATCCCTCCTTAAAAAGAAAAAGCACCTGACATTCTCTGATTGAAAATGGCAAGTGTCTGTTAAAGTTCCATATCCTGTTGTCTGTGTTTCGTCTGCGCCGGGGCGGTTCTTTGTGCTTTTTTCTCGTCCGCCTTATCCTGCAAGACTTCTTTGATAGGCTGTTTCTTGGGCGGCTCTTTACTTTCCTCTGTGCCGGGTGTGGCTTTCCGTACCCAGTAGCGGATGTCCCGCAGCTTCTTCAAATCCTCCTGCACCTCGGTCAGTGGTACTTTCAGCTCTGCGATGTCGCTGAGAAGCGTTTCCTGCTCCTCTTGTAGCTCCTTTTGGGTGCTGTCCTTATCGTCCGGGTGCTTGGCAAGGTAGGCGGCGGCTTTCTCATACCGGGCAACCTCCGGGTGTTCCTGTTTGAATTTCTCCTTTGTTTTCTTAAAAAATATCTTCTGGTACTTCTCATAGACAGGCTTACATTCTTTGCAGTCTGTCCGGCTGGCAAGAATCCCGTCAATCACTTTGCTGCGGGCTTCCTTTGGCTTCATCTGATTGCGGTAATCTGCGGCTGATTTCCCGGAAGATTCCAGAAAGGCTTCCAAGTCCTCCACAGTGGAAAGCCCCTTTTGCCGGAGATAGGACAGAGCTTCGCTGACTGCCTTTAAGTCTTTGGAAGTCCCCCGGTTCTGCCCAGCCCTCGTCCAGTCCTTCCGTTCTACCTTTCGTATCTCCATATATTTCATCAGAAGATTGGGAAGAAGCGTCGCTTCTTCCGCCGCTTTTTGTGCAAGCAGTTCCTTCCGCTTTTCGCCCAGCTCGGTAATCCAGCCTTTGAGGTTTTGGATAAGCTGCCGGATGGACTGCATTAAGCTGTTGGCGGCTCTGATTTCCCGGTTCAGGTTGCCGATATTCGTCTGGATACCACGCTTTTCCATCTGCCGGACAGCAGCCCCCTCATGGACAGTGGGGACAATATCAAGCCCCTGTCTGGCATAGGAACGCAAGTCCACACGCTCCGGACGGTCATTGGCTTCCAGATAGCGGTTCTGGATGACCTCCCATTCATGCCGCCAGATTTCACAATACTTCTGGTCGTTCCAGTCAACTGTATCCTCCTTGTGGCTTTTCCACCTGCCGGATGGCAGCTTTATCCGTTCCCCATTCTCGTCAAGGTCATAAACCTTGCGGCTCTTTGGAAGCCATTTCCCATGCTCGTCCATTGCCCTCATAGTCAGCAGGACATGGGCGTGGGGATTGTGTCCCGGCGGGTGGGGGTCATGGATGGCAAAGTCAACAATCATCCCTTTGGAAACAAACTGCTGCTCACAAAACTCCCGGACAAGGACAGCGTACTGGTCGGGCGGTATCTCTCTGGGGATGGTAAGCACCCACCGCCTTGCAAGCTGGGAATTCCATTGCTTCTCCACCGCTTCGGCGGCGTTCCATAAAGTATTGCGGTCTGCATACGACCGTGGGGCATTTGCCGGAAGCAAGATTTCATTGTGGACGATACCACGCTTTTCCGGGTAGTGCTTCACTTCCTGATCGTATCCACAGAACAGCTTTTCGCCGCTCTGGTAGGCAGCGGCGGCAACCGCAGACTGCTGTTGGCTTCGCTGCACAATCGAGATTTCGTTGTGTGGACAGGGCATTTCGTGTCCCTCCTTTCGGTAATTGGTGGATGGGGTGGCGTTTTACCACCTCATTTGGGGCAGAAAAAAAGCAGGAGACCTTTTCAGATTTCCTGCTCGGTGGTGCCGCCGGTGGGCGGCTGGTATTCAGTTTTGAAAGTTCGGGTCAGGGTGGCCCGATGATGAAATAAAATATCTGCATGAAGATTATTCAACTTCTTTTAGTAATTCTTCAACAGAAATACCGTAAAGTTTTGCAAGTGCAAAAAGATTTGATGTGGAAGGGTCGGATGTTCCATTTTCCCATTTTGAAACAGCCTGCCTGCTAACACCAATCGTTTCAGCAACAAATTCCTGCGTCATTTTGCACTGTGTTCTGTGTACTTTGAGTGCTTCACCCAACGATTTCCTCACTACGGATTTTTCCTGCCGTACATCTTTTGAATGGATATATTTGAGTAATGCACGAACAATAAGGGTAAGCAAACCAACAAAGATACATAAGAAAATTATTCCAACGATTATCATAAATACGGTTACTTTCATTTGACCACCTCCTAATGTTGCTGTTGGCTTCATTTCTCTGTACGGATATATTTAAGCAATGCACGAATAACAAGGATAAGCAAGCCGACAAAGATACATGAGAAAACTATTCCGACTACAATCATAATGATGTTTACTAACATTCATTTGGATGACCTCCTTTCTTTGTTGGCTTTATTCTATCTGAATTACCGTGTTGCTACCACCAACTATCAAGCAATTATCAGTTGCATATCGGTTGCACAATGATAGCGTTCTGTTTTTTGACCTTATTATACTAAATTACCGTAGATAAGGATAGCTCGACTGATAAAACTTGCTGGACGGGAACAGCTTGCAGCGCAAGGTGTTTCCGGGCGGCAAGTCCACAAAAGGGTAGCTGGCGACAGCCAGCGCAGGGGAAGCGTAGCGTCCCCTGTATGATTTGGAGCAGACCATGACTGCGGAAAATCACAGCCCTCCGGCGAGGAGCCTTCGGAGAACGCAATGCACCAACCTTTGGGTGGTGTATAATTGCGCCCTTAGTAAACTAAGGGGTTTCCGGCTTCTCTCGTTCCAGCAGTTTTTTCAATAGTTCCTGTGTGTCCTGTCTGTGAAAAATGAGCTTCAACAACAGCATAACATCATCATCGGTCAGGCGTTCCGGCTCTTGCAAAAAACTTTCCAGCATACCGCCACGAGTGCAGAGCCGGTGCGTCCGTTCCTTTCGGGTAAGCTGCTTTAGCTGGTGCTGCAACGCCTTTTCATCATTGATGGCTTTCCGCAGTTTCTTTTCACTTTTTTCCAGCTCCCGGTTGAGCCTTTCCAGCTTTGAGGTATCAGGCAAGGGCAGCGTCCTCCTCTCCCGGTATCAGCACATAAATCCTGTTTGGTTCTCCAACGCCCTGACGCACCCGCATGATAAGCCCGGCGGTTTCCAGTTCATTCAAAGAACGCTTGACCGTCATGGAGCTGCGGGACAGGACTGCGGCAATGGCTGTGACAGGGAAGCAGACAAAGAGGATTCCGTTTTCGTCCTCCTGCCCATTGGAGAGCATAGCGTCCAACATCCGGCAGTACATGACCTTTGCGGTGCTGCTGACTGGAAATCCTGTCAACGCTCTGGGAAATGGCACACAGGGCGGCAAGGGTGTGTCTATCGTCATAAATTCAAAATTCATTCGGTGTGTTCCTCCTTTTTCTTTGCTCGTTTGGATAAATAACGGGGGCAGTCAACCACAACCGCCCGGAAGCTCTGCCTGCACCCATGCTGGCATTTCCGGCATAATTCGTTGTAAGTGACACGCCCCCGGTCGTTGAGGTAAAAAGAAAGCTCATGCTTCCTCTTTTTGCTCATTCTCGGCATATTGCGCTTCCTCCCGTTTTAGTGTATGGTTTCGGGGCGATTTTTGGAAAAATTACGGTCATAGAGCCGCTTAAAATCTCCCGAAGTATCAGCGATAGGGTAGACTGTCCCCCTATCAGATTGTCGTGTTTCGGTATCATTTCGGTGTCAGTTCGCCAGTTCTCCCCGGTGTCGTTCCTCCCCTGAATCTCACAGCGGCGTATCGCTCCCTTTGGTATGCTCGTTTCGGTCAGGGTTCCTCCACATCCCTGCCAAAAGTCATGGCACTACATCGCCGGGGAAGCATATCCCACACAGGCTGGTCATTCGATTGGAATAATCCATCGATGAACTACCTGTATCATAGAACATTTTTGTGCCCTGTGCCGTATGTCCACAAAGCAGGAATTCGGGGTAAAAATCAGAAATTTCCACGATTGCGGAATGATATGGTATAATCAATTCAACGGTTATAAATGTTGTCAGAAGGGGGAACTGCTTCAATGAACGGAGCTACTACAATACAGGAACGGCTAAAAGATTTACGATTAAACAAAGGATTAAAACTGGAAGAACTGGCTGAGCAAACGGGTATTTCAAAATCGGCTCTTGGCAGTTATGAAAAAGACGACTATAAGGAAATCAATCATGGCAACCTTATCCTGCTGGCAGATTTTTATGGGGTGTCCCTCGATTATCTCTTTTGCCGGACAGAGAACCGGGCGGAGATCAACACGCCATTAAGGGAGCTGCATTTGAGTGATGAGATGGTAGCACTTCTGAAAAGCGGTTGGATTAACAACCGTCTGCTGTGCGAACTTGCCACCCATAAGGACTTTATCAAGTTTCTTGCGGACATTGAGATTTATGTGGATGGGATTGCCACCATGCAGATTCAAAACCTCAACGCCCTTGTCGATACCGTCCGGCATGAAATCATTGAACGGTATCGCCCCGGCGAAGATGACCCCCATTTGAAAGTGTTGCAAGCCGCCCATATCAGTGATGATGAATATTTCAGTCACATGGTACGGGATGACCTCAACCTGATTATCCGGGATATTCGGGAAGCCCATAAAAAGGACAGCGAGAGTGCACCTCAGACCACCGTTGCCGATGAACTGAAAGAAAATCTGGAAGCGGTTGAAAATTTCAAGGGCAGCCGTGATGAAAAGCTGGTTGTCCTTTACTGTAAGCAGCTTGGTATCAACTATAAAAATCTGTCAGATGAAGAATTTCGCTGGCTGATTCGGATTCTCAAAAAATCAAAGAAAATGGGAACGCCTATCAGCCAGAGGAAAAAACGATAAAGAAAAACCGCTGTTGCATGGTTTGTTGGCTTCCATGTAGCAGCGGTTTTTGCTGGGATTATTCAGTTGAATTTTTAGCACGACAAACTGGAATTTGTCAAAGAGGATTATTCCAATATTCCACAGTATTTCTATTTACATCATAAAAAGTAATATTACCCGCATTTATAGGCAAGACAATCGCAAAAGGTTTATTGCGGTCAATATCAACCACTTGAATTGTGTTGCCATCATCTATTTCAAGTTGTTGCACCTGCTGTTGATTCATAGAAATAAATGCTCGTTCATTATATCCCTCTACAGTAAACTCCACAATTCCTCTTTGAATCCCCGAAAGAGTTCCACCTCCACGGAAAAAATATCCGAAGGAAAGTCCTGGACGATTGACATAGACGGAAAAAGAATGGTCACTCAAATCCTGAGGGTAAGAAATATATGCAGCCATCGTGCTGGAAACGCTTCCATCGACCGTCCAATCATCCTTAATCTTCTGCGACGAACGAATATCTGCCTCCAGCTTAGATGAAGTCACGCCGATCTCATTGTTCGTATAAAGAAAACAAACAAATAAAATACAAGCAAGAACAACCCCTATCACAATTTTAAGAAATATTTTTTTCACGCTATCAAAACTCCTTGTCAACTTTCGATTTGTCATAATCATTCTACCATACCGTTATGAATAAATCATCTCTTGCAAAATAATTTCTTCTGCCCGGTTGTGAATGTTATTGCAACGCTGCACCCATTCCATTTGATGGGTACGCTTCAATTCCTCGGTCACACCATCGGCAGCCTTCATCTGCTCCATGATGGTGTCTAACCGTTCCTGTGCCTGTTCGTTCAGGCCTGCAAGATATGTCCATAGCTCTCCGGTCAATATCAATGTGTTCAATCTGGCTGGGTGGACTTCTCTTAAATATTCCCGGTGTAGCCGTCCATACTTTCCAATGGGGCGGTGTTCTTCCGGTAGCTTCAAATCCGGGATGTAGTAATCCCCAACAAGGATATAATCAATTCCGTTTTCTGTTATTCTTGGTTTCAATTCGCTCATGTTCCTTACCTCCTGTGGAAGCAGGCTCGTCTGGTACTAACTCAATCACATCGGTAATCTCACAATTCAGCGTTTCGCAGATACGGGCTAATGTGTCCATACTGATGTGCTTTCCTTCTTTGCTCATGTTGGCAATCATATTCGTTGTCATACCGGCGGCAAGCCTTAAATCTTCTTTTCTCATATCACGCTCTAACAGTGTATGCCAGAGTGGTTTATAGCTGATGTGCATATTGTTTTCCTGCCTTTCTATCCATACCACCGGGGTGGCTGCCCCGGCAGGAACTTTTCTCTTATTATAGCACCAATCTTGTGAAATCACAATTTAATCTTGTAGCCTGTCGCTGATACCGTCTGGATTGGTTTTTCCTTTCTTTTTGTTCCCTTTAATTAGCCATGAACTGCTTAATGCCCTGGCTTTTTGCCGCAGGGTTGTCCGACCCGTAACCTTCCAGAAGGTTGATGACGCCCCACACCGCCAGACCGGCGCCAAGAGCCATGACCAGAATTTTGAGAATGTCGATTGCCTGATTGAAAAATTCCATATACGTTCCTCCATTTTGTTTGTTTGATGGTTTTGGGTACAAAAAAAGCCGCCCACATCGGCGGCGCTTCGGGTCATCATGGCCCGAAGTTACACAAACTCGTCGCTGTCCAGATCATCGAAATTCAACAGGTCAGCTTCTTCGTCCGTGTCGGAGCCGTCCACTTTGTACACCGTGTATTCGTCCTCCGGCTTTAGTCTCAATGGCCGGTGGCGGAACAGGCTTTCCAAGCGGAAGGCGTTTTTCTTTTTATCAAATTCGGCTGTGTACTTGTAATTCGGGTGCTTTTTCAAGTCATACTTCGGGGACAGGAAGGGCGGGAGCCCCCGAAGCTGCAAGATACATTTATCCCCGGGCATGGTGGTGATCTCGCTGGTGGTCATCAGTTCCCGGCCAAGCCGCTGCATATTTTGGCTGTAACTTTCAGACTGTCCCCGGCTTCGGCCCTCGGTCTGCATAGAGATGGTGGCCTTGCCCAGCCAGTTTTCCGAAATATCCTTTAGGGTGGAAGCCTCCCGGCCTCCGAGGAACACGATACTGTCCATGTTTCCCATGATGGTTTCGGAATGGTCTTTGTACAATGCCTTGCACTGGCTCATAGCCTGATAAAAGAGCGTCAGGCTGATCTCCCGGGAACGAATGACGGCCACAATCTTTTCCAGCCCCGGCACCTGCCCGGTGTTGGCAGCCTCGTCCCATAGCACCCGCACATGGTAGGGCAGACGCCCGCCATAGGTGTTATCAGCCCGTTCACACAGAAGGTTGAACATCTGCGAGAAAGCAAGGGCAACCAAAAAGTTGTAGGTGGTGTCCGTGTCGCTGATAAGGAAGAACAGCGCCGATTTTTCGTCCCCCAGCTTATCAAGCTCCAGCTCGTCATAAGACATGATCTCCCGAAGCTGGGGAATATCAAAGGGAGCCAGTCTTGCACCGCAGGAAATCAAAATGCTTTTGGCTGTCTTGCCGCTGGCGAGCTTGTATTTCTTATACTGCCTCACGGCGAAGTGCTGGGGGCTGCGGCGTTCCAGCCCGTCAAACATATAGTCCACCGCATTTTTGAAGGTTTCGTCATCCTCCCGGACTTCCATGCTGTTTATCATTTCCACCAGCGTATTCATGTTGCGTTCTTCTTCCGGCCCCTCAAAGACGATGTAGGCCACAAGGGCGCAGTACAAGAGGGTTTCGGCTTTGGTCCAGAACTCGTCGCCCTCCTTGCCGTCGCCTTTGGTGTTGGCAATCAAGGCGGTAACGAATTTCAAAACATCGCTTTCCGTCTTGATGTCGGGTAAGAGACTGGTATTGCTGCCAGCCCCTCCCCTAAGAACCGTACGTGACAGTTTCCCGTCATACGGCTCAAGCCTATCGTAAGGCCTCGTGTAAAACGAAACCCGGCTCAAATCAAGTAGTTTGGCTCATGCAGATTTCGATGACACCAGGGATGTACCATAATAGCGGGCCATTTCCTGTTGTTTTCGGTGTTAAAATGCGTCTTGAATCCTGTTTCGGATGTAATTCTTTCTCCGCATACAGGGCAGCACCGTTTCTGGTTGTTCCAGATTTTAACGAGTTTTTCCCGTCCTTTGGTACTGTTCAGCATTCTTTCTCCGTCACGTTCCTCATAATATCCCGTCCATTTTTCATCGAATGGGTTAGCTTCGGCGGCGATTTTCCTGAATCGGATGATTTTAGTATTTGCCGCGTATTCCAGCTTGAGGTATTTTTCATCGAAATCTTTACTGCGGAAAGCAGGCTCTGTTGCAAACGTCCACGTTCGGTTATCAATATGGTGCCAGTATTTGTTGGCAATCCATTTCCTACCTTTTCGCTTGTGTCTGCGGCAAGCCCACCTCCATAGGCACTCGAAAATCCTGTGGTCAACCAATCCAAAAATATCCGCAGAAACTACATAGCGATGGTAGTTGACCCAACCACGAATGACAGGATTTAACTTGCGAATGAGCAAGTCCTGTGTGGCTGTTTTGTTCTCCCTAACGATAGTCCGCACTTTTTTGAGGAAGGATTTTATCGCATTCTTTGACGGCTTAATGAGCAATTTTCCGTTGTATTTCCGAACGTTCTGCCCAAGAAAATCAAAACCGTCGCTGATATGTGTGATTACCGTTTTTTCCTCGGAGAGTTGCAGGCCGCGTTCCGCCAGAAAGTCCTTGATGAGCGGCATAACCTCGTTACGTAGAGTTTCCGGGCTTTTTCCGGTAACGATAAAGTCGTCGGCATATCGCACGAAGTTAATCTGGTCGTAAACAGTTTTACCTGCCACCGTCCGTCTCATAGGGAATCTTTCTTTTAGAATCCGCTCCAGACCGTCTAAGGTCATGTTCATCAAGACTGGCGATATTGTGCCGCCCTGTGGGGTTCCTTCCTCTGTTGGAAAGAGCTTTTTGGTTTCCACAAAACCGCATTTCAGCCATTTCCCGAGCATTTTCTTATCCATTGGAATGTTTGCCAACAGCCAGTTATGGCTGATGTGGTCGAAGCACCCTTTAATATCTCCTTCCAAAATCCATTGTGGAGAACCGGCTCTGCATAAATCGTTGAAGCATTGCCCGATAGCGTCGTGTGTGCTTCTTCCAATTCTAAAACCGTAGGAGTTCGGGTCTGCTAGAGTTTCTGCCAATGGTTCCAATGCAAACTTATATAATGTCTGCATGGCGCGGTCTGTCATCGTCGGAATACTCAGCGGGCGTAATTTTCCGTTTTTCTTCGGGATGTACACCCGTCTGAGAGGTTGGGGCTTATAGCCCCGGCGTTTGAGTTTTTCAATCGCCTCGAATTTGCCCTTTGGCGTTTTCCATAATTCATGGTCTACACCAGCAGTGTTTTTGCCTTTATTACTTGTCACACGCTTTACCGCCAATGCCTTGGCATAGAAAGAGTGCGTCAACAGCCATTGCAGGGTTTTCACCTTGTTGTAATGACCGTCTTTTTGAGCCTTTACGATACGCATTTGCAGCTTTTTAACATAGGCCTCCGCCTTCTTCCAATCAATGGATTCCCAGCTTTGTGCCCTGTCAGCAGGCGCACACAGTTTCCTGTTCATTTGCAATTCCTCCTCTCAAAAGTTCTGTAAATTCTCTCGTAAAGATAGACCTGCTGGAAGTCAGCCCGCTTTCGCGTGGAATACTGTTTCAATCCCTATCCGTTCTCATTACAAGGTCGGCATTCGCTTTTTCCAGCGTTCCTTACCCGCGTTTCTATCGGCTTTCCTTGCGGTCAGCTTTCCGAATATACGGAGAGAGCGTGGGCTTACCACGTTTCACGTAATCAACCGTGTAGGTTAGGTGCCGCCTATCCGCCGGCAGTCTTGTTTGTCCATGTGTTCCCAGCTTACAGGAGAACATCCGACTGCACACCTTTTTGGTTCAGGCTTATCAGCAACTTTAGCCTGGTTCCCGCTAACGACGTTTAACAGCGATTTACTTACATTCACCATACTACACAAGCCAAGCTCCCCAGCCGGACGTTGCTTCCAGCTTTTCGCCTCTGCCTCGCGGTTTCGGCTTGACCCTTTCGGGAGGGCTACCTTTTCTCGTCATGCTGCCTCACGGCCGTTGCCAGCCGCTTCGGTGACGATAGGCTACTGCTAATGGAATAACAGGTTCGGTCGGCGCCGAACAGTTTAATTACGCGACCTCGTGTCGCGCATAGGCCAGCGGATTGTAGTGCATGGATTTTGAAAAGTCGATACTGTTGAACACCCGCACCCTGTATTTCTCCCGTTGCAGAAACCGCCCGCACTGGTCGAGGGTGCCGCCCTTCGGGTCTACCACCACATACGAGGAATGGGCTTGAAGGAGCTGCGGGGTCAGCCAGAACCTTGTCTTTCCCGAGCCGGACGAGCCGATGACACAGGCGTTTAGGTTCCGGGCATTGGCGGGTATCTTCGGACGGGTGTTCATGGTAAGGAACTCCGTCCCGGTCAGAATGACATTGTTCTGAAATTTTGGGTCAACAAACGGCTTTATATCCTCCTTTGTTCCAAAGCGGGCGGTGCCGTATTCCGCATCCCGCCGGAATTTTTTCGCCTGCCTGATCTTTGACTGTATCAGCAGATACACCCCAGCCGCACCGGCAAGGCCCACCAGCAGGTCAATACCTCCCAGCCCCGGCCAGTAGGTTTCAAAGGCTTTGGGGAAGGTATCGAGCATCCCCATGAGCTTTGTCCCGAAGTCTGTGCCGGGGGCGATCCGGTAGGCCGTCCCGATTTTGGAGAAGAACCAGAACACAAAGAGGTACGGCAGGTTTGGGAGTACATATTTTCTGATTTTGTCACTCAACGTCCGTCCTTCACCGCCTCTCTGGTTCGCTGCTTTTCCTTTGCCTGTGTCCTGATCTGCTCCGTGAATTTCCGAAGCTGGCCGAGGATGGAAGCCTTGTCCTGCTCTTTATTCAGCACCTTTGCGCTGTACTTCTGGAAGGCCGCCGTGATAGCGTCCGCCTGATTGGCTTTGAAAAACAGCAGGTAATGACCGGGGCTCACTTTATGGAAAGCGTAGTCCACATGGAACTCCTTCGCGATCCGGTCAAAATCCTTTGGAGCTCCCACATAGGGCATGGCACTTTTGCCGCCATAGTGGTTCATCAGCTTTTTCACGCTCTGGCGTCCCTGCGGGGTCAGCGCCTTCCGGTGGTGCTTTTGCAGCGCCCGAACCACCTTGCCAAGAGCGGCAGCCAGCACTTTTCCTGTGAGCTTCGTTGTCCTGATCGAAAGGGCAACCGTTTTTTGGTTTACTTCTTCCTGCATAAAACCTCCTTTCCGTCGGGGTTCCCGCTATCCGGGAGGCCCCCGTACAGTCTCGGGGAACAGAAAACCTCGGGCCAATGTGGCCCGAGGCTTACCGCTCGGCATCCCTGCCGGACGGAGCTTTCTTTTCCGGCTCCGTCTGGACTTTTTCGCCCTGTTCCCGCATGGTTTGCAAGATAGAGGGCTTCTTTTGAAGCTGGGAGGGCTTTTCGCCGGACAGCGGCTTGATACATTCCAAGCGGTCAGCCGCCCGGATGGCGTTGTCCGTGAGCTGCCTCTGCCATGCGCCCACGCTGGGAGCCCAGCGGAAACCGTTGCTTTTCAGCTCGGCCCGGGTGTCCGCGTCAGGCTTTCCGTCAAAGAACACCTGCAAGCGGTTGTCCTCCCGGTTCATTTCCACACGGCCCCCATCGAACTCCCAGCCGGAAAATTCCTGCTGTGCCTGTTTGGAAAGCTGTTCGATACGGGCCTTTACCCGGCGGATTTCCGCATTGTTGTTGGTAAGCTGGTAGCTTTCAAAGGGCCTCGGATCGCTCCGCCAGCTTGACGCCATGCTTGCTTTCAGCTTTTCGATCTGATCCGGTGACAGCAGCGCACAGCCGTCCAGCTTGCCATGCTTGCGGTAATAGGCGTTGACCTCCTTCATAATGAGCTGGGAGCGTTCCAGCCCGTCCAGCTTCTTCTGGAGCTTTTCAATCGCTGCCGGGTCATCGGCGCTGATCCCGCCCATGCCGGTACTGCGTATCTTATCCAGCAGCCCTTGAATATACCGCCATTCCTCCATGTTGCTGTCCCGGGCCCGGTTCTGTTTTTCCTTCTTTCCCACCGGGAAATTGGCAGGTCCGGCGATCATCACAGAGGGAACCCTTGCGTCAATGGCAAAGCCCTGGTTCATGTTTTCGGCCAGCTTGCGGGCGTAGGTGTCTAACAGATGGTCAATCTTCTCATGGTACATGGGGGCCACCCGGGATTTCTGCCGTTCCGCTATGGCGGCGGCCTTGTCCACCATTGCCCGGTATTCCGCCGTTGCGCTCCCTTCCTTGTAGTCGGAAAAGCTGTTCATTTCCTTTGCCCGGCGGGCGGCTCCTTCATTGATAGGGTAATAGTTGATGGTATGCACCTCCTTCATGCTTCGGGCCATGCTGGCCCGAAGTCTTACCGTTCTTCATGGGAAGGCCCCGCCTTGTCCTTTTTCGGAGCGGGCGGGGCTTCTTGAAACCGTTTGAGTGCAGCGAGAATGGAGTGGACAGGCTCGGCCTTTTCAGGATAGGCAAATATCCGGTGTTCCGGCGGAATGTCCTGCGGCCCGTGGTAATACTCCTTGAAGCCCTCCGGGACTGCCGACACGTACCCACCGGGAGCGAATACGCCGCCCTCGTTGATACGCACATCCCGCCCGTATGCCTCATAATCGAAGTAGTTCTGAATGTGCTCCGGTATGTCGATGGTCCCAAGCTCGTCGGCGTAAAGACGGCCCAGCCCTTCATCATCAGAAATATCCGGGTAAAAGCGGTACAGGTCAAGGTTCTGGGTCAGGTTTATCAAATCCTTCACGCTCCGTGTGTGGTTTCCCAAGACAAGAGCGGCTTCAAAGGTTTCCAGTCCGCCCTTATCCCGTACTTCCAGCAGGGCGTGGCCCAGCTCGTTCAGCTCGTCGATGTTCTCACATTCGTAGAGATGATCGTAGAGCCCCAGCACATCACTGTCAAAGCTGGTAAAGAACACTTCGCTGTACCGTTTCCCGTCTATCCCGATTTTGGCAAGGGCGGCCTGCAACTCCTGTGTCGTCATGGGGAAATGTACCGTTGTCCCTACCTCGATCCCCATCAAGGGGTACAGGGCTGTATTGGTTATATAGGCTTCAAACATGGGCTCATTCCTCCTTTCCGGCCCGGTCAGCCAGCACCTCATAAATCCCGGCCATAATGTAATCGGCGCAAGGGAGGGCAATCGCGTTTCCCAGCGCCTTGTAGCGTTGCAGAGGCCGGATCTCCACGCCGTCCGCCCCGTACTTTGTCCAGCCCTCCGGCAGCCCCATCAGCCGTTCGCTTTCCGTTTCCGTCAGAAAACGGATACAGCCGCCCTCCGGGTCGCCCTCATACCAGAAGGCAAAGGGCGTTACATCACTGGCTAAAAGAGTGGGAAAAGGGTCAGTTGGTAATCCGAAGCTGTTTCGGAAGGCCGTTTCTTCCTGCCTTTTTGCCGCTCCCCGCATACGGAAGCACTGAAAGGGGTGGATGACTGGTATCTGCCGCCCTGTTTCAAAAGAAGCTGTTCGATCTCCTTCGGCGGCGGCCCGCCCGCCCTCTCCGCAAGGCGGAGGAAGTGGGAGCATTGGACGGGGCTTAAATAGTATGTCTGCGGCACGTCTGCCTCCAAAATCCGCCACGACGAAAATCCGCTGCCTTCGTGCCAGCCTTCGGGAGCCTGCCCAATACTGGGCGTCCATGAGCCGCCAGCACACATCAGGCGTTCCCCCTCGCACCATTCCGGCGTTTCCCCATCTTCCCGAAGGAGGCATTGGAACTTCGGTGTCCGAGAAGGCGGATAGGACGGCTCTAAAGTCCATCCGGTCATTTGTAGAAAACGCTCCCATGACGTTTTCCCAAACAGCGATAGCTGGATATAGGTTATCAGTAGCATCCCTCATTTCCTGTATGATACGAAACGCCTGATAGAACAGGCTTGATTTTGCCCCGGCAAGGCCGGAGCGGTTGCCGATCAGAGAAAGGTTCTGACAGGGGGAACCGAAGGTAATTATATGGACAGGTGGGATTTTCCCGCCGTCCACCTTCGTAATATCCCCCAAATGCACCATGTCGGGAAAGTGCCTTTTGGTTATGGAGATGGGCGCTTTTTCAATCTCACTGGCCCATACCGGACGGATACCGCACCGGGAAGCAGCCAGAGGGAACACGCCGATCCCGTCGAAAAGGCTTCCCAGCTTAATGTCCGGCATGGCCCGGGGTGCCGTGTCCCTTCACGGCAAGCACCCCTTCCAGTGTGGTCGCCGCAATGCCCAGCCGCCCGGCAACCGCAATATCGTTTTTTACATCCTCATCCACAGCGCTGCCGCAGACGATCAGGGTGTGGGAGCGCCGCAGCATATCCCGGCGCATATCAATCCCGGCCTTGTGTTCCTCGGGAACGCTGTCATTCAAAAACAGCGGCAGATACAAGAGCGGGCAGATCGGGGAAAAGCCCGCCTCATAAGCAAGACGGCAGTAGTGGGCCGCCAGCTCCATATCAACATCCGGCTCGCCGCTCCATGCGGCGGTCAGGTACGCTAAAGGTCGTTTCATTGGTTGAGCCTCCATTTCTGTTTAGGTTTAGGGAAAAGCAAGAGTTCGCCCAACCCCTCCGCCCCTTCCCCCGGGAAGGGGAACGGCTCTGGAGAATTTATATCCCCGTCGCTTGACCGGGAAAAAGCATAACCGGGAGAAATCCGTCAAGGGTGCCTCCGGCACCGCCTGCGGCGGCGCTGCCCTTGACTGATTTTCCCGGCTATGCTACGGAATAACTGGCGACGGGGAATCATTTATATCTCCAGAGCTTCGGGGCGCGGGGCAGAACCCCGCAATCCTCGGGCCATGCTGACCCGAAGTTTGGGCTTACTTTTCCTGTTCGTTTTTCTTCTCCGGCTTTTCGTGTTCCTTCTGCTGTCCCTTCCAGTCGTCCAGCAACTTGATGATCTGGTCCTTCATTTCCCTCGGCGTAGTTTCCTTGCCGAAATATTTGCTCAGTTCCGCACCTGTCAAAATCACTTTGTCTACCTCCTTTTTGTCCTCCATCATAATGCCGTCGATCACATCCCCGTTGAGCAGCTTCTTTTCGTCCAGCTCACGCATACGCTTTGCCTGCGCCTGCGAAGGAGAGGACTGCTGGCTGTCAATGGCGACGGCGATATAGTTCTGGTTCTTCTTGCCGATATAGGAAAGCTCCACCGCCGTAGTAAAGCCCAGCTTTTTTTCATCCATCAGCTTCATCAGGTCGGGAACCAGTTCATTGAGCCGGATATACCGCTGCACCTGCTTGACCGCCATCTTATTGCGCTCGGCCACAATCTCGTTGGAGCGTTTGCCTGCGTCCTTCGGGTCAATCTGGCCCGAAGTGCGGGAGCCCTGGTGCTTGATGGCCTCAAGCTGCATTTTCAAGGCTTTGGCCCGCTCACTGGGGAGGATTTCTTCACGCTGGTTGAGATTGTCCTCGACCATCTGCGTGATGGCTTCATCGTCTGTCAGGTTTCGGACGATACAGGGCATATCCGCATACCCGGCAAGCTCGCTGGCTTTCTGGCGGCGGTGGCCGGACACGATCTCATAGCCGCCATCCTCACGGGGACGAACAATAGCGGGCTGGGTCACGCCCTTGTCCTTAACGCTGGACACCATAGCCCGCATTTCTTCATCATCCCGGACTTCAAAGGGATGGTTCTTGAAGGCGTAGAGCTCGTTCAGCTTGATATAGACGATCTGCTCCTTGCCCCGGCGTGGTGCATCCTTCGGCTTTTCGGGTTCCTTCGGAGTGGGAGCAGTCTGCACCGTTGGAGCCGTTTTTTTCTCCGGTTCCTTTTTGACCGCCTTTTCCGGTTTCTGTGCGGGAGCTTTGGGCTTCGGGGCTGCGTCCTTGTCCTTATCTGCCTTCGGGGGACGGCCCCGGCGCTTCGGCTGTTCCGGCTCTTTGGGTTTTTCCTCCGCTTTCTTCGGAGCCTCCGGCTGCTTTTCCGGTTTTTCCGTTTTTGCCGGGACAGGCTTTTCCCCGCTGGGAGCTGCCGCCCGTTCCTCGACTTTCTTTTCCTTCATAATTTCAGCGAAGTTATAGACGGAAACCTGCGGGTTCTTTACCTCCGGTTCCGTCTTTTTTTCCGGCTCCGGAGAAACGGAAACCTTCTCCGGCTCTTTTGGGGGAGCGGGAGGCGTTTCCTTGCCCGGCCCGCTATCCGTTACCGGCTGTTCCGGCGTTTTTGTGGTTTTATCATCTGCCATAAGCATTTACCTCCTGTTTTTTGGCATGAAAAAAGAGGCTCAACTTTTCAGTCAAGCCCCCGTGGGAAGTTCCTCCTTTCTCCGCCATGATACAAAAATACCGCCCGTAGTCTCGTTTGGGCGGTACTTTGTGTAAGATTGGCAGTCCATTATTAAGTTTTTTATTATGTTCCCTTTGTACACCGTTGCAATGTTGTGTTTGGAGATGTTAAGAATATAACACCGGAAAATCTGTATGAACTCTCCCAGTATTGTTATGCATATCTTAAAAGCTGTTATATAACAAGAGATGCAGCAGTAGGTTCATTAACTGAAAAAACAAAGAAAAATAACCCTACATATGAAAGCACACAGAAGATGGTAAATCAGGAAATTGCGGAATATTTGATTAAGCTAAAAAATGCTGATAAAAAAAATAAGTATGGGTGCTATGGATTCTTGCCAGAAAACAATGAACAGTATTTGGGTGAGTATGATGATAGTTCAATTATAGATGCTGTGCAAAATAAAAGTGATTTGAAAGATTTTGTGGGAATATGGGTATTGGATAGTGTTGCAACAAATAAGAATAATGATCGATCTCTTAGTTTTATGTATGGAAGTGGATTAACACAGTATGGTGCTGATTTAGAAATTGATGAAAACGGCGATTTTTCGTTCTATATTGGAATAGGACTTGGTGGAAAGGGAGTATGTAGCATTGAAGATGATCATTTGAACTATAACATTAATATGTATGAAGAAAATCAGAATATTCAAGATACAATGCTTATTGGAAAAGATAAAAAATATTTGGTAATGAAAGATATAAATGATAATTCATATAATCTTTATTGGATAAGAAAAGGATTTCAAAGTGTTTATAGTGAGGTTGAAGAAGAAAATGTTGGAAAAGATGAAATAGAACTTTCTGGATATATTGGAGAGAACATATCTCAAATAGATCAAAACATAAAATTCACAATTGAAAATGAAGTAGATGCAGGAAAATTTAAACAAAATGATAATGTTTGTTTTGCTTGTCATAAGGACGATAGCATTAGAGAGATTGATATAACTGGCGATGGCGGTTATATGTTATATGGGATTAAATATAATATGGATGTGGATAGCGTAAGAACTATATTGAGTAAAAGCGATATCTGGACAATACAAAAAGATCAAACAGATACTATATTTTGTAAAGATAAAACAAATACTTACTATTTTGACATTTATCTAGAAAATGGAAGTGTAAAATCATTATCTTTACATTCTGCGGATAGTTATTGTGGATACAATCATGCAGAATAAACTAATGCGAATAATCTTATTAAATGCATTGCATCTGCGAAAGTTTTGTTTATTAAAATACATAGTAAATCATTTCTCTTAGGAAGGAGCAGCAATATGAAAAAATGCAAATTTATAAAATCAGAAATAGCAATTGCGATTCTAGGATGTTCAATCATTTTTACAGCCTGTGACGTTAATACTGACAAGAAAGTAGAAAAGCAGGCAAACAAGGTGGTTGACGCTGTAGAATCCAAAGATATAACAAAATTGGATGCTATCATTAACGGAACCGATGAAATAAAAGCAGACGAGGAATTAAAAGATTTCTTCGAGACAGACACCGAAGCAAATCAGAAAAATGGATTGATGTCTAAAATTATAAAGCATGACACAATCAAGGTGAAAAAGGTCGGAAAAGATACAGTTACATATAAAATAACAGCACCTGATTTTTCCAAGTATTTTACCGAGATGAAAAAGAGTGAAGTGACAGAGGAAAATATAGAATCATTTACAGATGATTATATTTCAAATGCTGAAAAAGTGACTAATGAAGTGGAAATTCCATATACATATAAGTATGGAATTTATTCAGCAGAATACGATACTGAGGAATTTGTCAATGCATTGACCGGCAATTTGGTTACTGCTTATCAGGAACTGATGCAGGATGTACAAAAGGAACTTAGTGAGGAGACTGGTGATGAAAAAAATAATTAGTATTTTATTAAGCGCAATAATATTATTGACAACTGGCACAGCGTATGCGACAGAAACAAAAAGTGCTGATATTTCGTACAATACACTTCCGGTTGAGTTCTCCGATAATTTAGGAACAACAGAAAATCTGGAGGCGATGGTAGATGACGGACATTTGTATGTAAATGCAAAACAGCTTGGAGAAAGGCTTGGGTATCAGGTTAAAGCAGGCGATAAGTATGTGGCTATTTTCAACAAAGAATATAGTAATACTGTACCGTATGGTATTACAACATTTTACTATGACAGTACAAAGGTTGGACATATGTTATTTAACAAGATGGTAGATTATGAGGCTCCGTTTAAGACAGTAAAGAATGCTGATGGAGAGTGGATTCCTTTTGAATTCAGTCTGTTATTGCTAAATAGTTCAGATGTTGTACTGGATAAAAAGATTCATGTTGATATGCCGGAGAAGAATATAGTTGATATCTACATGGATGTGTTGAAAAATAATGACCGTTATTTGTTCGATTGGGAAGCTGATGCCGGAGCGACACCTGGTTCAATGTTTGCAATGGGTACTGCATCCAATATGGTTCAGATATTTAATGGTGTTCTTGACTGGGATGGAGCATCATGGTGCCAGTTGATTAATTCATTTAGCATGGATTCGTCTAGCTATGATGCAAAGTATTCGGAATCATTTGCAAAGATGTTCTGTACTTATTCAGATGAAGAATTGAGTCAGGATGTAGATGCAATGAAGGAAAAGCTGAAGCCTTTTGATGGAGATAATTGGGTTGTAAAATCCATGAAACAGATAGATGATGCATATGATTATAAGATAGAAAATCTATCTAAGAAGACAGCAGATTTGAAGAAAAAAATGGTTGTTGAAAATAAAGCATCTGTGGATGCTTACAATAAATCGTATCAGGAATTAGATAAATTGTGTTCAAGAGCTGATTTCTTTTCTGAGACAACAGATCCTTTTGTACAGGTGTCAAAAAGTTTTAAAGAGGCAACAGGTTTTATGGAGGCATTCTATTCAGTAATGGAAATTACAGGGTATGCAAGTGAGTTTCAGAATCAGGATAAGTTTGCAGTGAAATCGTTGGATACATTTATTAAGAATTCAAATTACGGCTGTGTTATGTCTAAGGCTATGAAAGATGGTTTGAGAGATTATAAAAATACGTTGGAAACAGATATAGTCTCATATTCGGCATATAATTATCTGATGAATAATATGGGGGATTTACTTAAAGAAGGGCTGGATGTTTCTACGACATTACTTGATACAGAATCAAAGATATATTTGTTAATATGGGACATTTCTAAGGAAAGTGTTCCTTGGGTGAAAAATGGATTAAGCAATACGGACTGTTTTTTGCAGAGTATGTATGCCGGAATTGTACAGTCTGATACTTTTAAGTCTTATATTGATAAAAGGGATGCTGTGTTCAAGGATGCAAATAATATAACATCGAAGAATCTGTACGAGGTGACACAGTATTGCTATGCCTATTTAAAGAGCTGTTATATCACAAGAGATGCAGCGGTTGGAGCGTTAACTGAAAAGACAAAAGAAGATAATCCGACTTATGAGAGCACACAGAAAATGGTCAATCAGGAAATTGCAAAGTGTCTTGTTAAGCTAAAGGATGCGGATAAGACTAATAAGTATGGTTGCTATGGTTTCTTACCGGAAAATAATAAGCAGTATCTTAGTGAATATGATGATGGCGAGTTGTTAAAGTGTGTGGTTTCTTCTGTGGATGGAGAAGAATTATATAAAGATGTTCTAGATATGTATTATTATAAGATTAAAAATCAGAATTGGACGGAAAATGATAACGTCAGTATTTTGTTGAGTGGGAATTATTCGGACTATAAATCTTTAAGTAGCGTAGGGTATGCACTTTTGGATATCGATGGGAATGGAATACCGGAATTACTTATTGGAGACAATGACTCACAATCAGATGGAGTAATCATTGATTTGTATACATACGTAGATGATAAAGTTGTCTATCTTGATACAACATATGAAAGATTTGGAATTAACTTATCTAAAAACGGAAAGATATACAGATATGGTTCTGGTGGGGCGTATAATAATTTTGAAGAAGAGTGTAAAATAGACGAGAAAAATAAAGTACTAGTACCAATTGAGTCGATTGTTTTTGATGGATATTATAATCCAAATTCGCCATGGTATTATGCTACAGGTAATTATTATACAGATTCATATGATTATGATTTAGACAAAATGAAAAACATATCAGAAGAAGAGGCTATGAATAAAAGAAAAGAATTCGAAAATAATATTATTGGCTATTCAATTACCCTCTTTTCAGATTATATTCCGCAATCAGATAATGATAATATTTCATCTAATGCTGGAGTATATGACGAGTTTCTTAAAAATAGAGAATACAAAAATTATATAGCGGATTCTTGGACATTTGGCATTCCAAAACAATATTCAGTTATGGATATAGATGGAGATGGAACAGATGAATTATTAATATACGGAAGTGAAGATTTATGGGAGGATTTAGCTATTTTTTCCTTCAATTCTAATACACAACAAATTTCATTAATACCGGCAATGAATTATGATTCAGATGAACCACAACAAATTAGTGTGCTATCTGCCTATGGAAAAATTAAATACTCTGAAAAATATCATGCAATTGTATATAGCCAATATCAAAACTATAGTAATGGTATTGCTTGCGATTCAATTTCATATGATGTTATTAAGAATGGTATTTTAGATAATGATTTTATAATAGGTTTTGGAATTAATTCTGACACAAGTGAAAAGGAGTATTATTGTGGCACAGAGAACTTAACAGAATCAGAATATAATGAATATTTAGCAGAGTGCTCGGAAATATCTTGGATGGATTTACCATAAAAGTATAGAACATAGTTACTATTAATGATTTGCATACTTATACCAAAGAGTAAATATTTTCAAGTTTTGATAGCGAAGTATTATACAATAGATAAGTATTAAAGAAAATATCCCCTACAATTGATCTCATATATTATGATGGCAAAAGTAGAGGATATTTTTTCTATACACTACTAACATTTTTGATGTACGAAAAGAATACATATAAGCCTTTGATAAGAATGTCATAGGAAATGGGGAATCGAACATGAATAACAATATGGAATATAAAGGATATTTAGGAAGTGTTGAATTTTCAGAAGAGGAAGCTGTTTTCTTCGGAAAAATAATGAATATACGTTCATTGATATCGTATGAGGGTAAAAATGTAAAGGAACTTTCAGAACAATTTCGTGAAGCTGTAGATGAGTATTCATCAATATGTGAGTAACAATGAAACTCTTTAGTAAAAGTGCAGAAATGATATATTTAAATGTAAAATAAGAAAAACTAAAGATGACAAAACGATTGCCAGATGTTACAATCATTTCAAAGCATTATATTTCTATTTATATGGCACCACATTACAGATTTACATAGGTGCATATCACTTTGAAGAGGGCAGACCACTTCGCATTCATTCTACAAAGACATGGAAATTTTCAATGCTTTATGTTACCAATTAATAGCAGGAAAATGGATATGTCAGATGCAAATGACGCTGTAGGAGTAAATGTATTTGTGGGGAAGAAGCCTTTAGATAATGATATAGCTGCCTTTGTGATTGATATAATCCAATTATCTGCTCACATAACTGAATAGGAGGAGAAAATTGGGTACAAAAGACTCAAAAGCAAAAGAGTATTTTGCAGACAATGAGCGGTTTGCAGATCTTTGCAACTATGTATTGTATGGTGGCAGGTGTGTTATCAAAGCTGAAAATCTCGAGGAGAGAGATACTACGGAGGTACTGACAGCATTAGGACTCAGTCTTAATATGATATCAGTGCAAAAGTGGAGAGATATTTTTAAAAATATCCATGTTAAATATATGGGAAAGACATATATCTTTCTTGTGGGGATGGAAAATCAATCAGATATTCATTATGCTATGCCTGTCAAAAACATGATCTATGATGCACTTGCGTATGGCAAACAAGTAAGAGAAGTAGCGAAGAAACATCGTCGTGAGCATGATACCGAAACACCAGATGAATTTCTTTCCGGATTTACCGCAAATGACAGGTTGATACCGGTAATTACCATTACTGTTTAGTTATGTGTAAAAGAATGGAATGGACCTAGAAAATTGACTGATATGCTTGAAGACATTGATGAAGAATTATTACTATTCATTTCGGATTACAAGATTAATTTACTGGAGCCTAAGAGCATAATGGATTTCACAAAATTCAGGACACAGCTTAAACAGCTATTTGAGGTATTGCAGAATGCCTCGGATAAGAATAAGTTACAGGCTGTTTTATAGGAAGATGAACAATTTAAGAATATGGACAGAGAAACTGTAGAGGCAATAAATTTATTTGCAGGTATGAATATACAAACCGATGGCAAGGAAGAGGTGATTGATATGTGTAAAGCATGGGAAGAACAGAGAGAAGAAGGTATTGAGCAGGGCATTGAACAGGGAAGAAAAACCGAAGTTTTTGACTCGGTGCAGTGTGGAGACTATAGTACTGCAAGAGGTGCACAGAAATTAAATCTGTCTATTGATGAATTTAAGAAACAGATGATGGCAGCGGGATTTTCAATACCGCAATAAAACACGGTCCGGCAATTATGCCGGACCATTTTGTTACATTGAGTATCGATAATATCAATAATTGATCCGGAGAATAGATTTTGATTATAATCCGATATATAGTCGCATATTATATATTTACCCCAACATTTACGAAAATTTCAGCACTTTTTACTGTTGTAGGTACTTTTGGTTTATGATAGAATAACAAAGTCCAAGAAAAGGAGCAATTGGATTTTGAAAAGTTAAAAACTTTAGCGCCATGCACCGGCAGGAACGGGAAATTGTGTCGGTTAACGAGGTTTCAGGTTATCGAAAATTCGGCGGATGCCTGGACGCATATATGGATGCGCATCTCAAGCCAAATATGATGGAGACATCAAAACAAAGCGAGAGAACCATAAAAATCAAGTAGCTGTTCAGTACAGAACAGTTACATATTTGTACATTTAAAATTATATATCGAAAAGGAGATCTAACACTATGTGTGGAATTATAGGATTTACAGGCCGTTTAGAGGCACAGAAGATTTTGACTGAAGGACTCGCAGCGTTAGAGTATCGTGGATACGACAGTGCAGGTATTGCCTATTTCAAGGATACTGGCAAGATTTCTATTCGCAAAACCGTCGGAAAGGTTAAGGATCTTCTCGCTATCTGCGATGATGAGAACAATTCAACCTGTGGAATCGGACATACAAGATGGGCAACACACGGCGGAGTTACCAATGCCAATGCTCATCCTCACAAGGTTGGAAATGTCGCACTCATCCACAATGGTATCATTGAGAACTACCACGAGATTGTAAACAAGTATGATCTTGCAGACTCTCTTATATCTGAGACAGATACAGAGGTAGCAGCGGCTCTTATCAACAAGCTCTATGACGGAGATCCAAAGGCTACTATTAAGAAGGTAGTAGCAGAGCTTCAGGGTTCATTTGCGTTCTGTATCATGTTCAAGGATCAGCCGGGAAAGATTTTTGCTGTCAGAAATGTAAGCCCGATGGTTGCAACATATTGCGATGACGGGGCATTTATTGCATCAGATCTTACAGCGTTTATTAAATATTCGAAGCGCTATTTTATACTTCCGGAGTACACTATCATGACAATGACTGCTGATGGAATCGAAATGGAGGATTTAGAGGGTAAGAAAGTTGAGCCGGATTATCTTGAGGTAAACTGGGATGTAACGGCAGCTCAGAAGGATGGATATCCGCATTTCATGATCAAGGAAATTCATGAGCAGCCGACAGCTATCACAAGGACTATCACTCCAAGAATCAAGGATTCACTTCCTTGCTTTGAGGATGATAATATTCCTGATTCGTTCTTCGAGGATATAAGCGACATAACAGTTGTAGCCTGTGGTACAGCTATGTATGCAGGAATGGTCGGAAAAGCTCTTTTAAAGAACAAGTTTGGTATTCCTGTTTCTGTTGAGATTGCATCAGAGTTCAGATATGAGCAGCCTGTTCTCACAGACAGGTCAATGGTTATTTTTGTGTCACAGTCAGGTGAGACAATTGATACCTTAGAGGCACTTCGTCTGGCTAATAAATATACTAAAAAGACGCTTTCTATCGTAAATGTAAAGGGTTCAACAATAGCCCGTGAGAGCAACTATGTACTTTATACACACGCAGGTCCTGAGATTGCCGTGGCAAGTACCAAGGCATACACAGTTCAGGTGGCAAGCTTTTACCTGATTGGATGCAAGATTGGTCTTGTATCCGGCCGTATGACCAAGGAAGAGGCAAAGACATTTATTGAGAATCTGCAGGAGGTTCCAAATCTCATTGAGTCAGTTATCACACAGGCACCTGAGATTGAACAGCTTACGAAGAGAATGACAAATGCTACAAATGCGTTTTACATAGGCCGAGGACTTGATTATGCATTAAGCATGGAGGGCGCACTCAAGCTCAAAGAGATTTCATATATTCATGCTGAGGCTTATGCAGCAGGAGAGTTAAAGCACGGTACAATCGCGCTCATCAGCGAGGGTGTTCCGGTTATCGCAGTTGCTACACAGAGCCATGTATACAGCAAGGTCATCTCAAATATCCGCGAGGTAAAGGCGAGAGGCGCATACGTTATCCTTCTTAGCAAGGACAAGGATATTACAGATAAGTCAATCTGTGATGTGCATATCTCACTCCCACAGGCACCGGATGAGTTTGTGATTTTCGAGTCAGTTATAATCTGTCAGCTTATCGCTTACTACACATCAACAGGAAAGGGCTTAAACCCTGACCAGCCACGTAACCTTGCAAAATCAGTTACAGTAGAATAAATAATTTCCCCGGACATTTATACGATGTCCGGGGATTTTTTCATGCTTGTGCGATACAATGCAGCATATGTAAGACATCGATGTATATGTCGGTGATTTGCACGGCAATAACACATTTTGTTAAAAAATTGTTAAAAAAATAACAAAAACTGCTTTACACACTTCTTGCACGGTGGTATGATACATAAATGCGGGTTACTCATACGAGAATCCAGCAGCCATACAATTTTCATGTGCGCTCTTATGCCGTGTGACAGAATCACAGCATAACAGAATTAGGACGAGACCCATACGGGCTTTTACCAAAAGGAGGAAAAACAATGCGCAATTCAAAAACAAACGAACTTGTACTGACAGGTTTATTCACAGCCATTATCATTATCATGGCATTCACACCACTCGGATATATTCCGCTCGTAGTTATCAACGCTACGATTATTCACATTCCGGTAATCCTTGGTTCACTTTTCTGCGGACCTAAAAAGGGAGCATTCCTTGGATTTGTATTCGGATTTACCAGTTGTCTAAAGGCAACTATAGTCGGAGGAACTCTTTCATCCTTTGTATTTTCGCCGGTGCTTGCCGCATCCCTGGTCGGAACCTCAGGTATATTTAAGAGCTTATTCATAGCATTTGTTCCAAGAATTTTAGTAGGTGTTATACCTTATTTTGTATATATAGGCATCAAAAAGGTGCTTGCGTCAGAGAAGAAAAATCTCTGGGGCACAGTTTTAAATGTGCTCATGTCAGTATTCCTTGCATTCGGAGTATATGCATTCCTCGGCAAGATGTCAGAGTCACTTTCACAGGCAGCCGCATTAGGAATCGGTATAGCAGTCGGAGCTGTAGTATTTATAGTAGTTGAGGCTGTATTTATCAGAAAGAGCACACAGGTTATTCCGTTTGTATATGCAGGTGTAGCCGGTGCCATGACAAATACACTGCTTGTAATGGGCTCAATCTTCGTGCTTTACAAGGATGCTTATGCAGATGCAATCGGTGTGGCAGGAAACGCGGTGCTGGGCGTTATCACCGGAGTCATCAGTTTTAACGGAGTCATTGAGGCAATAGTTGCCGCAATCATCGTATACCTTGTTGGATTGGTTTTGAACACAATCAAACCCATTGCAGCAAAATAAATTCAGATAGATTTAAAATAAATGTGAAATTGTATGTACGGCGGACTGATAAGGTCCGCCTGTTTTATAAGCAGTTGGACTAGGAACGGTAAAAAGCATTTGAGTTAAAAGAAAGGCATGATACAAGGTGAAACATATGCATGAAATAGACATAATGGATATCGGCGGCTTCAAAATAGGCCAAGCCGAGGACACTAAGGGCTTGACCGGCTGTACGGTATTTCTTTTTGATAAACAGTCACCGGCGGGAGTTGACATAAGGGGAGGCGGACCGGCTTCGCGGGAGACACCACTTTTAAATCCTGTGGCAGATGCAAAGGGTATCCATGCTCTTGTACTGTCAGGCGGCTCTGCCTTTGGTCTGGATGCAGCGGGAGGCGTGATGAAGTATCTCGAGGAGCGTGATATAGGCTTTGATGTGGGAGTCACAAAGGTGCCTCTTGTGGTGCAGTCGTGTATTTTTGACCTGGTAATAGGTGATAAAAATGCAAGGCCTGATGGCAAAATGGCATACAAGGCTTGTGAGAACGCTTCTTATGATACCTTTTTACAGGGAAATTATGGAGCCGGAATGGGCGCAACAGTCGGCAAATATATGGGGCGTGAGCGTAGCATGAAGAGCGGAATAGGAGCCTATGCAGTACAGCTTGGAGAACTAAAGGTTGGAGCAGTGGTGACACTGAACGCACTTGGTGACATATATGATATAGATACAGATAAGAAAATTGCCGGAGCACTGGATGAAAATGGGCTGCTTTTTGATGACGAGACAGCGTATTTTGAGGCAGCGGCGAAGATTCAGAATATGTTTACAGGAAACACCACAATTGGTACAATAATAACAAATGCAAAGCTTGACAAGACCGCACTCAACAAGGTGGCATCCATGGCTCACAATGGCTATGGCAGAGCAATCAGACCCGTGCACACGATGGCAGACGGAGATTCAATCTATGCTGTATCAGTGGGCAGTGTGCCTGCAGATATCAATCTGGTGGGGCCAATGAGTGCCTATGTCATGGCAAAGGCCATTGCCAATGCAGCTAGAAGTGCAAAGTCTGTGGATGGCTACAAAGCATTTTGCGATGTAAACAAAAAATGACTGCAGAATAATAATAGTTTTATACAGAGGTGAAAATCATGTTAAAAGGAAAAACAGTAGTTTTGGGAGTGACAGGAAGTATAGCGGCATACAAGATAGCAAACCTTGCGAGTATGCTTGTAAAACAGCACGCCGATGTCAACGTCATAATGACACACAATGCAACAAATTTTATAAATCCAATCACATTTGAAACTCTCACAGGCAACAAGTGCCTCGTGGACACATTTGACAGAAACTTTGAATTCAATGTAGAGCATGTGGCGCTCGCAAAGAGAGCAGACATCTTTATGGTGGCACCTGCATCAGCCAATGTGATAGGCAAGATGGCAAACGGAATCGCAGACGATATGCTTACCACCACAATACTTGCAGCCAAATGTCCTAAGCTTGTTTCTCCTGCCATGAACACCAATATGTACGAGAACAGGATTGTGCAGGACAATATCAAAAAGCTCGAACACTACGGCTTTGAGATGATAAAGCCGGCTGAAGGATATCTTGCATGCGGAGACACAGGTGCAGGAAAAATGCCGGAGCCACAGACACTTTTCAACTACATAATGAGGACAATAGCCTGTGAAAAGGACCTGGCAGGCAAGAATGTACTCATCACAGCCGGAGCGACGCAGGAAAAAATAGACCCAGTACGTTTTATCACCAATCACTCAACAGGCAAGATGGGGCGTGCCATAGCAGAAAACTGTATGCTCCGCGGTGCGCATGTTACACTGGTCAACGCTTCGGTATCTGTTGAGCCACCTATGTTTGTAGATGTGGTAAATGTGACATCGGCCGCAGACATGGCAGACGTGGTGAAATCAAAGGCTGCTGAACAGGATATTATCATCATGACCGCAGCAGTAGCGGATTTTTGCCCATCACATCCGGCTGATGAGAAAATAAAGAAAAATGACAGCTCATATGAGTCTGTAATTGAGCTTGAGCGCACAGAGGACATACTTTCATACCTCGGAGCACACAAGGCTAAGGGACAGCTCATATGCGGTTTTTCTATGGAAACCCAGAATATGCTTGAAAACTCGAAAGCAAAGCTTGCAAAGAAAAATGCAGATATGATAGTGGCAAACAACCTCAAGGTAGCAGGTGCAGGCTTTGGAACAGATACCAATGTGGTCACACTCATCACGGCTGACGACTGCACAGAGCTTGAAATCATGGACAAGAGCTGCGTTGCAGCTAGGATTATGGACCGGTTGCTGCAGATGTAGAATTACTACACCATGCAGTCCACAGCCGGCAGCTCCCCGGTCACATCGAGGAAGAGATTTGTAAAGGTCTGCTCATAGTAAGGCTCCACCCAGAGCAGGCCGATGCCGAGCGACAACACGCAAAGCACAAGCATACCGATGAAGCTTACGTTAATGTAGATGACTCTGAGTATGTTGCCGCGAATCAGCTTTATGGCATGAGTCAGACATGCAAATACTGATAAATCATCGCGAGAGAGTACCAGATACAGGTAAAACGGAAACAGAACCAGTACAATAAAGCTGAGCACGGCACTTGCAGCATATAAAGCGATAGCAATTCCCATAGTGTCGCCGCTTAGCTTGAAAAAGTTTCTGGCTACAAGGAAAGGCGCCTTTGCAATCATAGAGATGGCATAATATATGATGTATGCTCCAAAATATCTGTTGGAGTGATTCATAAAGCAGTAGAATACATCGCTGATACGGCACTCTTTCTTTCTTGCCATATTAAGGTGGAAACGTATGAGTCCCATCTGCAGCACGCCGACCACGATAGATAAAAGCACCTCGGCAATGTAGTAGATAACGGTCTGAACCTTTGTGGCATATACATTTCCGAGCAGGTAGGTAAACGGCAGGTCACTAAACAGATTTATGAGTGTGACAGTGAGAAAAACGCTCATGCTAAGTCTGTATCTTCCGTTCAGGTTCTCTCTTGATATTCTTTTTAATTCTTTGGATTTCTTTTTTGGGTTCATTATATTTCTCCTGAAATAATAGTTTTGAATTAATGATTAAGTTAGGCTTAAATTAATGTTTAAATTAATGCTTTGACAATTGTCAGATATATAGCATATACTTGTATTCATATGGTTACACAAAATCACAGGAAGGATCACATATATCATGCAGACAGATGAAACAATCGACAGGTATTTCTATATAACGGGCTGGATATGCATAGCTATATTTGCGGCTCTTGCGGCAGTGATTGGAGTATGCGGTACGCAGATACTCACAAAGGTGCCTCCATGTCCGCTGCACGCATATACAGGCTACTATTGTCCGGGGTGCGGTGGCACGAGAGCCACATTTGCGCTGCTACACGGACATTTGATAAGGTCGTTTGTACTCCATCCGTTTGTGCCATATACAGCCATTTTGGGCGGCTGGTTTATGCTGTCACAGACACTGCAGCGGATAAGCCGCGGCAGGCTGCACATCGGAATGCACTTCAGACCATTATATATGTGGCTTGCACTTGCCATTATTGTGGTAAACTGTATAGTCAAAAATATGCTTATATTATTTTGCGGTATTCATCTGCTTAAGTAGCTCATTGTAGTCGATACCGGTCAGGTTCTGGTATTCCTTTAATATACCCTCTATGCTTCCGTATTCGTGAAGCATGGCGGCAAACGAACCGATATAGATAATAAGAGTGATAACAACAGCGGCAAACGCAATCCAGAATGAGGTCATAGCCATGCTGCTCATTGAGGTGGCACCGCCTTTTGACAGTAACGCAAAAATCATGGCAAGCGAGCCACATATGATAGACACATAAATACAGCTGCACGACGCGATGGCAATTATTGAAAGCACAAGTGCTGCAACCTCCATATTGCGTGAGCGTTTATTGTAGAAATTGTTGTTGGGATTAAAGCCCGGCCCATAATTGTTGCCGAAATTATAGTTATAATCCTGATTATAATCAAATTTTTGTGGATCCATAATCAAATTCCTTTCTATAAAGTTGATTTTATTGTATCACTTCATTTATAATACGAAAAGAATAAGTTTTTTAAAGAGGTAAAAAAATGGATATTATTGCTGCAATTGCAGAAGAACTGCAGATAAAAAAAGGACAGGCCGAGGCCGCTGTCAAGCTGATAGATGAGGGAAATACCATCCCTTTTATCGCCAGATACCGAAAGGAGGCAACCGGCTCATTAAATGATGAGGTGCTCAGAAATCTCTTCGACAGACTGACATATCTACGTAATCTTGAGGACAAGAAGCAGACAGTGCTTGCAAGCATTGAGGAGCAGGGCAAGCTTACGGATGAGCTTAAGAAGGCAATCCTTGAGGCACAGACACAGGTGGCGGTTGACGATTTGTACAGACCTTACCGTCCGAAGAGAAGAACCCGTGCCACAATCGCAAAGGAAAAGGGCTTAGAGCCACTGGCACAGACCATTTTAGCGCAGGAATCGTCTGTTGATATCATGGCAGAAGCAGCTAAATATGTGGATGCAGAAAAGGACGTGGCAGATGAAGCGGCTGCACTTGCCGGAGCAAAGGATATCATTGCAGAGAACGTATCCGACAATGCCGATTACAGAACAAAAATCAGAGAGCTTACCATGCAAAAGGGACGTCTTATATCGACAGCCAAGGATCCAAAGGCGGAGTCTGTCTATGAGATGTACTATGAATTTGACGAGGCTCTTTCCAAGGTGGCAGGTCACAGAACACTCGCAATTAACCGTGGTGAGAAGGAAAAAATCCTCACAGTAAAGATAGAGGCACCGACAGAGGATATCATAAAATATCTTAAAAAGCAGGTTATCACAAATGATGGAGCGCCTACAGCAGCCGTACTCACAGAGGTAGTGGAGGATGCGTACAACAGGCTTATTGCCCCTGCCATAGAGCGTGAAATCAGAAACAATCTGACAGAGGAAGCAGAGGATGGTGCCATAAAGGTATTCGGAAAGAACCTGGAGCAGCTTCTCATGCAGCCTCCAATTGCAGGACAGGTTGTGCTTGGATGGGATCCGGCATTCCGTACAGGCTGCAAGATTTCTGTCGTAGACCCTACAGGAAAGGTGCTCGATACCACAGTAATCTACCCAACAGCACCACAGAACAAGGTCGATGAGGCAAAGGCCATAATCAAAAAGCTCATAGACAAGCATCATGTCACTCTTATCTCACTCGGAAACGGAACAGCATCGCGTGAGTCAGAGCAGGTGATTGTTGAGCTGTTAAAGGAAATTCCGGTAAAGGTGCAGTACATCATAGTAAATGAAGCAGGTGCGTCAGTATATTCAGCCAGCAAGCTTGCTACGGAGGAGTTTCCGAATTTTGATGTGGGACAAAGAAGTGCCACATCCATGGCGCGTAGACTTCAGGATCCGCTCGCTGAGCTTGTAAAGATTGATCCAAAGTCAATCGGAGTCGGACAGTATCAGCACGATATGAACCAGAAAAAGCTCTCAGAGGCACTCGGAGGAGTTGTAGAGGACTGCGTAAATAAGGTTGGTGTAGATTTAAATACAGCATCCGTTTCACTGCTTGAGTACATATCAGGCATCTCAAAGACCATTGCCAAAAACATCGTGGATTACAGAGAGGAAAACGGTAAATTCACATCACGTTCACAGCTTCTTAAGGTAGCAAAGCTTGGACCGAAGGCATTTGAACAGTGTGCAGGTTTCATGCGTATCTCAGACGGAAAGAACCCACTTGATGCCACAGGCGTGCATCCTGAGTCATATGATGCCACAAAGGCAGTGCTTGAAAAGCTTGGCTACACAATGGAGGATGTAAAGAACAGAAATGTAGTTGGAATCTCAAAGAAAGTATCTGATTACAAGGCGCTCGCAGACGAGGCAGGAGTTGGTGAAATCACACTGCGTGACATCGTAAAAGAGCTTGAAAAGCCGGCAAGAGACCCACGTGAGGATATGCCAAAGCCAATTCTAAGAAGCGATGTCCTTGAGATGAAGGACCTCACACCGGGTATGGTATTAAAGGGCACAGTCAGAAATGTAATAGATTTCGGATGCTTTGTGGATATAGGAGTACACCAGGACGGACTTGTGCATATCTCAGAGATATGTGACCGCTATATCAAGCACCCGCTTGAGGCTGTCAGTGTAGGAGACATAGTAGATGTGCAGGTTATGAGCGTTGACCTCAAAAAGCAGCGCATCCAGCTTACCATGAAAATCGGACAGGGCACAGACAAGGCCGGTAAGTCAGAAAACAGCGGCAGCAGCAAAGACAGTGCTGCCAACAAGGCTGACAGAAGTAATAGAAATAACGGTGGCAGGAATAGCAGAAACGATAGAAATGGTACAGGCAGCAAGAATAATAACAACAGAAACAAAAAGCCACACTACATAAAGGGCAAGAAAAATAATTTCTTTGACAATATTATTCTTGATAATTAAAAACACCTTGACAAAACACTTCAAAGTGCATATCATAGGTTTGTAAATAAATAGGAATTCTTCAGGGCAGGGTGAGATTCCCTACCGGTGGTACAGCCCACGAGCCGCAAGGCATGATTCGGTGTGATTCCGAAGCCGACAGTATAGTCTGGATGAGAGAAGATTATTAGGTGTCATTACACTGTGATATTAAGTCCCGGAAGATTTTCTTCCGGGATTTTTTAAAGCAGCTATTCAGATTTTAGATAGCTGCACTCACAATATCCTCAGGATTCCTTAAGCATCAAAGGAGTGTAAAATGGACGTAACAACAAACAACACAAAATCAAAAGTAAACATCAGACTTTTAGTCGGCACAGGAATGTTAAGCGGACTTGCATTTGTACTTCAGTACCTCGAGTTTCCAATTCCAATCATGCCGTTTTTTATTAGGTTTGATTTTTCAGACCTGCCTGCACTTATCGGAGCATTTGCATACGGACCGTTAGCAGGAGTGATTGTAGAGTTTATCAAGAACCTGCTTCACTGTACAGTAACACAGAGCTTTACGGTAGGAGAGCTTTCAAACTTTATTCTCGGAGCAGTATTTACAGGAACGGCAGGGCTTATATACAAGAAGAACAAGACTAAAAAGGGTGCCATCATTGGTGCGATAGTTGGCTCGGTTATAATGGGAATCATCAGCTTCCCGTCAAACCTGTTTATTGTATATCCAGCATATGAGAAGTTTACACCAATAAATGAAATCATGGATGCATACAGCAAACTTCTCCCATCAGTAGGCAAGCTGTGGCAGGCACTTTTAATATTCAATGTTCCGTTTACCATCGTAAAGGGACTTATATCAACACTTATCACAGTGCTTATATACAAGAGACTGTCACCGGTTTTAAAGGGAAGAGGATAGAGAAAATACCTGACACAATATATATTAGTCACAAACATAAAGAGCGCAGTCAATTGCGCTCTTTTCTTTTTTTAAAAGGAATGTTATAATAAATCCAAATATTTAGTTGGGAGCAGGACATGAAGCTTGAATTTGATGTAAAAGTAACAGAAAAGGATTTATATTCATTTAATATAGAGCAGGCGTACAAGGGCAGTCAGGGTGTCATATCATTGCTGTTTGCTGTGCTCTTGGCTGCGGCAGCAGTGTTAAGCGCACAAAAAGGCAATACGGAGTATGTGGTGCTTTATATTATAGTTGGTATTCTGGTGCTGCTATATGTGCCGTTTTCACTCAAGGGCAGGGTAAAGATGATTATGAAGACAAATGAAGTTTTCTCAAAGCCACTGCATTTTGCGGTAGACGAAAAGCACATAAATGTAAGCCAGGGAGATGAGATGGCGCAGCTTCCGTGGGAGCAGGTGTACAGATTCGTGGCAAATGATAAGAGGATACTTATATTCAGCAACAGGAAGAATGCATACATTCTCTCAAAGGAGCAGCTGGGCGACAGCTATGAGCCGTTAAAGGAGCTGGCAGGCAGTACACTGGAGAAATACAGACTGAAAATCAAATAAACAAAATAGATATAAGATAAAAGATAAAATAAATAGATAAGGGTATAAGCTGGTAATATGAGTAGTGAAGGAAATATAACAGTAATAGAAAGCTTTTCGGCAGATGATACGCATGCACTTGGGGTTACGCTTGGACAGCAGGCAAAGCCGGGGGATGTGTGTACACTTGTGGGTGATTTAGGAGTGGGTAAAACAGTGCTCACGCAGGGCATAGCAGAGGGGCTTGGCATCACAGAGCCTATAAACAGCCCTACATTTACAATAGTGCAGGTGTACGAGGATGGCAGGCTGCCGTTTTATCATTTCGATGTATACAGGATTGGTGACATTGAGGAGATGGATGAAATAGGCTATGAGGATTATTTCTACGGAGATGGGCTTACGATGATAGAGTGGGCAAATCTCATTGAGGAGATACTCCCAAATAAGAGAAAAGAGATTACTATTGAAAAAGACCTGGAAAAAGGCTTTGACTATAGAAAAATAACAATAAAAGAGGTTTTATAATGAAGATACTTGCGCTTGACAGCTCAGGGCTTGTGGCCAGTGTGGCTGTCGTATCGGACGATAATCTGATAGGAGAATACACGATAAATTATAAAAAGACACATTCACAGACGCTTCTTCCGATGCTTGATGAGGTGGCTAAGATGACAGAGCTTGACCTTAAGACTATAGATTTTATTGCAGTCTCAGCAGGACCGGGATCGTTCACAGGGCTTCGCATAGGCTCTGCGACGGCGAAGGGGCTTGCAATGGCACTGGATAAGCAGATAGTTTCTGTACCTACCGTAGATGCACTAGCATACAATCTGTGGGGCAGTGCAGATGTTGTGTGTCCGCTTATGGATGCAAGAAGACAGCAGACCTATACAGGGCTGTATGATTTTACTGATGGCAGGATGAATACCATTTTACCGCAGTGCGTAGTGATGATAGAAGAGATAGTTGACAAAATCAATGAGCTCGGCCGCAGGGTGATTTTCCTTGGAGACGGAGTGGATGTGTTCAGGGATTATATTAATGAGCACGTAAAGGTGGACTATGACTTTGCACCTGCCATGTGCAATAAGCAAAGAGCATCGGCTGTAGCATGTCTTGGACAGGTGCTCTATGAGCAGGGCAGGGCAGAAAATGCAGCAGACCATAAGCCTGAGTATCTCAGATTATCACAGGCGGAGAGAGAGAGACAGGAAAAGGAGAGAGATTTTAGAATATGATAATAAGACCCATGGAGCCGGAGGATGCAGACTCGGTGGCGCAGATAGAAAAAGACAGCTTCACACAGCCCTGGAGCAGACAGGGATTTTTGGATGCCATGAGGCTTCCGGAGAATATCATGCTTGTGGCACAGGAGGATGGCGAGATACTGGGGTATCAGTGCACGTATGTGTCATTTGATGAGGGAGAGCTGACCAATATAGCAGTCAAAAAATCAGCACGAGGAAAAGGTGTGGGTGCACATCTTATCAGATGCTTGCAGGAAAAGGCAAAAGAGTCAGGTGTTGAGCGCATTGTGCTCGAAGCCAGGGTGACTAATGAGGCTGCGATATCACTGTATCAGAAGATGGGGTTTGTAAACCTTGGAATCAGAAAAAATCTATATGAGCATCCGGTAGAGGACGGTGTCATCATGTCCTATACTGCGGAGGAAAATTTATGTTAGACGTGTGTTTACTTGGAACAGCAGGCATGATGCCTTTGCCAAACAGATGGCTTACGGCACTTTCACTAAAATATAACGGCAGCAATATACTTATTGACTGCGGTGAGGGAACGCAGATTGCGATGAAGGAAGCCGGAATCAATTTCAAGCCGATAGATATTTTATGCATCACCCACTTTCATGCAGACCATATCAGCGGATTGCCGGGGCTTCTTCTTACAATGGGAAATGCCGAGCGCACCGAGCCGCTTACCATTATTGGACCTAAGGGGCTTACAAGGGTTGTCACTGCACTTCGGACGATTGCGCCGGAGCTGCCTTTTGAGATAAAATGCATAGAGCTCAATGAGCAGGATGAATATTTTGAGATGAACGGATATCATATCCATGCATTCCGCGTAAAGCATGCGGTGCTGTGCTATGGCTATTCGGTTGAGATAAAACGTAGTGGCAGATTTTCCGTGGAAAGAGCAAATGAAAAAGAAATTCCGATGCGCCTGTGGAATCCTCTTCAGAAAGGCAATACCGTTGAATTTGAGGGCAGGGTGTATACTCCGGATATGGTGCTAGGACCGGCAAGAAAGGGCATAAAGGTCACATATTGTACGGACTCAAGGCCACTTGAGCACATAGTGGAGGCTGCAGAGGGATCAGACCTTTTTATCTGCGAGGGCATGTATGCTGAAAAGGAAAAGATAGTAAAAGCAAAGCAGTATAAGCATATGACCTTTTATGAGGCAGCAGACATGGCAAAGAGAGCCGGCGTGAAGGAGCTGTGGCTTACACATTTTTCGCCGTCACTTGTCAGGGCAGATGACTATATGCCACAGGTGAGGGATATTTTTGCAAACGCATATCTTGGAAAAGACGCAAAGAGCGTGGAGCTTATGTTTGACGAGGACTAAGGAGGGGCGATATGAAGAAAACAGGTATAGTTATTTTAACAATAGCGCTGATTGCCGCGATATGTGGTTCGTTTTATGTCGTAAACGACAAGTCTAAAAGGGCTAATCAAAAGGAAAAGGTACTGACCGAGGTACAAAGAATAACAACTAAGGATCTCGACAAGAACTATCCGCAGACACCTCGTGAGGTGGTGAAGCTTTATAACAGGATTGTGAAGTGCTACTATGGTATGCAGTATAGCGATGAAGAGCTTGATGCACTCACCGACCAGGCGCTTAAGCTTTTTGATGACGAGCTTGCAGCAAACAATCCAAAGGATACCTACAAACAGTCTGTCACGGCAGATGCGCAAAGCTACAAGGACCAGGGCATTACACTTGCTCAGACCGGAGTGTGTGACAGCAATGATGTGAAATATGTCACCGATAATGGTAGTAAAATTGCATATGTCAAGGCATCTTACTTCATGAAGGAGGGCAGCTCGTATTCTAAGACATATCAGGAATATGTACTCAGGCAGGATAAGGAAGGCTGTTGGAGGATTCTTACATTTTATAAGATTGCGGCAGATTCTGATACGGAAACAGAATAGAGTAATATAATTAAGAGTGGTGTAATAAAATGACAGAAAATACAGAAACAAAAAAAGAAATTAAAATACTTGCAATCGAAAGCTCATGCGACGAGACTGCGGCAGCAGTTGTAGTAAATGGACGTGATCTGCGAAGTAATGTGATTTCATCGCAGATAGCTCTTCATACTTTATATGGAGGGGTAGTACCGGAGATAGCTTCCAGAAAGCATATTGAGAAAATTAATCAGGTTATAGAGCAGGCACTTTCAGATGCACATATGACACTCGATGATATAGACGCAATAGGCGTAACATATGGTCCGGGGCTCGTAGGAGCACTGCTTGTAGGCGTGGCAGAAGCAAAGGCTATAGCATACGCAAGAAACATTCCTCTTGTCGGAGTGCACCATATAGAGGGACATATCAGCGCAAATTATATAGAAAATAAAGACTTAGAGCCGCCATTTCTGGCACTCGTCGTATCAGGAGGACACACGCATCTGGTGAGAGTGGTAGATTACGGTAAATATGAGATCCTCGGACGCACGAGGGATGATGCGGCAGGAGAGGCATTTGACAAGGTAGCGAGAGCAATAGGACTTGGCTATCCGGGCGGTCCTAAGATAGAAAAGGTTTCACATGAGGGTGACCCGCACAGCATAGAGTTCCCGAGAGCAAAGATTGTGGGCGGAGTTTATGATTTCAGCTTTAGCGGGCTTAAATCAGCAGTACTCAATTATTTAAACGGCTGCAGGATGAAGGGACTGGAAATAAACCAGGCAGACGTGGCAGCATCGTTCCAACAGGCGGTTACAGATGTGCTTGTCGGACACGCTGAGAATGCCATAGATGAGTTTAAAATGGACAAATTTGCCATTGCGGGAGGCGTTGCTTCTAATGGTATTATCCGTCATGCGATGGAGGAAATGTGCGCGCGCAAGGGTGTTAAATTCTATCGTCCGTCACCGATACTGTGTACAGACAATGCTGCTATGATAGGTGCGGCAGCATACTATGATTTTATAGCAGGTAAGAGGTCTGGACTTGATCTGAATGCGGTTCCGAATTTAAAACTTGGTGAATGATTCTGTAATTGCTTCCGGTTACACCGGTGTGCAAACATAATGTGCAGATTTATCATGGATAGGAAAATAAAGGAATATGGATAAGAAGAAATACACAGCAATCATACTGTCAGCCGGTACAGGAAGCCGGATGAAAAGTAATATGCCAAAGCAGTATATGGAGCTTTTGGGGCAGCCTGTGATTTATTATAGTATAAAAGCATTTGAGGATAGTCCGGTGGATGAAATAGTTATAGTCTGCAGTGCGGATTATATTGAGTATTTCAGACATTCGATAATTGAAAAATATGGCTTTAAGAAGGTGAAAGCAATAGTGCAGGGGGGCAAAGAACGCTACAACTCTGTATATGAGGGGCTTAAAGCAGCAAACGGCACGGACTATGTGCTGATCCATGACGGCGCACGTCCTCTGGTGGATAATGAAATAATAGTCCGTTCTATGCATACGGTTGAAAAAGAAAAAGCATGCGTAGCAGGAATGCCTGTAAAGGACACAATAAAGGTGTCAGATGAATTGGGATATTCAGCAAATACTCCTGACAGGAAAAGCCTGTGGCAGATTCAGACACCGCAATGCTTTGAATATGATTTGCTGGCTCAGTCCTATGATAAGCTGTTTAGTGACATGTCATGTGGGAAAAGTGTGCCGGCAATTACGGATGATGCAATGATAGTAGAGTATGGGAGTGACACAAAAGTAAGGCTCATAGAGGGCTCGTATGAAAATATAAAGGTCACAACTCCTGAAGATATGGGGATTGCAGAACTTTTTTTAAAGAAACGCAGAAAAATGTAAAAAAATTAGAAATTAGTGTTGACATATTGTAACATTGATGATAATATAAATCCTGCGCTGAACAAGTGCAGACAACTAAACAATTAAGTATTAATTGTGACACGCAGGGGTATCGAAGTGGTCATAACGAGGCGGTCTTGAAAACCGTTTGTCCGCAAGGGCGCGTGGGTTCGAATCCCACCCCCTGCGCTTTCTTTTGCCTTAAAACAGATATGCAAAAGAGAACAAAAAAGTTCTTGACAAATGAAAAACATTTTGATAGAATAAACAAGCTGTCGCAAGACAGAGAACTTAAAACAAAGTTCAAAAAATAAAAAAGTGCTTGACAAACGAACAGTGATTTGATAAAATAATCAAGCTGTCGCAAGAGAGCAAAACAAAGAACATTGATAACTGAACAGTGAGAAACCTTGAAAGATTTTGAGAATCAATCAGAACGCTTCAATGAAAATTGAAGACCTTTAAAACAGTAAATTCAGATTTATCTGAATGAACGAATTAGCCAAGTTTAACTTGACTGAGATCAACTTTTTAACATGAGAGTTTGATCCTGGCTCAGGATGAACGCTGGCGGCGTGCTTAACACATGCAAGTCGAACGAAGCACTTTATTTGATTTCCTTCGGGACTGATTATTTTGTGACTGAGTGGCGGACGGGTGAGTAACGCGTGGGTAACCTGCCTTGTACAGGGGGATAACAGTTGGAAACGGCTGCTAATACCGCATAAGCGCACGGCATCGCATGATGCAGTGTGAAAAACTCCGGTGGTATAAGATGGACCCGCGTTGGATTAGCTAGTTGGTGAGGTAACGGCCCACCAAGGCGACGATCCATAGCCGACCTGAGAGGGTGACCGGCCACATTGGGACTGAGACACGGCCCAAACTCCTACGGGAGGCAGCAGTGGGGAATATTGCACAATGGGCGAAAGCCTGATGCAGCGACGCCGCGTGAGCGAAGAAGTATTTCGGTATGTAAAGCTCTATCAGCAGGGAAGATAATGACGGTACCTGACTAAGAAGCACCGGCTAAATACGTGCCAGCAGCCGCGGTAATACGTATGGTGCAAGCGTTATCCGGATTTACTGGGTGTAAAGGGAGCGCAGGCGGTGCGGCAAGTCTGATGTGAAAGCCCGGGGCTCAACCCCGGTACTGCATTGGAAACTGTCGTACTAGAGTGTCGGAGGGGTAAGCGGAATTCCTAGTGTAGCGGTGAAATGCGTAGATATTAGGAGGAACACCAGTGGCGAAGGCGGCTTACTGGACGATAACTGACGCTGAGGCTCGAAAGCGTGGGGAGCAAACAGGATTAGATACCCTGGTAGTCCGCGCCGTAAACGATGAATACTAGGTGTTGGGAAGCATTGCTTCTCGGTGCCGTCGCAAACGCAGTAAGTATTCCACCTGGGGAGTACGTTCGCAAGAATGAAACTCAAAGGAATTGACGGGGACCCGCACAAGCGGTGGAGCATGTGGTTTAATTCGAAGCAACGCGAAGAACCTTACCAAGTCTTGACATCCTTCTGACCGGTACTTAACCGTACCTTCTCTTCGGAGCAGGAGTGACAGGTGGTGCATGGTTGTCGTCAGCTCGTGTCGTGAGATGTTGGGTTAAGTCCCGCAACGAGCGCAACCCTTATCTTTAGTAGCCAGCGGTTTGGCCGGGCACTCTAGAGAGACTGCCAGGGATAACCTGGAGGAAGGCGGGGATGACGTCAAATCATCATGCCCCTTATGACTTGGGCTACACACGTGCTACAATGGCGTAAACAAAGGGAAGCAAAGCTGTGAAGCCGAGCAAATCTCAAAAATAACGTCTCAGTTCGGACTGTAGTCTGCAACCCGACTACACGAAGCTGGAATCGCTAGTAATCGCAGATCAGAATGCTGCGGTGAATACGTTCCCGGGTCTTGTACACACCGCCCGTCACACCATGGGAGTTGGGAATGCCCGAAGCCAGTGACCTAACCGAAAGGAAGGAGCTGTCGAAGGCAGGCTCGATAACTGGGGTGAAGTCGTAACAAGGTAGCCGTATCGGAAGGTGCGGCTGGATCACCTCCTTTCTAAGGAAATCGAGTAGAGAGTTTTTCACTGTTGAGTTATCAATAGATAACAGCATATTTTTGGTGGCGATGCGTTTTTGGGAAACACCCGTTCTCATCCCGAACACGATGGTTAAGACTTAAACGGCCGATGATACTATACTGGTAACGGTATGGGAAAGTAGGTGGCTGCCAAATTACAACGGGGGCGTAGCTCAGTTGGGAGAGCACCTGCCTTGCAAGCAGGGGGTCAAGAGTTCGAATCTCTCCGTCTCCATCGTCGATGTAATAAAACTGTTGCAATCGACATTGTACCTTGAAAACTTCATACAAATGATTTGATGAATAAATATTCTATTCTTAAGAATATCTAACAATCAAGACATCCGAGAAACAAAACCAAGTTGTGAACAACAACAAAGTTCTTTAAGTTATTAATGATGCAACGCTATGCATCGAAGAGATTAAGCAAAGAAGAGCGCAGGGTGGATGCCTTGGCACTAAGAGCCGAAGAAAGACGTGATAAGCTGCGAAAAGCTGCGGGGAGATGCAAATAATCCTTGATCCGCAGATGTCTGAATGGGGAAACCCGGTACGAAGAACTCGTATCATCCATACGCCAATCCATAACGTATGGAGGGGAACCCGGTGAACTGAAACATCTAAGTAGCCGGAGGAAGAGAAAGAAACATCGATTTTGTTAGTAGCGGCGAGCGAAAGCGAAAGAGGCCAAACCGGAGTGCGTGCACTCCGGGGTTCGGACCGCATTTAAGATTCAGTGATTCTAGCAGAAAGGTTTGGGAAAGCCTGCCGGAGAGGGTGAAAGCCCCGTAAGCGAAAGGAGAGCTGACTGAGCGGAATCCAGAGTACATCGAGACACGAGAAACCTTGATGGAAAGAGCGGGGACCACCCCGTAAGCCTAAATACTACTTAGTGACCGATAGCGCATAGTACTGTGAAGGAAAGGTGAAAAGGACCCCGGGAGGGGAGTGAAAGAGAACCTGAAACCCTGTGTTTACAAGCTGTGGAAGTTCTTTAAATGAACAACCGCGTACTTTTTGTAGAACGGTCCGGCGAGTTGCGGATACTGGCAAGGTTAAGCACTTAAGGTGCGGAGCCGAAGGGATACCAAGTCTTAACAGGGCGTTAAGTCAGTGTACGCAGACCCGAAACCGGGTGATCTATCCATGTCCAGGTTGAAGTTGTCGTAAAAGACAATGGAGGACCGAAGCCACATCCGTTGAAAAGGGTGGGCATGAGGTGTGGATAGGGGAGAAATTCCAATCGAACCCGGAGATAGCTGGTTCTCCTCGAAATAGCTTTAGGGCTAGCCTCGATTTAGTCTTATGGAGGTAGAGCACTGAATTTCCGCGGGGGCGTCAAAGCTTACCAAAGAATATCAAACTCCGAATGCCATGTAGATGATGATCGGGAGTCAGACTGCACGAGATAAGTTGGGCAGTCAAAAGGGAAAGAGCCCAGACCACCGGCTAAGGTCCCAAAGTGCGTGTTAAGTGGAAAAGGATGTGGGAATTCGAAGACAACTAGGATGTTGGCTCAGAAGCAGCCATACATTCAAAGAGTGCGTAACAGCTCACTAGTCGAGAGTTCCTGCGCCGAAAATGTCCGGGGCTGAAACACGACACCGAAGCCGTGGACTCGCAATGCGAGTGGTAGAGGAGCATTCTTAAAACCGACGAAGCTGTACCGGAAGGAGCAGTGGAGGGATAAGAAGAGAGAATGCCGGAATGAGTAGCGAGAGAAAGGTGGGAATCCTTTCGGCCGAATATCTAAGGTTTCCAGAGTAAAGCTGATCTGCTCTGGGTAAGTCGGGGCCTAAGCACAGGTCGCAAGACGTAAGCGATGGATAACAGGTTTAGATTCCTGTACCACGCATTATCAGAACTGTAGGGACGCATGTGGAAAGCACGAGCCGGGAATGGAAAAACCGGTACAAGCGAGGTAGGTGTACAATAGGCAAATCCGTTGTATAATCCGAAGACGTGATGTGGAGCGAAATAAAGTAGCAAAGCGTGTGAGCCATGTGCCGAGAAAAGCTGCTATTGTGTAATGCGTGCCCGTACCGTAAACCGACACAGGTGGATGAGGAGAGAATCCTAAGGCCGGCGGAAGAAGCATTGTTAAGGAATTCGGCAAAATGACCCCGTAACTTCGGGAGAAGGGGTGCCTGCGAGAGCAGGCCGCAGAGAATAGGCTCAAGCAACTGTTTAGCAAAAACACAGGTCTATGCGAAACCGAAAGGTGAAGTATATGGGCTGACGCCTGCCCGGTGCTGGAAGGTTAAGAGGAGAGGTTAGCTTCGGCGAAGCTTTGAATTTAAGCCCCAGTAAACGGCGGCCGTAACTATAACGGTCCTAAGGTAGCGAAATTCCTTGTCGGGTAAGTTCCGACCCGCACGAAAGGCGTAATGATTTGAGCACTGTCTCGACAATGCATCCGGTGAAATTGAAGTACCAGTGAAGATGCTGGTTACCCGCGCCAGGACGGAAAGACCCCATGGAGCTTTACTCCAGTTTGATACTGGGATTCGGTACTGCATGTACAGGATAGGTGGGAGACGAAGAAGGATGGACGCCAGTCTGTCCGGAGTCGCTGTTGGGATACCACCCCTGTAGTACTGGGTTTCTAACCAGTTGCCATAAACTGGCAATGGGACAATGTCAGGCGGGGAGTTTGACTGGGGCGGTCGCCTCCGAAAGGGTATCGGAGGCGCTCAAAGGTTCCCTCAGAATGGTTGGAAACCATTTGAAGAGTGCAAAGGCAGAAGGGAGCTTGACTGCGACACCGACGGGTGGAGCAGGTACGAAAGTAGGACTTAGTGATCCGGTGGTATAAAGTGGGATTGCCATCGCTCAACGGATAAAAGCTACCCTGGGGATAACAGGCTTATCACTCCCAAGAGTTCACATCGACGGAGTGGTTTGGCACCTCGATGTCGGCTCATCGCATCCTGGGGCTGTAGCAGGTCCCAAGGGTTGGGCTGTTCGCCCATTAAAGCGGTACGCGAGCTGGGTTCAGAACGTCGTGAGACAGTTCGGTCCCTATCCGGCGCGGGCGGAGGATATTTGAGAGGAGCTGTCCTTAGTACGAGAGGACCGGGATGGACGGACCACTGGTGTATCTGTTGTCGACCAACGGCATGGCAGAGTAGCCAAGTCTGGAAGGGATAAACGCTGAAGGCATCTAAGCGTGAAGCCCCCCTCAAGATGAGATATCCCTCCTTCGGGAGTAAGACCCCTTGAAGACTACAAGGTAGATAGGGCAGAGGTGGAAGCATGGCAACATGTGGAGCTGACTGTTACTAATAGGTCGAGGGCTTAATCTGGTTAATAACAAAGAAAAACAAATCGGATTTGTATGAAGTTTTGAAGGTACAAACCTTAATAATCCTCGATAGCTCAATGGTAGAGCACTCGGCTGTTAACCGAGTTGTTGTAGGTTCGAGCCCTACTCGGGGAGTTTTCTTTTTCTTAGGCTCCATGGTCAAGCGGTTAAGACATCGCCCTTTCACGGCGGTAACACGGGTTCAAATCCCGTTGGAGTCATTTTTAGCACAGCAATGCGCTGAGTTAAAAGTCATAAGTCGTATGCCGATGTGGCTCAATTGGCAGAGCAGCTGATTTGTAATCAGCAGGTTATCGGTTCGAGTCCGATCATCGGCTTATATATTTGGACCATTAGCTCAGTTGGTTAGAGCAACCGGCTCATAACCGGTCGGTCCTGGGTTCGAGTCCCCGATGGTCCATTAAATTTTTTTCTTGCATTTTTGTGCAAACTGTGATATTATATATCACGCATTAAGCATTTGGCCTAGTGGCTCAGTTGGTTAGAGCGCCGCCCTGTCACGGCGGAGGTCACGGGTTCGAGTCCCGTCTGGGTCGTTTGTAGTGAGTATCTACTACAATTTTATATGGGATCTTAGCTCAGCTGGGAGAGCATCTGCCTTACAAGCAGAGGGTCACAGGTTCGAGCCCTGTAGGTCCCATTCATGCCGCAGTGGCGGAACTGGCAGACGCGCAGGACTTAAAATCCTGTTGTAGTGATACAGTACCGGTTCGATTCCGGTCTGCGGCATTCATTCAAAACACTTGACAAGAGTGTTATAATGAATGAGTAAATAAAATATGTGTGTGTAGCTCAGCTGGATAGAGCACTTGGCTACGGACCAAGGTGTCGGGGGTTCGAATCCTCTCACGCACGTTATATAGTATAGAAAGAGCAGGTTGTAATACCTGCTCTTTCTATACTACAAATCGTCCGCGGACGATTTGAACCCCAGGGTTCGCTCTACACTCCGTTGCGCCACTATCTTAATGTAAGTGCTCAAATGATACAGAAATGGATTGATGAGAGTATGAGTGTTGTGAATTAACAAGTAATAAATAATCATGAAGCTGCCAGAAGATATGATTGACTGGCAGCTTTTTTCATATTGGCTATGTATAAAATACTTTCGTATATATAGAAAGAAGGCATCATAAACTGGCTGAATGCTCATGAAGCTGAGTCTTGGTGCGTGCTTGATGATGAGATTTTTCCGGATTATGAGCAGTTGCAAATCGTGGAAAAGTTAGTTAAGACATGTTACATGGATGGACTGACGGATGACTATGTTAACGAAGTTATTATGAAATTGACAGATGATTTCATGGATTAACTATGAGCCAAGGAGTCTGAAAGAAATTGCAGAAAACTATCAAAATATAAAATAATAGTGGACGAATTTGATAATATTGATTTATTGGTAGATAAGTTATTTGGGGATGCTTTGCAATAATTTTATTTATTTCTCAACATAAAAATTGTAATTTCAAGTGATGGAGGTATGTTAAGTGCATATCCAATAAAATAGTATATAGAAAGGGAAAATATATGGACGTATTAAATAAATTTTTACAAGCAGAAATAAATTCGAAAGAGTATTATGAGAGCATTATAAATTTTATTAATTTATATGAGATAAGAAAAGGTGAATTTGAAGGAAATGAGTATGTTATTATGAAGATGGATAGGGATAACTTTATAATATTCTCTGAGTATGATGATGGGGAAGGTGGTATACAGATACCCTTTTCACTATCAATTTATAAAAATAGCTTGTTGGATGCAATTAATAGTTATGCTCAAGAGAAAGGTGTTATTTAATTAGGGTTATACTTGCCATAAGTTCGTATTTTCACACCAAAAAGTTTGTATACAAAACAGGGTTGTGATTGCGTGGCGTGGAGCCGCAAGCGCAGGACTGGTTTCATCAGCAGACAGGGCGGATATGAAAGCCCCCGTCCCTCGTTTTTCAAGATTTTCTTGCAATTAAGTTTTACTTCAAGATGGATTATGACATTCACAGACAGGCTACTAACAATTTTATTGCTATATTACATCTGTATGAATAAAGAAAATATATTGACAAAAATGTGCAAATTCAATAAAATTATTAACCATAAGGGCACACTTATGGAAACGTAAGGTCGCAAAGCCAGAGTCTAAAACAGTTACATGTAGTAATGACAGTTCGGCTGCAACAACCGGTGAATACCGGTTGCTGCAGCCTTTTTGTATGTATGAAAAGTTTATTGAAGTATGAGGTGAAAAGATATGAATGAAAAATTTGATTTTCTGCCACTTGGGAGCATTGTAGTAGTAAGCGGTGGTATAAAAAAATTTGTGATTGTTGCAAGAGCACTGCAGGTAAATATAAATGGCTGTAAACAGTTCTTTGATTATGCTGCCTGCCCATATCCTGAGGGAATGAATGGTGACAGGCTTATGTATTTTCAGCATACAGATATCAGCAGGGTTGTGTTTGAAGGGTATGTAGATGATGATGAGATAATGATGTGTGACAACATCTTTAATGCCATGGAGAAAACAGAAATAGAGCGCGCAGATGTAAGAAAACTCAAAAGAAGCATGGTGAACTGATATGGCAAAAAAGAATGACAGAAAAGAATACAATAAACTGAAGAAAAAGAAAGCTGACAATAAAAAACAGCAGGAACAGTGCCAGTCAGAGATAGATGTGCTTGATGAAAAAATAGAGAGGCTGAAAGCGGCATACAGGAAGCTGGATGATGCCAAGGAGGCTATTGATGATATCAAGCATAACCAGAGGAATATGATAAATTCAGATCTTTATCAGTGCATGTGGACAGGCAGCAATGCACAGGAATGTTATGAATCATGTGAGAGCGGAAATTTATATACAGCTTATGACGGATATGTGTCAAATATAGATGCAGCGGAGGATGCCATCAATTGGGAAATAAATACACTAAAAGAAAAAGTGAATGAAAAATATGGTGTGCTTTCAGGACTTGTTAACGCATGGGATGATCTGTGCACGAAAATACAGAATTTTTTCAATTAATAAAAGTGAGAGGAGAAATACAAAGATGGAAATCAGCCTTGATAATATGCAGGTATCTTTTATGACTGCCGGTATAAAAACAGCTTCTGATTCCGTAAGTCTCACAGCGGCAGAGACAGAAATCAAAAGCAGATCTGAAGCAATGGACAAATTTCAGGAAGAATACAGGCAGCTGAAAGCCTTTGTGAAAGATTACAGAGATACTTTAAATAATGATCTGGCAAAAATAGACCTGATAATAAATGCAATAAATGAAAATGACAGAAAACAGGGAGATTATATTAAAAATGGTATTGGACTATCAGATACAGCTGTGATACCATAAAACTAGGAGATGAAAATGGAAGGGTTTCAGATAAATTATACGGATCTCAGCGATCTGTTCTGGGAATATAAGCGAAAAATTGAAAATCTAATTGAAAATATTGATAACTGCATAGAAAGAATCAGTATGTTTACGGAAAATGCAGTATTTACAGGAAAAACCGGAGACGCAGTAAAGAGTTATCTTGGTGAAGCACATATAACAATCCTGTCAGGCATTAAAGTAACTGCACAGACACTGCTTGACAATATGGCAGCATACAAGGATGGATACCGTGCCATTGATAGCTCGACGAACTTCAAACTGGATGAAGAAGCAATACAGGAATTCAGGAAAAAACTGGCATCAAACTATGAGGATACTGATGAGTATACGGGCAAAATAAGAAGTGCACTTTCAGAAGTATCGGACATATCTGATGTGGGCATGCCGGACAGTAACGGAGTATTTGATATCCATGAGCAGATGGACAGCGACCTTATAAAGCTTGTCTCAAATGTAAACAGCTACGAGAGGGAAAATGTGGTACGGCTTGAAAATTCAGTAGAGCTGCTTCTGGAAAATCTGCAGTCATGTCTTTCAAAAATAGGCCTTAGCCAGGGTGCGATTGAGAGCTATGAAACAGGCAGTTTTATCACAGATAAAGACGCAGGTGCCCTGAACACGGGCATTAAAATATTTGGAGACCTGCATGAGAAGAATAAAGAAGCATACGATGAAATCTATGAGACAGAACAGAAGATAAAGGATGAAGCCGAAAAGAGAAAGACACAGGGAATCTGGAGGACGGTTGGAGGAGCAGTACTAATTGCGACGGGTGCAGCATGCATAGTGCTGACAGGAGGTGCCGCAATACCAATAGTAGCTGACGTTGCAGTAGCAGTAGGAAGCGGAACAGCAGTATTCGGAGCTGCAGATGCCATAGAGGGCACTCAGGATATTTATTATGGAAGCACAGGTGACATTGACAGCACGGCAGTAAACGGCATAAAGGATGACCTGTTTCAGGGAAACGAGGACGCATATTATCTGACAGAAAATGCCTTTGCATTTGCGGCATCCGCGATGATTCCAATCGGACAGGCATCCACAGCGGGAAATCTGACATTCAAAAGCACAGCAACAATAGTCGCCAAAGAAGGCATCTCAATGGGAGCCGGAGCCGGTGCGCAGAAGATAACCACAGATGTGACAGGAAATGATACAGCAGGAATGGTTGCCGGTATGGTTGCAAGTGGAGTGACAGCAAAGGGGCTGAATGGAATTGAAGCAGAGGCGAACAAGCTGGCGAAAGCCCCAAAAGGGATTGATGGAGTAACCGAGGGAGCTGGAAATTTAGCGGAAGATGTGGGGAAAGCCGGAAAAGGGCTCGAGGGAGCAGCCAAGGGAGCCGAGAGTGCAGCGGAAGATGCTGGGAAGGTTGTTGAGAGTGGTAAAAAGACTATTATATCTACTTTAGGAAATGAAATAGATATTACACCGTCCTTAAAGCATACTTCAGTCAATAAAAATCCAGGACCATATGGTGAAGTGAATACATCGGTGGACATATTAGACGCAGAGGGAAATATAAAAACTAGACGATGGTATGATTCTGAGGGTAAAGCATATAGAGATGTTGATATGAGTGACCATGGAAATCCCAAAGAACATCCAGAAGTCCCACATGAACATACATGGGAATATAACAATGGAAAACCAAAAAGAAATTAAGGAGAAGAGATGAAAGGTTGTATAATAAAAAATGATGAGATTTCTATAAAAGATATTTGCAATATTATTGGAGATGTGGACAACTATAATTGGCTTATTACAAATATTGAATGTTATCCAAGTGACGAAGAGATAGTAAAAATTTTGGATAATGAATACTGTTGGATTGAAGGAAGAAGCTTGTTAGATTTACTAGCTAAAGAGGAGTTCCAATGGATATGGGGGGTCTTCTCTGCTTTCCCTAAAGAAATAAGACTTGAAGAAGTATTAAAATATGATTATCCGTATGCTGATGGATATAAAGGATTTTGGGAAAATCCAATAGCATTGCAACATCCATTAGCAGTTTCAGAAATTGTGGTTTGGGATGGTTCATTAATATTAGTAATATCGAAAAAGAGTGAAGTTGTTAATGCTCTTATCGAAAACAATACATTTGCACAGGATTTAGAAAAATATAATATGGAATAATTTTAATTATGGTTATACTTTCAGACATCTAATAGCATCACTACAACCCATGCATATCTATTAATTAACCATCATGGTTGCCCAAAAGCAATTAAGTATCCATGGTGTTATAAATGACACTAAAACTTTGTTGAGTTAGGCATACGAATGAATATTGCAAAATGAATATGTTGATGTAACGCACTTTTAGCAACAGAATGTTGCAAAAGGGTGCGTGTTTCTGTGAAAGTTTTACTATAAACGATAAGGGCTTTTTTATAAATTCGGGAGTAGCTAATAATGGTATGAAAATAGATATGTTTTTAGATCAAAGTGGTAAAATTATTTCAGCATTTCCGGAGGAATAGAAATGAAATACAGAATAGAAGAATATAAATTAAAAAATGGTATTGAGGATATAAGTATCATATTTGATGAGAAATATCAGTTGTTGACAACTTTTATGTCATGCGATGTATTGCCCTTTGAAAAATGGATTAAATCAGGTTTTGATAGAGTACTGTCAGGGAAAAGTGAATATGAAGAAGTAAATGGAAATGTATGTTGTGCGGAAATAAGTCCTAAAACGACTAAAGTATATGATAATCTGGCAGAGGATGCTATGGGGAATTGGTGTGAAGTTGATACAAAAGAACTTCGTCAATTAATTGATGAGTGGTGTGATAAAGTTCAAAAATTTAAAATGAGCATCACAACTAAGCCTCCCACCGGCAGGCTTAATTCGTAGTCTCACTACCATATATTAACAGAATTTCTTAGGTTCATAAGTCTTACCATCCCGAAATACGGCGTAGATTATGGTGGTAAACTGACCGAAGCGAATGTCCGATTTGTTTCCCTTCAGGAGAAACAATGGAAGCTTCGTGATGATTTTTACCAATATCAATTCCGATAATGTACATAAGAAAACTCCTTTTGTGTAAATGGTATGTAACAGGTAGAATCCTCGCTTCAATGCGGGTTACAATCTGGTTAGATATACGAAGTACAGCACATATGCGGCCAACATCCAGCTAATACGCAAAATCCTGCAAAGCAGAGGGAGCAGTCTCAATGAACGAAGTCACAAGTGCTTCAAGAGTGGTGACGCACACCTCTATCTATTACAGGATAATTGTGAAATAGGAATAAAAGAAAAGCAATAGATAGAAAAAGACTGCTTTGATTCCTATGTGTTTAGCATACCAGAGTGGTAGTGAATCTGTAAGGTATTCACCAATCAATCCATGTAATGAAATCAGCCAAGAAGTAGCAGAATCTTTTAATGGTGCAACATTTACAAAAACAACATTGACAGAGGATACAGTTATGTATAGAGTAAGTGGTGGTAATGCAGGAAAAGTTGGGTCATATGTATCAAGAACATCTCAAGGTGGAGGATTGCAATCACAGTTGGATTTGGCATTAAATCCTTCTTGGGGAAATACAACTGAAAATATTACAAAAGTTGTTGTTCCAAAAGAAACCACGATTTATGAAGGTGTCGCTGCACCACAGAACATTTATGACAGTCTTGGAAATACAATAGGTGTATTACCGGGAGGTGGGAATCAAGTATATATTCCAAAAGTGGAAGCGGGGTGGTTTAAATGATAAAATGTGAATGTAGCGAACGAATAGGAAGTGTGATTAATTCGTACCAATTATATGAAGAAATTAAAATGTTTTTTGAAGAACAAGTTAAAGAAGGCAGGTTTTCAGAAGTACCGGTAGAAAAACCGTATTGTAATGGGTTTGAGTGGAAAGCTGACAAATGGTACAAGTGTATTTGCTGTGGATGTCTTTGGGAATTTAAATATCCTGATTTCCCAGCAAAAGGTTTTGTCCGTAAGTTTGCTGATGGAATATATCACCAGAAGGAGATAGGGAAACATGAATATTAATGAACCAATTAGTAATCCTAAATTAGTCAGTGCAATTGAAGGATTAAGTAACAATAATGCAACACAACAGAAGTTTTTTGAAGAATTAGCACAAGCTAAATTATTGTGTCCTGCAGATATTCAATTACAGAATAGTACCAGAGATGGTAAAGAAATAGTTGTGGGAGAAGGGTCTTCAATATCTGTAAAGCATATCGAAGACACAGAAGGTAATAAGTTTTTAATGGCATTTACTGACTGGAAAGAATTATATAAATGGAATTCATCCAAAGAACAGCAAACGGTTATTTTTGGTTATAAGGATTTTCAGAGCATCATGAAGGAAGCGAGAGATGTATATTCAGGAATTGTAATAAATCCTTTTGGTGCAAATATTGTGATTACGCTTCCAATGCTTGATGGTTTGGAAAATGATTGCATAATTAAAAAAGAAGAACAGGTGCTTATAGGTATTCCAGCTGAATATCCAACTGAATTGATTAATAATCTATGTATATATTTTGATAAGGAAAAAAGCGTTGATAAGGCATTCTTATTATGGATGGTAAGAGGCGAAGAGGGAAGCTATTTACTAATATTGGATTCAAAAGAAGATCCTAATATTCTATATCCAAGAATTGGAAATTTCTGCAGTAGATTTCTAAAAGATAAGATGTTAGATATAGTTTCAGCGAATTCTGATTTTGGAAAGAATGTAATTAAAGAACACAAATCATTTTATGAAAGAGATTAATTCAATTATGGTTATACTTTCGGACTCCAAACAGCCTACAACTCCTGCACGTCTATTAATTAATCATCATGGCGGTTTCGAAGTAATTAAGAATTCATGATGTTAATTAATAGACACTAGCGAAATTTTGCCAAGTTGTGTATACGAACGAAGATTGCAAAATAAATATGCTGACATAACGCACTCCAAGCACATAATGTTGCTAAGGGTGCGTTTATTGTACCTGTTAAGTGGAATTATATATCATCCGTCACGAAAATCGTGTCGTTTGTCGGATTTTTGTGAGTAAGAGACAAAAATGAGTATAATAATCCTTATGAATACAGATCAGGGACTGTTATGCTTGGAAAAGAAGGTGTATCAACTCTGGCAGGATATGGAGCATCTAACCTGGTATATGATAAAACAAACAACCAAACACTTGGAATGATAGCCGGAATACTGGCATCGACGGGATCAGCAAAAGGACTGAATATGGCAGATGCAAAATTGGGCTGGTCAAACAAAGGTGTGAAAGGTAATGTTGTTGAGAGTGTAACAGGGAATATAGAGACCAGAGTGGTAGTAAGGCTGATGTATTAGCTCAGAATAGGGCAAATGGAAATGTTGTAATAAATGAATATAAATCATCATTGACAGCACCGCTAACAAGTAATCAAAAAATTGCATTTCCTGAGATTTTTGAAAGTGGAGCAACTGTTGTTGGAAAAGGAAAAGGTATATTCTCTGGAGGATACCAGATTCCGCCAGGTACAAAAGTAACAATAATTCGACCAGAGTAGGAGGTATTATGTCGATAGTTGATAATAAAACAGTAGATGGCATAGCGTTAACGGATGATAATAATGGAATAATTTTACTGATAGCTGACCATATGGACTGGAGAGATGAATATCAGCATTTAGTAATGTTGCAAGAAAAGATTAATGTATATATCACCTTTCTTGAACAGAAGCAGTATGAAGATATCTACAAAGGAGAAAATATAACATATGGAATTATAGAAATTCATTTCTTATATAATTTAACCGCTAATGCAGAAAAGTTTTTACAGTCAGTTCAAAATCAAGTTGCTGAACTTGGTGTAAAGATACAATATTGTGTTTCGCAGGAGGGAGCAGATGAAGCTAGATAAAAACCAACAAAAGCAATTAATTAATGCAATATATATCTTCAGATAGAAGAGGATATAAAACAAAAACAAATATCATTTATAGTGTAAAGGATAATGCATTTATTCATTGTGATTTTCTTGTTGTAAATTCGCAGAAATTAGTTTATAGAATCTATATTAAAAATTATAATTATGATGACATTTTTTGGAAGGTTATGCAAATGCCAACTAATAGCAAAAAGAGTAATTCATTAAGGGCAAGTGGTGCTTTTAAGGCTCCTTCGATTTTATTAAAAAAGGGGGAAGTAGACCTTACAGATAAATATGATGAGCAAGCGGAATACCTTTTGGGATTAGTAGATGAGTGTAGTCATAATTTTATGGAAAAGTATGATATTGATGAGTATATTATTGATTATGAAGATGGTATGGATGAGGAAGTACTAAAGTGTTTAGCCTACATTAATATGAATAACATTGAGGAGGCTAAAAAAATAGCACAAGAATCAATCAATAATGGTAATAGAGGGAATTATGAGAATGGAGGGAAAGCTTTTTTTGATTGGATATTGATGCTTTAATAAGTATATCTAATTACATCTCTACGTAAGGATATCCGAAAAAACTGAATATTGTTTCGTTAAAGATTTAGAACGCATTGTTTTCATAGCACTTGTTGCTACATTAAAAGGTAAAAAAATCCTTGTTAAAGGCAACCATGATGATGTGTCTGATTACAGATATAAGCAGCTTTTTTATGATATATGCGATTACAGAGAGATACATGACTCATACGGTGGTAAGAATTATGACCTTGTGCTGTGTCACTATCCTATATTTTCATGGAAAGGCATGAATAAAGGTACGATCCTGTTATACGGTCACACCCACAACAGTGCAGAGGATGTATATTTTCAAAAGTGTCTGACTGGTATGGAAGCGAATAATTGCAGGCATGTAGGTGATAAGCCAATACAGGCATACAATGTAGGCTGCATGAAGCCATGGATTGACTATGAGCCAAGAAGTTTGAAAGAAATTATCGAAAAGTATCATAATATAAAATGATAGTTTACGGATATATTAAAATACACTACTCTTCCATCATTGTTTTATATGGAAGACCAAAGCCTAAATATGGCATTATAATTAGTAAAATGGAGATAATGTGATGAATGAACAATGGTTTTTATTGGGTGATATACATGGCAGTGCACAGCCGGTTCACTATTTTTATCAAAAAAATAAGGAAAGATTGAGTTTGGATTCATCAGAAAACTTTATGATTCTGCTTGGTGATGTTGGTGCAAATTTTGCTCTCACTGGTCAGAGAGATCATAAATTCAAATCAGAGCTTTCAAAATTGCCATTTACTTTTATATGTCTAAGAGGAAATCATGAAGCCAGAGTAAAAACGGTTATGGACAAAAATCCTGATGGATGGGAAACAATATCAAAATATGATGGTTCCATATTTGTTGAGAAAGAATTCCCTTACATTGAGTATTTAGCAGACGGACCGGCAGTATATAATTTTAAGTCTTATAAAACTTTATCTCTGCCCGGTGCTTACAGCGTGGACAAGTACTATCGTCAAGCCAGACATTTGACGTGGTATAAGGATGAGCAATTAAACGAAAAAGAAATGGAGCTCGGAAGAAAATTGTGCAGAAATGAGGCACCGTTTGATTTAGTACTTTCGCATACATGCCCATATCTATATGAACCAACCGATTTGTTTCTTGCAGGACTTGATCAGAGCACGGTTGATTCAACCATGGAAAGATATCTCGGCGAGATAGAATTTAATTTGGATTATAAGAGATGGGCCTTTGGACATTTTCATGCCGACCGGCTGTATCCATGGGCTGATGGCAGACAGATGCTGATGTTATTCAACGAAAATGTTGTAAATCTGGATAAATTTATGAATATGACCGAAAAACAGTCGTTTAAAGATATTATTGCATAAAAGAGCAAATGTGGCACAAAAGCCTAAACCGCATCAATTCTTTGCAGGAGCTTTATTCGTAAACACCATCCTTCTTCCAGCATTGTTTTATATGGAAGCTCCAAAATTTGCTATTGTCACATTTCACTCTTTGCCTAATCTGTGGTATATTCTTAGAAAGGTACCGGTAGAAACAAGAAGATTATGGTTGGAAAATGTTTGCAAGGTTTTAAAAGTAGCATGTGCATCACAGGAAGCGGTCATGACTGCTATTAAAATGGATAACTTTAAAGATTTTGAGGACTGCTTGCAGGACAGATGTGCCGAGGAAGTTTCAGCAAATTATATAATTACTCGAAATATAGCAGATTTTGAAGCTTCTGTGGTATCAGCTATAGAACCTGATGAGTGGCTGAAAAAAATTAACTAAAAGAGATTATTGACATGGTTTAAGATATCAAATAAATAACATAATTGAGGCACGGAATTAATACTCCGTGCCTCAATTGTTTTATCCGGATTACCTTTCTGTTGTAAAATAAAGGGCGTTATTTCAGTGCAGATATAATTTTGAAATATGGCTTGAAAAGGCTGTAATATTTCAGACCATCTGTTTCACCGTAGCTCTTTGTGATGGCAGATCTTATGCCATTGAGATTCTTTGTTTTATTCTTGTTTTTTTCAAGAAAATCAACAAAATTTCCGGGATCATTAATATCACTGTGTGCGAAAATTATACCTGTAAAACGCTCTACCTTCTTTTTACGCGTGAGCTTTTCAGGCGTAAAAGAGTAGGATTTGTCTTTTATGGTTTTATAAATTGTCTGACCCTGTTTCATACCATAAACATGAACCAGCGTCTCATGAAGCTTGAGCAGATTGTCTTTTCCCATGCAGTTTAGGAAAGAATCTACCTCAAAATGGTCGAAGTCTTCGGATACTGCCGAGACTTCAGAAATATCTGATATATCAATGCTGTCCGTTGAGAATTTAGCCTCATCTGCTTCGTTTTTATTTGAGCTGTTACCAGAACCGTTATGAGGTGTCTGTTCGTCAGTGAATGGTAAGTCGTCATTAGCCATAAGCTTATCACTTGACGGTAAGTCATCGTTAGTTGCAAGCTCATCACCTAACGGTTCACTGTCTGTATAGCTGCTATGATTGCCATCGATAAGTTCATTCAGATTGTAAGACTTTGCGGTGATAGCATCGGTATCAGTATCGGTATTGATATTGGTATTGGTATTGGTATTGGCGTTATCTTCCCTGGATGGAATATCTGCTACTACCTGATACTTGATGTTTTTTCTTCGCTGGACAGCCTGTTTGCAGAAATTTACATTGAATCTGCGTACAGCGAATCCCTTATCTTTCCAGAACCTTACAGCAGGGTCATAGCCTGTGTCATTGCTCATTATGATGTACTCATCAGCACATGACTCGGCTGATGCAGCATCACATTTGTTTTCACTGAATGAATCAGCGCATCCCATCAGATATCCCATATATGATACGAGCTGAAAATCAAGGGCATTCGTGCCCTCATAGGATTTCTCAAATCGGATATTTATTTTGTTATTTTCCATAAGCCTGATGACTGACATGTATGACATGTGAGGTGATTTTTTTGTGTAAAAAACTACGATTTCGTCGTCCTCATCTGCCATATCAAACAGCATCAGCCAGTTGTCGTTGACATTTTCGCTGTCTACTAAAAAGTGTCTGATAATAATCACCATTAATCCGGACAAAGGTATTGTAGCATGTGTAGGAGAAAATGGCAAATAATATAGATTTAAGTAAATGTTAACAATACAAAGAGTGCAACATATGATATAATTTTAATATATCTTGAAAATGAAGGGGGAATAGAGTTGGCAGATATTGAAATAAATAAATCAGATATTGATGAAGTTAATGATGTGATACAAGAAACAGATGAAGAAGCATATGCGTTGGATTCTGAATTTACAGAGGAAAAGGAATATAAAACAGTACAGAAATATGAGCTTGTGACGATTCTGTCGTATCTTATAGGTGTAAGAAATGAGATACTTGATGATATGTGCAGTGATGAGTATGTGGAGCTTTTAAACAGCTTAAGAGAAAGTACAAATGCGAGGATACTCAGATATCTGTGTAAGGCACGTACAAGTCTGCTGCGCAACTATAAAAAAACAGACAATGAAATAAAATATAATCTGGGTAATATAAACAGGATGGAGTGGTTTGATGCAGAGAATATAAATAAGCTTGAGAGCTGGGAAGTGCATATTATATTGTATAATTCATCGGCTGACAAGTATTGCGTACATATTAACAAGCTGATAAATGAGCACGTGGATGCATGCAAAAAGCTTTTCCCAGACTGGGTAAAATGGGAGTATATCAGGGATTTGTTTGTCATAGCGGATTATGAAAAGCCAAAGAAGCTAAAGGCAGAGTTTACTGTCTATAAAGAGCACAGAAAAGAGTATCCATACGGGATGTACATTCACTGGCGCCCGGATGGCAGGGGAAATCTGCTCAATTCCGATGGACGTATATTAAAGACAATATACAGACAGCATGGTGATTATTTCAATGACGGTTCAAAATACAGGGATGCAGTGGAAGATACAAAGGAAAATATATATGAGTTTATCCGTGAAAGTATGCGTGTTGTGATAGTTGTGGATTGTGAAAATTCTGATGTATACAAGCTGTATGGAGTATTAAAAAACTTAAATTCTGAGCAAATGTCCAAAATAGAAAAAATTATACTTTATGATGATTATCATACATCCTGTGGATGGGACTGGCTGGAAAAATTCATACATATCCCTGTATTCCATGAGGAGGTGGAGCGCGTGACAGACCGAAAGTCGCTTGTTGATATAAAGATGACTGCGGGAGTGTGTGAGGCGTATTATAAGGACAACATAGACTCGTTTATTTTGTGCTCAAGTGATTCGGATTACTGGGGACTTATTTCATCTGTAAAGGATGCTCATTTCCTCGTGATGTACGAATATAGCAAGTGCGGACAGTCAATCAAGGATGCACTTACAAAACGATGTATTTTTCACTGTTCAATAGACGATTTCTATACAGGAAATGCAAGTGATTTAAAGAAAAAAGTCATGATAAATGAATTGAAAAATCTGACAAATGATATTGTCGGAAAGAATGGCTGGGAGATGACAAGACAGATATACGAGAGGACTAAAATTACATCGACAGAGCGAGAAATGAAGGATTTTTACAATAAATATGTTAAGTCATTGAGGTTAAAAATTAATGAGGACGGAGTATTCGAGATTGTGGTCAATGAATATTGATTATCGTAAAACTGTTTTATGTAATTATTGTCGGTCACACATGTATTGTGTGAAGGTTAAGCCTTATTTTAGCGGAAAGAGTGGGAAAGTATGATGAAACCGATGCTTGAAATCTGCTGTGGCAGCTTTTCGGATGTGAAAACAGCATATGAAAATGGTGCGGACAGGGTTGAACTGAACAGTGCCCTATATATGGGAGGGCTGACACCTACACTCGCCAATTTAATATATGCAAAGGAAAAATGCAATATGCCGGTAGTGACAATGGTTCGTCCAAGGGGCGGCGGATTTTGCTATTCGGATGAAGAATACGACATTATGCTTATGGATGCAAAAATTCTTTTAGAGCATGGAGCAGACGGTATTGCGTTTGGATTTCTGACAGAGGAAAAAATGCTTGACAAAAAGCGCACGAAGGAAATGATAGAGCTCATTCATGAGTATGGCAGGGAAGCTGTGTTTCACCGCGCCTTTGATTGCATAGATAATCAGGACAGTGCAGCGGAGAGGCTTATTAGGCTTGGCGCAGATCGTATTCTCACAAGCGGTGGCGCAGCAAATGTATGGGATGGCAGAAAACAGCTTAAGCATCTTCAAAATCAATATGGAAAAGATATTACGATTCTGGCAGGAAGCGGCGTGAATGATACCAATGTGAGAGCACTTATTGAATACACGGGTATTACGCAGGTACACAGCTCGTGTGGCTCATGGAAGTGTGATGTGACAGCAGCGGGCAATGCAGTGGATTTCTCGTATGATGAAGCGATGAAGAACTGCTATCAGTGTGCGGATGCAGGTAAGGTTAGGAAGCTTGCGGAAGAGGTAAGTGGAGTGTAATATTAAAGCAAAAGATTATAGAATTTCGGAGGAAGCAATTAATGGCGGAACAGGAAAATAGTAAGGATTTAATCAGTGTACTTTGGAGTGGCGCTGATGTACTTCGTTCTAAAATGGACGCGAATGAATATAAGAATTATCTTTTGGGAATTGTATTCTATAAATACCTATCAGATTCATTTTTGATAAGAGTATATGATTTGATAAATGATGAGAAACCGGAATCGCTCAAGGTGGCACTCGAGGCATATAAAAATGAGTTGAAGGGTGAATATGCTAATGATTTGCTTGATGAATTAAAGCAGGATCGTAAATATGTAATTGAGCCTGAGCTTACATATACATGTTTTGCAGAGGATGCAAGGAATAATTGCTTTAATCGTGAGCAATTACAGAAAGCGTTCAATAATATTGAGCAGAGCGGAGAGTTGTTTGTGGATTTGTTTTCTGACATTGATTTGTATTCAAGCAGGCTTGGAGCGGGAGACCAGAAACAAAGTGATACAATTGCAGAACTGATAAAGGTAATAGACCAGGCGGATTTGCTCAATTCCGATGGTGAAATACTTGGAGATGCATATGAATATCTGATAGGACAGTTTGCGTCAGAGACCGGTAAGAAGGCGGGAGAATTCTATACACCACAGGCAGTATCAAAAATTCTTACTAGAATAGCAATAACAGGACAGGAGAATGTGAAAGGTTTGTCAATCTATGATCCATGTATGGGCTCAGGTTCGCTGCTTCTTAACGCAAAGAGATACTATAAAGGTGATACAAACTATATAAAGTATTATGGACAGGAACTGAACATGTCTACATATAATCTGGCGAGGATGAATATGTTCCTGCATGATGTAGCTGCGGAGAATCAGAATCTGCATCATGGAGATACTCTTGATGCAGACTGGCCAACTGGTGAGGAAACTGACTTTCACATGGTACTTATGAATCCACCGTATTCTGCAAAATGGAGTGCTGCATCAGGATTTTTACAGGACGAAAGATTTTCAGAATATGGTGTTTTGGCGCCAAAATCAAAGGCTGATTATGCATTTTTACTTCATGGACTTTATCATCTGAAAAGCAATGGAACAATGGCCATCGTTTTGCCACATGGAGTGCTTTTCAGAGGTGCAGCAGAGGGAAAAATAAGAGAAAAGCTCCTTCGTTCAGGAAACATATATGCGGTTATAGGATTGCCGGCTAATTTATTTTATAATACGTCTATTCCTACATGCATTGTTGTCCTTAAAAAGCATAGAGATGGCAGAGATGTACTGTTTATTGATGCGTCAAAGAAGTTCATTAAGGGCAAAAAACAAAACGAAATGTCAGACGAACATATTGATGAAGTTATGGATTTGTATAACAGAAGAGAAACTGTAGACAAAGAATCCTATCTGGCAAGCTTTGATGATATTGAAAAGAATGATTTCAACCTAAACATACCGCGATATGTAGACAATTTTGAAAAGGAAGAGGAAGTCGATATAAATGGTCTGCTCGAGGATATGCAAAAAACAGATGACGAGATAGGAAAGGTCGAAGGTGAGTTTGTGAATTTGTTAAAAGACCTGACATCGTCCGATGAAAATATAATGGCATCGTTGAATCGTTATATTGATATGATTGAGGGGTGATTTGTATGGAAAATCCAAAGATTAGATTTAAAGGGTTTACTAAGGATTGGGAACAGCGTAAGTTGAACGAAGTGGCGGAAAAAATATGCGTAGGATTTGTCGGAACATGTGAGAAATTCTATACAGATGAATCAGGAATTCCTATGTATAGAACAGGGAATCTTAACGGATTATCTTTAAATAGAGATGATTTGAAATATGTAACAAACGAATTTCATCAACACAACCAAAAATCACAATTAAAAGCAGGTGACATCCTTATTGCTAGACACGGAGATAGCGGAAAAGCTGTAAATTACGAGAATTCTGAAGAAGCAAACTGTTTAAACATTGTTATAATCAGACCAGATTTCAAGAAATGTAATTATAAGTTTCTGACAAATTGTATCAATAGTCCAGAGTGCCAGAAACATATCAAATCGCTTTCGGCTGGTAGTACACAGGCAGTCATCAATACAAGTGAAATCGAAAAATTGGGAGTTGTAATACCTGCAAATATTGATGAACAGAATAGAATTGCAAGATATTTTTCCACCCTCGACAACCTCATCACTCTTCACCAGCGAAAGTGTGAACAGACAAAAAAATTGAAAAAATATATGCTTCAAAAAATGTTTCCTCGAAATGGAGCAAAAGTTCCAGAAATTAGATTTGATGGATTTACTTACGATTGGGAACAGCGTAAGCTGGGGGAGATATATGGTTCGATTGGAAATGCATTCGTAGGAACAGCTACTCCGTACTATGCAGAACATGGACATTTTTATTTGGAATCTAACAATGTAAAAGACGGACAGATAAACCATAACGCTGAAATTTTCATAAATGATGAATTTTATGAAAAGCAAAAAGATAAATGGCTACATACCGGAGATATGGTTATGGTTCAGTCAGGGCATGTTGGACATGCAGCTGTAATCCCTGAAGAATTGGACAATACAGCGGCTCATGCCTTAATCATGTTCAGAAATCCCAAAGAAGAAATTGAACCTTACTTTTTGAATTATGAATATCAGACTGATAAAGCCAAAAAGCAAATTGAGAACATTACTACTGGTAATACCATAAAACATATCCTTGCATCTGATATGCAGGAATTTGTAGTTGATATTCCAAAATATGAAGAACAGAAAGTGATTGCGAGCTATTTTTGCAAACTCGACCACCTCATCACTCTTCACCAACGTAAGTGCGATGAACTTAAGAAAATGAAAAAATATATGTTACAAAATATGTTTATATAATCATTTGATATTAGAGTTATGAGATATCTTGAAGGAAGGGAGGGGTAAGAATGTCACAGGGAATTAAAATGGATACAATAATTTTATATCATGGTTCTCCTAACAAAATAGTAACACCGGTATTTGGTGGTGGAGATGATAAACATGATTATGGTCGTGGATTTTATCTGACAGAAAACATAGATTTAGCAAAAGAATGGGCGGTTTGCAGACCTAATGAACAGAATGGATGGGTTCATAAGTATGAGTTAAATACAAGGAATCTAAAAATTTTTGATTTTCAGGAGAAAGATGTTTTATCGTGGCTTGCAGAGCTTATGAAGCATCGCGATGCGGCGGATTCCAAGCGTTATAGGATGCTTTCAGCAAAGTTTATTGATAAATATGGTATTGATACCGATGCATATGATGTGATAAAGGGATGGCGCGCAAATGCATCATATTTCTATATTGCAAAAGAATTTGTCAGAGATAATATTGATATAGATATTCTTGAGGAATTGCTTTCTTTAGGCGGATTGGGGATTCAGTATTGTATTAAGACAGAAAAAGCATATGCAAATTTACGTGAGATAGAAAGTGATTTACTTCAAGTTGAATACAATGAATTTAACAATAAGTATAATCAAAGAGATATTGAAGCAAGAAAAAAAATGCGTAATTTAGTAGATTCAGATGCAAATAAGGTTACGAATGTTTTTAGTACATTGTTTTAGAGGTGAGAAAATGGGCGCATATTCAGAAGCGTATCTGGGTGACGTGGTGGAAAATCAGGGAAAATTATTTGATTTTGTGGCACAGTCTTATCCTGATAGTGATACAGAAGATTTTATAAATACGTATATGAAAAGTAAAACCAGAAAAAACATTGATGATGCGATGGCTTATGTTAATACTATGGATGCAAAAGAACTGTGGAAATACTTTTCAGACACAGAAAAATATAAGTTAAAGAAGGGGAAAGCAATCGAAGGATTTATGCCTGATTGGATTGGAGAATTTTATGCTTATTATCAGTGGTATTATGATATTCCAAGCGCAGAGGTAATAAATAAAGTACCGGTCGATTTTCTGAGGAAGGCTTATTGTGGACTTCATGATTTAGAGCTTGATTTGGCGGTAAAAAAGGTAGGTAAAGTATAAATGAATATAGTTTGTTTTCATAATCCAAATGAGGAAAATGGATATCTTAGTAACTGGTATTTAAGTGAGTTTGAATGTGATGGAATAAGATTTTCATCAATGGAACAGTACATGATGTATCAAAAAGCAAATTGTTTTGGTGATACAAAAATAGTGGAGAAGATTCTTGAAACTACAGATGTTGCACAAATTAAGGCTTTGGGAAGAAAGGTTTCAAATTATAATGAAACAATCTGGAATGGAAAGCGACAGATTGTTGTTTACAAGGGCCTTTGTGCAAAATTTCAAAACTCTGAATTGAAATCCAAACTAAAAGCTACAGGAGATGCGGTTTTAGCGGAAGGTGCTGTGAGGGACTGCATTTGGGGAATTGGATTGTCAATGACAGATCCTAAAAGACTGGAAATGGAAAAGTGGAGAGGACAGAATCTGCTTGGATTTGCACTTATGATGGTGAGAGATGGAATATAAAATCTGAAAAAAATTTGATTACTTTTAAGAGCATTCATCCGTGCTTTTAATTAATTTTAGGCGTGGGACAATTTGACTCACGTCTTTTATATTATAAGTGATGAAAAGTGGCATCACTCGTTATTAGCGTAAGTCCATTGTGATATGGTGAATAAAACCAAAAGTTTGGGAACAGCGTAAGTTGGGGGAACTTGGTTCATTGAAGAACGGAATGAACTTTTCTAAAGAGGCTATGGGACATGGTTTTCCCTTTATTAACTTACAAAATATCTTTGGAAACAATGTAATTGATGTTAACAAATTGGAATTAGCTGATGCTACAGAAAAACAATTGTTAGAATATTCATTGCTAAAAGGAGATGTATTATTTGTTCGTTCCTCAGTAAAACTGGAAGGAGTTGGTGAGGCAGCATTGGTGCCAGAAACCCTTGAAAATACAACTTATTCAGGATTTATTATTCGTTTTAGGGATGAATATGGACTAAATAATGATTTTAAAAAATATATATTTGGAACTCAAAAAGTACGAAATCAAATAATGGCTCAAGCAACCAACAGTGCGAATAAAAACATTAGTCAAGGTGTACTTGAAAATCTTACTTTTGAAGTACCATCATTTGATGAACAAGCAAAAATAGGAGAGCATTTCTCCAACCTCGACCACCTCATCACTCTTCACCAGCGCCAGACAGATTTTTATAAAAAACCCAATTTCTACTTTATCTCATCGTAAGCCAATAAAAAATTATAAATGTTGAAAACGATTGGGAACAGCGTAAGTTTTCTGAATTGGTAACAATTGAGCGTGGTGGATCACCTAGACCGATAGATAAATTTATCACGAATGATGAAAATGGATTGAATTGGGTTAAGATTGGTGATGCTCCAGAACAGGGAAATTATATTACTCAAACAGCAGAGAAAATTAGACCTGAAGGACTCTCTAAAACTAGAGAAGTTCATCCAGGAGATTTGATCTTATCAAATTCGATGAGCTTTGGAAGACCATATATAATGGCGATAGATGGCTGTATTCATGATGGTTGGCTTGCTATTCGAGATACCAAAAAGAACTTTGATTTAAAGTTTCTTTGTACTTTACTTGGAACAGATGGCATGCTCAATCAATATAAGGCTATGGCGGCAGGAAGTACCGTTAATAATCTTAACAAAGAATTGGTGGGTGGCACTACAGTTGCATTTCCAATGGTGGAAGAGCAGATAAAGATTGGAGATTATTTTACTACCCTCGACCACCTCATCACTCTTCACCAGCGCCAGCACAAATTACATCTGAACATGCTTTTATAAACTGTTTTTTATCGTAAGTAACATCGTATCTATACAATGGTTACCATAAATTTGACAACGAATCAAACATAAACCAACCTCAAACAAAGCAAGCCTAATTATGGTTACATCAGCGTAAGCAGTACTAATAAAGGAGGTAGCGTATGCTAGAGGATATGAGCAAGGATGCATTATTTTACAACTATTACGCACAGTGGATAGAAGTGTATAAGAAAGATGCAATTCGTGAAGCCACTATGGCAAAGTACAGGATGACTCAGAAGTGGGTGGAGAAGCTGGCTCCGGAGCTTAAGGTTTGTGAGCTGACAAGGACCGCGTATCAGAAGATACTAAATGATTACGCAAAGGAGCATGAGAGACAGACAACACTTGACTTCCATCATCAGCTAAAGGGTGCGGTAATGGACGCGGTGGATGAGGGGCTGATAGAGCGTGATCCGACCAGAAAGGCTATCATCAAGGGTAAGACACCACGTGAGAAAAAGATTAAATATCTCAATCAGTTTGAGTTGCATACTTTGATAGCTGATCTGGATATAAAGGAAGAGCCGAACTGGGACTGGTTTATTTTGCTTGTAGCAAAGACAGGGATGCGTTTTTCAGAGGCGCTTGCTATCACACCGAAGGATTTTGATTTTGGAAGGCAAACTCTTTCTATAAGTAAGACGTGGGATTATAAGGGTAAGGGAGGTTTTCTACCGACGAAGAATAAGTCATCTGTGAGAAAGATTCAGATTGACTGGCAGATAGTAGTAAAGTTTTCTGAGCTGATAAAAGGGTTGCCGGAGGACGAGCCTATATTTGTAGGAGAGGAAAAGATTTATAATTCAACCGTCAATGATGCTCTCACCAGACACTGTAAGGCCTGTGGGATATCGGAGATTTCCATTCACGGACTTAGACATACGCATGCGTCGTTGCTTTTGTTTGCCGGTGTTTCTATAGCCAGTGTGGCGCGCAGATTGGGGCATGCGAGTATGACAACAACGCAGAAAACATATCTGCATATCATTCAGGAACTGGAAAACAAGGATGTGGATCTGGTAATGAGGACTTTGTCAGGACTGTAATGTAGCTTTTTAAACAATATGCTTACGCTGATTTTGATATAAGTAATTTTGTGGTATTTTATGCCTATATTTGCTATAATAAATATAGTTAGTGTTTAGGTTTTGAAGAAGGAGAAATTATCATGCCGGAGTTGGAATCGATAATAGAGCAGAAATTGATTGAGCAGTTGATATATGGGGATTCGCAGTGGACGTACAGGCCAGATTTAAAGACAGAAGCGGATTTATGGAACAATTTTAAATATATTTTAGAGCAGAACAATAAGGACAGGCTGGATGGTGAGCCACTTTCTGATTCAGAGTTTGAGCAGGTAAAGAATCAGTTGCAGTTCTCAACATTTTATAAGGCTGGAGAGTGGCTGGTAGGCGAAAACGGCAAGGTCATGGTGCATGTACAGCGTGATACTAAGAAGCTTCATCTGGTTGTGATGAATCATGAGCATATTGCAGGTGGCAGCAGTGTGTATGAGGTTATAAATCAGTACAGTGCATTGAAGGATGATGAGGATGCCGCATCAAGAGACCGTAGATTTGATGTGACCTTGATGATAAACGGTCTTCCAATGATACATATTGAGCTGAAAAACAGACAGCATTCATATATGGAAGCATTCAATCAGATAAAGAAATACATTGGTGAAGGGCAGTTCAGGGGGATTTTTTCGGCTGTTCAGATGTTTGTTATAAGCAACGGTGTTGACACGAAGTATTTTTCTGCAGCAAGTGATACGGAGCTAAAGAAAGAATTTATCAGCGGATGGGTTGACAGGAACAATCAGCCGGTTTCTGATTATATTGATTTTGCAAAAAATGTCCTTAAGATTCCACAGGCACATGAGATGATTGCAAGATATACGGTTTTAGATAATGAGGCTAAGCGGCTTATTCTGCTTAGACCATATCAGATACATGCTATTGAGGCAATTCGTGAAGCATCACGAACAGGAAAGTCGGGATTTGTATGGCATACTACAGGCTCGGGAAAGACGCTTACATCATATAAGGCAACAAGAAATCTCCTTATGGATATTCCGGCGTTGGATAAGGCTATTTTCCTTATAGACAGGAAAGATCTTGATGAGCAGACAAATACGTCATTTAGTTCATATTCTCAGAATGATTCAATTGATGTGGATAATACTGATAATGTGACTGATTTGAAAAATAAACTTAAATCGTCTGACAGACAGATGATTGTTACTACAATTCAAAAGATGCAGATTCTCATTTCAAAGCGTCTGAAGGAGGGCACAGCAGAGTATAACAGGTTAAGAGGATTAAAAATAGCTTTTGTGGTGGATGAGTGTCACAGAGCTGTATCTCCGGCTACCAAGAGAATAATCGAACGCTTTTTTGGAAAGTCACTCTGGTTTGGCTTTACAGGAACACCACGTTTTCCGGAGAATCCTTATCCGTTGATGGGGGATTTGCCACGTACAACAGAGGAATTATACGGAGCATGTCTGCACAAATATACTATCCAGAATGCTATTCATGATAATGCTGTTTTGGGATTTCAAGTGGAGCACGATGGTCCAAAGGGTGTGACGGATGAGACTGACAGCAGCCGATATGAAAATGAGACGCATATGCTCAAGGTGCTTGAGGTTATTTTAAATAAGTCATATCATAAGCTGGGGTTTCAAAATGGAAAGGGCAAGACCTTTGAAGGACTTTTGACCACAAGTTCTATTTCGATTGCACAAAAATATTATGAGTTGCTCACAAGGGTGAAAAACGGAGAAACGCCATTAAAGATAGATGAACGCATAAAGCAGGTTTTACCGGACTTCCCTAAGTTTGCCATTACATACTCTGTGACTGAAAATGAGGACGGCTCGCAGGTCAATCAGGAGAAGATGAAGCAGTCTCTTGATGACTACAACGCTATGTTTGATACAAAGTTTGATATTTCACAGATTACTTCATACAATAGTAATCTAAATAAACGACTTTCTAGAAAAGATCCTAAGTATAAGAGCAGAAACGAACAGCTTGATCTGGTTATTGTTGTGGATCGTCTGCTCACAGGCTTTGATGCGCCATGCATGTCGACAATTTTTATTGACAGGCAGCCGATGGGACCTCACGATTTAATACAGGCCTTTTCCAGAACTAATCGTATTTTTGACAAAAAATCAAAGCCGTATGGACAGATTGTAACGTTTCAGGCACCGGTACTTTTCAAGAAATGTGTGGATGATGCTGTCAAGCTTTACTCTGCAGGAAGTACAGAGGATACACCGCTTATTGCAGAGTGGGATGATGTGGAGCCTGCTTTTAAAAAGGCGCTTGCGGCACTTAGAATTGCAGCTCAGATACCGGACGACATTCCGTCAATGTCAGATGAGGAGAAGCTTCATTTCATGAAGATGTTTCAGAGCTTTGACAGACTTTTTGCACAGCTTAAATCCTTCAGCAGATATGATGAAAGTATGCTTGATGATTATGGAATTACTGAACAGGAATATATAGACTATGCAGGTCATTACCTGAACATAAAAAGTGAGATTGGGCCAGAACCGGGATCGGACCCGGTTAATCCGCCAGTAGAACTGGAAATAGACTCAGATTATGAGCTTATGGCATACAGTAATACAAGGATTGATTATGAATATATCATCAATCTCATTCAGAATATCGTCAATCCTGAGGAGGATGGTGATATCACTCCTGAGGAAAAGCAAAAGAAGATTGATGAGGCAAAGCAGTATGTAGAGGATCTGCGTAAGGATAATCCAAAGGTTGCAGATATCATGTCACATCTGATTAATGAGATAGAGCTTGATGAGAGCAGATTTAAGGGCAAATCAATTCTAAACATTGTTGAAAATATGAAACATGAATGTATAGAACAGGTTGTGAGTAATTTCTGCCTGTTATGGCATGCAGACAAGGATGATGTAATGTATGCGGCAACACATTACCGCAATGGGGTTATCCCTAATGAGAGCGCCATAAAGGCATCTATTAATTATCCTGAGTACAAAAATACAGTGGAACATGCTTTACCTAAATTCAAGTACTATGCTAAGTTTTTTGCAGAGCTTAGGAGTACGCTGGATGACGAGATTAAGCCTTTAGTGTAAAGAAATGTATTTCACAACACTTATAATACATATACAATTAAATACCGGATTGTGTTATAATATGTCTGTCGGCGGATTCGTCGGCAGACTTTTTTTAAGGAGAGTAAAATGAGAGTATTAACAGATTTAGAGCCAAAGAACGTTTTTTCGTTTTTCGAGGATATATGCAGTATTCCTCATCCATCATACAAGGAAGAGAAAATCAGTAATTATCTGGTGGAGTTTGCAAAGGCAAGAGGCCTTGAGCATTACCAGGATGAGCTTCACAATGTGATAATCATAAAGGAAGCATCAGAAGGATATGAGGATGTGGAGCCAATCATACTGCAGGGGCACATGGATATGGTTTGCGAGAAGGCACCTGACTGTGATAAGGATATGGATGAGGAAGGCCTGGACCTTTTGATAGATGGTGATTTTATCTCGGCAAAGGGCACTACACTCGGTGGAGATGACGGTATCGCGGTGGCATATGCGCTTGCTATTTTGGACGATGACAGCCTGTCACATCCACGCCTTGAGTTTGTATGCACTGTATGCGAGGAGGTCGGCATGGAGGGTGCTACAGGCATCGATGTGTCTATGCTTAAGGGAAAGAAGCTTCTTAATATGGACAGCGAGGAGGAGGGAGTGATGCTCGCAAGCTGCGCCGGCGGATGCAGAGCCGATGTGAAGCTGCCTGTAGAGAGAGAGACAGTGAGCGGAACAAAGCTTACTGTGAGCTTATCAGGTCTCACCGGCGGACACTCAGGCTCAGAGATTGATAAGGGAAGGGGCAATGCCAATACTCTTATGTCCAGACTGCTTCGCGACGCATCGGCACCTGTAGCTATAGCTTCTATAGATGGCGGCAGAAAGGATAATGCCATTCCAAGAGAGTGTACTGCACAGATTATTGTAGCACCTGATGAGGCTGCGGCAGTGAAGGCTTCGATAGAACAGGCAGCAGCTGAGATTGCACAGGAGTTTAAGGCATCTGATCCTGACCTTAAGCTTACTGTGTCAGAGGAGACTGACTGTAGTGAGTCAGCTATAAGTGCAAAGGACAGCGCAAGGGTTATCGCACTTATCGAGGCACTGCCAAACGGCATCATCAGAATGAGCCGGGAAATCGATAAGCTTGTTGAGACCTCACTTAATCTGGGAGTTTTAAAATCAGACGATGCTGCTGTCACTTTAAGATACGCAGTCAGAAGCTCGGTCGGTGTGGCTAAAAAAAGCCTTAAGAACCAGCTTGTCTGCATAGCAGGCGCTTTTGCGGCAGAGGTTACATTTGAGGGCGATTATCCTGCATGGGAGTACAAGAAGGATTCAAAGCTCCGCGAGGATATGGTACGGATTTTTGAGGAGATGTATGGCAAAAAGCCTACAGTTGAGGCTATTCATGCCGGTGTCGAGTGCGGACTTTTAAGCGGCAAGATTGAAGGACTCGACTGCATATCAATGGGACCGGACATGTATGATATCCATACGACTGAGGAGAGGCTTTCCATATCCTCTGCAAAGAGGTCATATGAGTATATACTCAGAGTGATTGCGTGCAAATAAATATTTATTCAAGGCTTTTGATAAAGGAAAGAGGTGTCATATGATACCTCTTTTTAAATGCCCTGTGAAAATAGCTCAGATTGTGAAATCCGACAGACAGTGAGACATCTAAAATTGAGGTGTTGCCGCGCTCGAACTGTTCCACGGATTTTTCAAGACGCACATTGTTGATATACTGCACGCAGGTCATGTTCATGTGTTTTTTGAAGAAACGCATGAAGTGGTATTCACTGAAATAGCAAAGCCCGGCAAGCTCTGCAACCTGGATGCTTTCGGCATAGTGCACATCGATGTAATCGAGCACATTTTTGAGCTTATCGGAGGATGTGTTGACACCAAAATCAGCATTTTTTTCACTGTATTGCAGCAATAGAAATATTGCCTGAAGCAGAAATGCCTTTAGAGCCAGCTCATAGGCGAATTCCTGACGGGAGTATAGATTTGTTATGCGCATGAAGCATTTGCAAAGGGATGAATATGCCGGATGCTTCGGTGCAATCAGGTAAGGCATGGCAAACTCATGGTTGATTAGCGGAGTCAGATATCTTGAAGAGCATATATCGGTATTGTTTCCACCTAAAAAATTGATATGGAATACATACGTTTCCGAGTAAAATTCGTCGCAGTCCCTTATTGAAATGGAATGCAGCAGCAGTGGCGGGATAAAGATGATATCGCCTTCCTTTGCTTCATATTCGAGCAAATCAATCTGATAGGTGCATGAGCCCTTTGTAATCAGTGTGAGCTCTGCCTCATCGTGCCAGTGTGTAGTGATGACAGGGTAATCTGCTGCAAGTCTTGTTATATATTTCTGAACGGGAAAAAATACTTCTCCGTGCTTTGCGTTTTCTTTCTGCCCGAGGGCAGGCGGATTATTGTTTTTCATATTGTTGTTTCTCCATAGCTTTTAAAACTATACCCTTTAAAATTATAAGAGCAGTATTGTGTTATAAAATGAAAAAATATTGCAAGAATTTATACTAAGCCCTTTTTATAATAGCAGTATAATACATCAAGGCGAAGTGCTCAAGATGTAAATGAGTGCAAAATTTATGATTAGATAAGAGGTACACATTATGGAGAGAAAATGGTGGCATGACAAGGTGGCATATCAGATTTATCCAAAGAGCTTTCTGGATACAAACGGTGACGGAATAGGAGATTTAAGAGGTATCATTTCAAAGCTGGATTATTTAAAATCGCTTGGAATTGACATCATATGGCTGTCTCCGATATATAAATCGCCATTTGTGGATCAGGGCTATGACATATCTGATTACTATGCGATAGCTGAAGAGTTCGGTACTATGGAGGAGTTTGATGAGCTCCTTGCCGAGGCAAAGAAGCGTGATATGCACATCATCATGGATCTGGTAATAAATCACTGCTCGGATAAGCACGAATGGTTTCAAAAGGCACTTAAGGATCCGGATGGAGAGTATGCTGATTACTTTTATTTCAGAAAAGGTAAAAACGGCAATCCGCCGAGCAATTACCGCTCTTATTTTGGCGGAAGCTGCTGGGAGAAGGTGCCGGGCACGGACAAGTATTATCTGCACATGTTTGCGAAGGAGCAGCCGGATTTAAACTGGGAGAATGAAAAGCTAAGACAAAAGCTTTATGAGATGATTAACTGGTGGCTTGATAAGGGCTTGTCAGGATTTAGAATAGATGCGATAATCAATATAAAGAAAAATCTTGATTTCCCTGATTTTGAGCCGGATGCAGAGGACGGACTGGCTGCCTGCTACAAGATGGTTGAAAGTGCAGAAGGTGTCGGAGAGCTCTTAGAGGAATTAAAGAACAATACATTTAAGAAGTATGATGCATTTACGGTTGGCGAGGTATTCAATATGAAGCCTGAGGAACTGCCGGAGTTTATCGGTGAGAATGGGCATTTTTCAACAATATTTGATTTTTGTGCACAGTGCTTAAGTGATGGAGAGCATGGCTGGTATGATGCACCGGAAATAGATTTTGACACATGGAGAAAGGCCATTCTTGGTTCACAGCTTGAGACAGAAAAGTACGGCTTTAAGGCCAATATCATAGAAAATCATGATGAGCCGAGAGGTGCCTCAAGATTTTTACCAAAGCATGCTCAAAATCCTGCCGGAATAAAGATGTTAGGAACTGTCAGCGTACTGCTTCGAGGCATTCCGTTTATATACCAGGGACAGGAAATCGGTATGCAAAATGCAAAATGGAACAGTATAGATGAGTATGACGATATCAGCACAAAGGATCAGTACAAGGCAGCACTTGCAGCAGGCTTATCAAAGGAGCAGGCACTTGCGGCCTGTGGAAGGATGAGCAGGGATAATGCAAGGACACCTATGCAGTGGAGTGATGAGGCAAATGCCGGTTTTACCACAGCAAAGCCATGGCTTAAGGTCAATGAAAACTATAAGGCTATCAATGTTGCGGCGCAGGAAAAGGATCCTTCATCTGTTTTGAACTATTACAGAAGGCTTGTGGCACTCAGAAAGTCAGATGAATATAAGGAGCTGTTCACCTACGGCAGATGTGTTCCGGCATATGAGGATACAGATGGTATCATGGCTTATTACAGAGAGGATGAAAATAAGCGAGTGCTGGTTGTGGCAAATTTTGGTAGTAAAGAGGCACAAATCAGGCTGGATGGCAGTGTGAAAAAGGTGCTTTTGTCCAACACAAATGATGCTGAAAAGAGCACTGTTTCAGTTGGAGCATCCGAGCTTAAGCTTGAAAGCTGTGAGGTTTTGGTGGTGCTTGTAAAATAGCATAATTTGATACAGCATTAAAGAAACCAGGCTGAATTTTTACAAAAAGAAACAGCTATAAGAGATAACAAAAAGAGATAATGAAGAGACAATGAAGAGACAAGGAGGGCATAATGAGCAAAAACAATAACGAAAAATGGTGGAAAAAGGCGGTAGTTTACCAGATTTATCCAAAGAGCTTCCAGGATTCTAACGGAGACGGCTTTGGTGATTTACAGGGTATCATCAAAAGACTTGATTATCTTGAGACGCTTGGAATCAATGCAATCTGGCTTTCGCCGGTATTCAAATCACCGCAGGCGGACAACGGTTATGACATTTCGGATTACAGGGATATTGATCCGACGTTTGGCAGTCTCGATGATATGGAAGAGCTCATAAACGAGGCAAAGAAGCACAATATAAGGATTATGATGGATCTTGTCTTAAATCATTCTTCAAACGAACACAGGTGGTTCAAGGAGGCTAAAAAGAGCAAGGACAATCCATACCATGACTACTATATTTGGAGAGACGGAGATGAAGGCGTGCCGCCAAGTGATATGAAGGCTTGTTTCGGTGGAAGCGCATGGGAATATGTGCCGGAAATCGGACAGTATTATTTCCATCAGTTTTTACCGGAGCAGCCGGATTTAAACTGGGAGAATCCAAAGGTCAGAAGAGCAATCTACGATATGATTCTCTGGTGGATGGATAAGGGAGTCGGCGGCTTCAGACTTGATGTAATCGACCAGATAGCAAAAGAGCCGGACAAGAGAATCACCATAAACGGACCAAGGCTTCAGGAATATTTTAAGGAACTTAGCAGGGAGACCTTCCAGAAGGGCGACCTGATTACTGTAGGTGAGGCATGGGGCGCAGACACAGAGCGCGCAAAGCTTTACAGCAATCCGGATGGCAGCGAGTTTTCTATGGTGTTCCAGTTTGAGCACATAGGGCTTGACCAGAAGGAGGGCGGCGAGAAATGGGACCTTGCACCGCTTCCGTTTAAAAAGCTCAAAAAGATAATGGCTCACTGGCAGAATGAGCTCTACAACTGTGGCTGGAACAGTCTGTTCTGGGACAATCATGACCTGCCGCGTATCGTGTCAAGATGGGGCAATGACAGGGAGTACAGAGTGGAATCTGCAAAGATGCTTGCTATATTGCTGCACGGCATGCAGGGTACACCATACATCTATCAGGGCGAGGAGCTGGGCATGACAAATGTACAGTATGATATCGAGGATTATAAGGACTGTGAAATCATAAACATGTACCATGAGCGCCTTGAAAAAGGATACTCAAAGGATGAAATCATGAAGTCCATTTACGCAAAGGGCCGTGACAATGCAAGGACACCTATGCAGTGGGATGACTCGGCAAATGCCGGCTTCACCACAGGAACACCTTGGATAAAGGTAAATGACAATTACGACAAAATAAATGCCAAATCACAGGTGAATGACCCTGATTCAATCTTTAGCTGCTACAAGAAGCTTGTTCAGCTGAGAAAGGATTATCCGGTATTTGTTGATGGTAAATTTACACTTTTACTTGAGGATGATGAGAATATTTTTGCATACAGCAGAAAGAATGAAGAAAAAACCATGATTGTTGTGTGCAATTTCTTTGACAAGGAGATACCAATGCCGCTTGCAAAGGAGTGTGAGGGCATGGAGGTGCTGATTTCAAATTATAAGGATACCTCTGATATGTCAGTGCTCAGACCTTATGAGGCCAGGATGTATATACGATAGATAAATTTGATACCGCTTGTTTTTATAAAGGTGTTTTATAAAAGCAGGCGGTATTATTGTATTTTTTAAGGATAATGTATATAATAAGTTACCGAAAAAATTCAATGGACGATGAAAGGAACCAATTCCATGTTTGATATAATAATAATAGGCAGTGGTCCGGCAGGACTGTCTGCAGCAATATATGCAAAGAGAGCCAATCTGAATGTGGCAATAGCAGAAAAAGAATACGAGGGGACAGGCCAGATAGCCGAGAGCGGAAATGTGAACAACTATCTGGGGCTTCCAAACATAAACGGATATGACCTGGGAGAAAAATTCAGGGAGCATGCAGTGTCTCTTGATGTAGAATTTATCGAAAAAGAAGCAGTGCAGATAGAAGCAGTGCAAAATGGTGAGAAAGAAGAATCAGCGATATACAGAGTGAAATTCGATGATGACACGATAGCAGAGGCAAGAGCGCTCATCTATACCGCAGGAGCATATCCGAGAAAGGCAGGAGTGCCGGGAGAGGATGAGTATACCGGTAAGGGAGTATCTTACTGCGCAATCTGTGACGGAGCATTCTATAAAGGAAAGACAGCCGCAGTGCTGGGCGGCGGAGATACCGCTTTGGATGATGCATTATATCTGTCCGATATATGTGAGAAGGTCTATCTGGTTCACAGAAGAGACAGCTTCCGCGGTGCACAGAGCACAGTTGAGCTCTTAAAGCAGAAAGAAAATGTAGAGCTTGTCCTAAACGAAACAGTGACAGAAATATATGGAGAAAAAAAGCCGACAGGCATAAAGCTTAAAAGTGGCAGGACACTGGCTGTAGACGGAGTATTCGTGGCATACGGCTCAGTACCGCAGTCAGAGCTTATAAAGAATCTGGTGCAGCTCGATGAGAGAGGATATGTAGTGGCAGGTGAGGACGGCATCACATATGCTGCAACAAAAAATGGTGACCATGATAGAAGCGTCCAGCCGGGACTGTATGTGGCGGGAGATGTCCGTACCAAGACACTGCGTCAGGTGGTAACCGCAGTATCTGACGGAGCAAATGCCGCAACGACAGCCGCAGAGTATTTAAGGGACATTAATGGCTATAAACAAAATATATAACCACGCACAAATAATTTGTATAACTGATAGCATTGACTTTCAACACACACGTTTGTATAATAATCTCATCAATTCCTAGTAACACAATAGACTATGTAAGAATTAACGAGAAGAAGAAAACAATGAGATTTAATACAAGCTTACTTCATGCCGGCGTGACAAAAGAGGCAAATGGCTCTACACTGCCACCGGTATATCAGACAAGCGCCTTCGAGCAGGAGCGCGCGGCAGATCTGGAAAAAATATTTGAAAACAAAGCTCCGGGCTACTGTTACACAAGAGTTGCCAATCCTACGATTACAGCTTTTGAGAACAGAATAACAAAGCTCGAGGGAGGAATAGCATCGGTGGCATGCGCATCAGGCATGGCAGCACTGATGAATACCTTCTTAAATATACTAAGCAGTGGAGATGAGCTCATCTCAAGCGCCAGCCTCTACGGTGGCACAATAGATTTGTTCCATGATCTTGAGGCCTTCGGCATCACAACCAGATATGTCGAGAACAACAACTGGCAGCAGATAGAGGACAGCATCAATGAGCATACCAGACTGATTTTTGCAGAGACTATCGGTAATCCCTGTCTGGATGTCACAGATATTGAGAAGCTTGCAGAGATAGCACACGCACATGATATACCGCTTGTAGTTGACAATACCACATCGACAGCTTACCTGATACAGGTTTTAAAGCATGGAGCTGATATCGTGGTCAATTCATCTTCCAAATATATCAATGGAAGCAGCAATGCAATCAGTGGTATTCTGACAGACTCAGGTAAGTTCAAATGGGACAAGAACAGATATCCGGGGTTTGCAGATTATGTGAAGTATGGACCTATGGCATTTGTCGCAAAGCTGAGAAACAGTCTTTTCAGAAATATGGGTGCCTGTTTAGCTCCGGTGAATGCATACTTAAATATTATAGGACTTGAGACACTCGGTCTTAGAATGGAAAGAGAATGCTCTAATGCACTCGGGCTTGCGTCGTGGATAGAAAACAATTATCCTGACATAAAGGTTAATTATCCGGGGCTTTGTAGCAGCAAATGGCATGAAATAGCAAAAAAACAGCTCACAAACGGCTATGGAGCAATCCTTACAATCAGGGTTGGCAGCAAGGAAAAGGCATTTAAATTTATAGACAGCCTGACGATTCCATACACACTCAGCAATATCGGAGATACAAAGACACTTGTCATTCATCCGGGCTCCACAATCAGTCTTCACAGCACAGATAAGCAGAAGGAGGATGCAGGAGTATTTGAGGATCTTATAAGAGTCAGTGTGGGTATCGAGGATATAGATGACCTCAAGGAGGATTTTGCACAGGCTTTTTTAAATATAGCTGATTAAGCCATCGTAATAAGGTATCAATGTGTATGCAAATGAGAGCGTGCATATGCATTTACATATAAAACAAAACATTAACATATTTACACAGTAAGGAGATTAAAAATGGCGGAGAAAGTTGATTACGCGGCCCTAAAAAAGGGCGGTTTCATGAGACAGAAGCAAAAGGGCTGTTTCTCGCTTAGAATTGCGGTTGTAGGAGGAAATCTTACAGCAGAAAATATCAAAACAGTAGCAGAGGTTGCTGAGAAATACGGACACGGATATGTTCATATGACATCGCGTCAGGGTATTGAGATTCCTTTTATCAAGGTTGAGGATATCAATGTGGTAAAAGAGGAACTGGCAAAGGGCGGTGTAGGAACAGGTGTCTGCGGACCGAGAGTACGTACTGTCACAGCGTGTCAGGGCTCAGAAATCTGTCCTAGCGGATGTATCGATACATACACTCTGGCTAAGGAACTTGATGAAAGATACTTCGGAAGAGAGCTTCCTCACAAGTTCAAGTTTGGTGTCACAGGCTGTCAGAACAACTGCTTAAAGGCTGAGGAAAACGATGTCGGAATCAAAGGCGGCATGACAGTAGAGTGCAGCCATGACGATTGTATCCAGTGTGGTGTATGTGTGAAGGCATGCCGCGAGGGTGCACTTTCGATGGAGGATGGCAGGATTGTCATCGACAGAGACAAATGTAACAACTGTGCGCGCTGCGTAAAGAGCTGTCCGACAGATGCATGGAAGGGAACTCCGGGATATATCGTATCGTTTGGAGGACTTTTCGGAAACCACATCTATAAAGGAGAGCAGCTAGTTCCGATTATCCGCGACAAGGAAACTCTTTTCAGAGTGACAGATGCAGCAATTAGTTTCTTCGAGAAGCATGCAAACGGTGGTGAGCGTTTCAGACTTACTCTTCAGAGAGTGGGCGAGGAAGAGTTCAAAAAAGAGATTCAGGCAGCATACGAGGGTAAATAATCCCCATGTATAGCATGAAATATCCGGCATGCATAAACAACAACGGTTACGGCAAAAATATAATAAATATGAGTATAGGAAGGGAGATGCAAAATGGCAGATATAGCATTCGATGATCAGGTAGATATAACTGACAAGGTTTGCCCTCTTACATTTGTAAAGGCAAAGGTAGCAATAGAGGAATTAGATGACGGTGAGGTGCTTGCAATCCGTATGAATGATGGAGAGCCGGTACAGAATGTTCCAAGAAGCATGAAGGAAGAGGGACACAAGATACTTAAGCTCGAGGACAACGAGGATGGAACATACACTCTTTACGTCAGAAAGGTTGAGGACTAATCATGGCAGCAAGAATTTCAAAGGCTGATTTCGATGAAAAAGTATTAAAAAGCAAGCTTCCGGTAATTGTTGATTTTTACTCGGATTCATGTGTGGCCTGCAAGAAGCTGGCACCGGTTCTCGGAGATATCGAGGATGATTATGAGGATAAGCTTCACGTATACAAGGTCAACACAAACTTTGACGGAGAGCTCGCTGATGAGTATGAGGTGACTGCGAATCCGACACTGCTTTTCGTAAAAGACGCAGAGGTCTTAGATAGAAAGGTCGGCGCACAAAAGCCTGCCGATTTGAAGGCATGGGTTGAAGAATTATTATAGTCTTTAGATTATTATATAAAGCAGTCTGATACAGGATAATAACACATACAGATACCACAATCTGTGACACAGGAGGAAATAAAATGACTATCACAGTAGCAGGAGAGAAGAAAGAATATAAGGATGGACTTACATTACCGGAGCTTATCGAGCTTGAGAATGTAGATATGCCTGAGTATGTAACAGTTTCAATAAATGAGGAATTTGTTGCCACAGAGGATAAGCCAAAGACAGTGCTTAAGGATGGCGACAATGTAGAGTTCCTTTACTTCATGGGAGGTGGATGCTAATGGCAATGACTGATGAGCAGATCGAGCGCTATTCACGCCACATTATCCTTAATGAGGTGGGCGTTAAAGGTCAGAAGAAATTATTAAAGGGCAAGGTGCTTATTATCGGTGCCGGCGGACTTGGAGCTCCGGCAGCCATGTATCTTGCAGCAGCAGGAGTTGGCACAATCGGTATTGTGGATGCGGATGAGGTAGATTTATCCAACCTGCAGAGACAGATTATCCACGGAACAGCCGATGTGGGAAAAGCCAAGGTAAAGTCAGCAAAAGAGACAATGAACGCCATGAACCCGGACGTTCAGGTCAATACATACCGTATGTTTGTAGATGCGTCAAACATCAGAGAGCTTATCAGGGATTATGATTTCATCATCGATGGAACTGACAATTTCCCGGCAAAGTTCTTAATCAATGATGCATGTGTGCTTGAGAAAAAGCCGTTTTCACATGCAGGAATCATCCGTTTTAAGGGTCAGCTCATGACATATGTGCCGGGAGAGGGACCTTGCTACAGATGTGTATTCAAGAATCCGCCACCAAAGGATGCAGTGCCTACATGTAAGCAGGCAGGCGTTATCGGAGCTATGGGCGGAGTAATCGGTTCGCTTCAGGCTATGGAGGCTATCAAGTATTTAATCGGTGTTGGAGAGCTGCTCACAGGATATCTGCTTACATATGATGCACTCACCATGGAGTTCCACAAGATTAAGCTTCCAAAGGATACACACAACTGTGCAGTCTGTGGCGACCATCCGACCATTCTCGAGCCAATCGACTACGAGCAGGAGGTCTGCGAGGAGACAGCGGGCAGATTTGATGCACCTCGTACACAGGAATAAAAAGACAGTAAGGAAAGGAACGATATGAGTATCATAAGAATGAAATATCCGTTTCTGGATGAAATAGCAAAATATGCTAAAGAGCATCTTCCGGAGGAGGCGTGCGGTCTGATAGCAGGCAGTGAGGACGAAAACGGTCGTCTCATCATAAAGGTATATTACCTGACGAATACAGACCATGCCGAGGACCATTTCACAATGGATCCAAAGGAGCAGCTGGCAGCCATAAAGGACATGAGAGCAAACGGCCTTAAGCCGCTTGGCAACTGGCATTCACATCCGTCTAGCCCTTCAAGGCCATCGGATGAGGATATAAAGCTTGCATACGATCCAAATGCGAGCTACATGATAATGTCGCTTATGGCAGAAAATCCTGTAATCAACTCGTTTCATATCGAGGGTGGACAGGTCACGAAAGAGGATTTACGAATATATTCTGATGAATATTACTTCTAAATCATATGTTAATGTTTTGAGTCGCAGCGAAAGCTGCAAAGAAAAGTCAGCTTCATCGAAGATGGCTTTTCTTTTTTAGAGAAAGATGTTATTATAGCATGTATATTTAATAAAACGAAAGAGCGTTCGAAAATGAAATTAAAAACGAAGGAACTTACAACATGTGCACTTTTTGCGGCACTTATAGCAGTTGGAGCATTTATCAAGATTGATATTCCACTTCCTATGTACACCATGCATTTTACATTACAGTGGTTCTTTGTGCTGATGGCGGGATTTCTGCTCGGGGCAAAGCTGGCATCGCTTAGCGTAATAGTATATTTGTGCATCGGACTGGTGGGAGTGCCTGTATTTGCGGCAGGAGGTGGTCCTACATACATTTTAAGACCGGGCTTTGGGTTCCTCTTAGGCTTTGTGCTTGCCGCATTTTTAATCGGAGCTATCACAGAAAAGCTTAAAAAGACCAATGCGTTTACACTCATTCTTCCGGCAACGGTCGGACTGGTGGCATATTATACAGTTGGAGCAATATACTTTTACTGCATGAAGAATTTCTATGCGGCAACACCTGTCAGCTGGGGCATCGTAATAGTAGATTACTGTCTGATAACTGTTGCACCGGACTTTATATTATGCGTATCGGCAGCAGTGTTTTCTGCCAAGCTTCGTCCTGTTTTTGAAGGAATGCTCAATGGATACAGTGTGAAGCATAAGGCAAAAAATAAAGCATAAAGCGTATAAAATAAGGCATGAAATAATATATGAAATAAAGTATGGATATGGTATTACAGGGAGATAAAAATGGCGTATTTTCCGATGTTTGTGGATATGACGGAAAGAGAGTGTCTGATCGTCGGCGGTGGAAATGTGGCATACCGCAAGGTGATCGTAATGCTGGATTTTGGCGCGAAGGTCACGGTTGTGGCAGAGGATATATGTGATGAGCTGAGAAAGCTTACAATTGATGATATAGCAAGCGAGGATAAAAAGGGCTCATATACGGCAAATAAAGAAAACAATCAGACGGACCCGGATGCAGCAAACAAAGAAAACAATCAGCCGGACTCGGATGCAGCCGATAGAATTACGATTATAAAAAGAAGGTTTGACCGAAAAGACTGTGACGGCATGGAAATGGTTATCGCTGCCACTGATGACAATGCTTTAAATCATGAGATTGCAGAGTATTGCAAAGCTAATGGCATCATGGTAAATGCGGTCGATCAGAAGGCTGATTGCAGCTTTATTTTTCCGTCATACATAAAGGAAAAGAATCTTGTTGCGGCATTTTCGAGCGGAGGAAACAGCCCTGTGCTGACTCAGTATCTGAAAGGCAAAGAGCAGGAGATTCTTACTCCGTTTCTTGGTGAACTGAACGAATACATGGGACAGATCCGCGAAAAAGTAATAGCGCAATATGACACTCAAGCCGAGAGAAAGCGTGTATTTAAAGAAATATTGTGTGCAGCTATTGATAATGGAAGGATTCCGGAAATATAGTTTAAAGTATGGTATTACAGATTTTAAGTTGTTGTTCATTTATAAATGATAAATGGAAAATGGCATGATCCGTAGGAGAGTAAAATGAAGTATTTAATAGGAACGAGAGGCTCAAAGCTTGCTCTTGTTCAGACTGATTACGTGATAGATAAGTTAAAAAGAGCATATCCGGATGATGATTTTAAGGCTGTTATCATAAAGACAACAGGCGATTTAGAGCAGAAAAAGGCACTCGATAAGATTGGCTCAAAGGGTATCTTCGTAAAGGAGATAGAGGACGAGCTTTTATCGGGAAAGATTCATATGGCAGTCCATTCCATGAAAGACATGCCTGATGAACCGGCAGCAGGGCTTACATTTGCAAAGGCATGGAAGCGTGAAGATCCAAGGGATGTTTTGGTGCTAAAAAATGCCGCTTCACTGGATGAGCTTCCTCATGGTGCCGTGATAGGAACCGGAAGCAAGCGCAGAAAGTATCAGCTTTTAAAGCTGCGCCCTGACCTTAAGGTGGTTGGCATACGCGGAAATATCGATACGAGGCTTCGTAAGCTATATGATGGTGAAATTATATATGAAGAGGTTGCCGATAATACTGTAAATAACAATGAGATAGCTAACGAAAAAAAGAATAAGTATAGCGAATACAGGCTGGATGGAATCGTACTTGCAGCGGCGGGAATAAAGCGTATCGGAAGAGATTCTGAGATCACACAGTACTTTTCAGAGGATGATATGATTCCGGCTCCGGCACAGGGCACACTGGCGCTTGAGCTACGTGCTGACAATGCTAAGCTGATGGCAAAGCTAGATGCTTTGTCAGATGAGAAAACCAATCTGTGCGCAGGCATTGAGAGAGAATTTTTAAAGCAAATCGGTGGTAACTGTCATCTGCCTGTGGCTGCATACTGTGATATTGTAAGTGAAAAAGACCGCGGTAATGACAGCAACAAAAATAACAGGCTAAAGCTTCTTGCGATGTTTGGCTCAGAGGATGGAAAACAGCTTGCAAGGACAGAGCAGGTATGGGATATGACATCAGACAGAAACAATATTGTGGAGCGTGCCGTGCACGATATTCGGTATAAATTAGAAATCGACTAAAAAAATATCAAGTCATAATTTTTAATCATAATAATTCAGTAGAAAAATAATTAGGAAAATCATGAGAGAAAACACAGGAAAAGTAGTATTAGTTGGAGCAGGACCGGGAGATACGGGCCTGCTCACTTTAAAAGGAGAAAAATATATAAAACAGGCGGATTGTCTGGTGTATGACAGACTATCATCACCAGAGTTTCTTTCAATGGCAAAGGCAGGCTGTGAGCTTATTTATGTGGGCAAGGAAAATCACAAGCATGTCATGAAGCAGGATGCCATAAACGAGCTTTTATACGAGAAATCAAAATATCATGAGCTTGTAGTCCGTTTAAAGGGCGGAGATCCGTATGTCTTTGGAAGAGGCGGAGAGGAAGCTCTCTACCTGGTAGATAGAAATGTGGAGGTAGAAGTGGTACCGGGTGTCAGTTCATCGGTTGCAGCGCTTGCGGCTGCAGGAATACCTATCACACACAGAGGCATAGCAAAAGGCTTTCAGGTCATCACTGCGCACAGCAGAAAGGATGAGGAGGCAGATATAGACTATTCCCTTCTTACAGATGAGACAATCACCTGCGTATTTTTGATGGGACTTGCGCATGTAAAAAGCATTGCAGCAGGGCTTATGAAAGCAGGACGAAGAGCGGATACTCCGGCAGCAGTGATATCGAACGGCACACTTGCCGCGCAGCGCAAATGTATAGGAACGCTTGCGGATATCGGAGAAAAAATCGAGGAAGCAAAGCTGACATCACCGGCTATAATCGTTGTGGGAGATGTGGTTTCACTGAATGACAGGCTTGATTTCTTTGAAAAAAGACCGCTGTTTGGAAGAAAAATCACAGTACCATATATCAAAACAAACGAATTGATAGCAAAATTACAGCAGCTTGGAGCAGACATCACACCGGTTAAAACAGGCATAATTAAACCAGTTATAATTCCTAAATTTGTTGATAAAGTAAGATCGGCAGACTGGATAGTTTTTACAAGCAAAAATGGTGTAAGATCATTTTTCTATAATCTGGATCTGGCAGGGGCTGACATCAGGCTTATAGCAAATGCAAGGTTTGCGGTGGTGGGAAAAGCTACAGAAAAAGAGCTTGTAAAGCATCACATAAATGCAGATATTATTCCGGCAGAACAGACCGGAAAAGGACTTGCAGATGCAATGAAATTATGTATGCCGTATGCCTATGGAGTAAGTGATGAGGATACATTTGATTTAGGGAAAAATAGTACATTGGATTTAAGCAATGATAATATATCTGATAAAATGTGTAAAGTCTGCATTTTCTCGGCAAAGGAGGCTTCACCTGACCTTGAGGCAGGGCTTAAAGAAATATGTGAATTAGAAAAAATTGATGCATATGTAAATGAGCAGGCATATGAGGGTATTCCTGAAAGCATTGGAAACATGGTAAGTGAAGCTGTTTTTACAAGCGCATCAAATGTGGAAAGATTTTTTCATATGCTGCCGGAGAATGCATACGTGGAAACAGCATACTCAATAGGTGAAAAAACAACAGCAGCATTAGAGCAGCACAATGTCAGAGAGATAGTACAAGCTGATGATAGCAGTTATGAAGCGCTGGTAGATAAAATATCTTATAAAGATGCTTTTAAAGATTAAGAATTTATGGTGACAAAAGTTATATAAAGTTATATAATAAATGCAAAGTTATATAAGGTTATATAAACTTATATACGAAACAAAAAGTTATATAAAGTTATATAAGGGGAAAACAAAATGCAAAATCCATTTACATTATCATTCGGGAAAAAACCACTGCAATATATATCAAGAATCTCACAGACCAATCAGATAGTAGAGACATTTAGGTCAGAAAATCCTGCAAACCAGCTTTTTATGATAACCGGGGTAAGGGGATCGGGCAAAACGGTTATGATGACCAATATAGTATCAGAGATAAAGAAGGATGAGGAATGGCTGACAGTTGAGCTTAACCCTACGAGAGATATGCTTCAGAGCCTTGCAGCTAAGATTTACAGTATGCCTCAGATGAATAAAATATTTGTCAATGCAAAACTGGATTTTTCAGCGTTTGGACTGGGCGTTTCCATAGAAAATGCAGCACCGGTTACGGATATAGAAAATGTGCTGGAATTGATGCTTGAAAATATAAAGAAACATAATAAGCGGTTACTCATTTCAGTTGATGAGGTTATGAACTGTGAATTTGTAAAAGTATTTGTCAGTTCATTTCAGATATTTCTGAGACAGGATTATCCTATTTTTCTGCTTATGACGGGGCTGTTTGAAAATATATATGATCTGCAGAACGACAAGGCACTTACATTTTTGTACAGGGCGCCTAAGATAATGCTTGAGCCACTTAGCTTTACAGCAGTCAGGAAACACTATATGGATATTTTTGAACTGGATCAAAGAGAGGCAGACAAAATGGCAGCTCTTACAAAGGGATATCCTTTTGCATTCCAGGTATTGGGATATCTTTACTGGGAAAACAGGGATGATCACACGATAGAAGATATTTTACCGGAATATGATCAGTGCCTTGATGAGTATGTGTACAGTAAAATCTGGTCGGAGCTGTCAGAGCTTGATAAAAAAATATTGTTGGAAATATCAGTAAGTGGTGAAGAAAAGGTAAAAGAAATCAGAGAAAAGCTGGATATGAATTCAGGATTATTCTCGGTATATAGAGACCGGCTCAAAAGAAAGGGGGTTATAGATACCTCTGAGTACGGTAAAATTACTCTCACACTTCCACGATTTGAAGAATTTGTCAAAACGCGACAAATGTAATATACTATATCCAACTGAAACATTAACATAATAAAGGAGAAGCACAATGAAAGAATACAGTATAGGTACAAAGTGTGTACAGGCAGGCTATGCAGCCGGAAACGGAGAGCCGAGACAGATTCCGATTATTCAGTCAACTACATTCAAATATGACACAAGCGAGGACATGGGAAAGCTTTTTGACCTTGAGGCAGAGGGCTATTTCTACAGCAGACTGCAGAATCCAACCTGTGATACGGTAGCAAGAAAAATCGCAGCTATGGAGGGTGGCACTGCTGCCATGCTCACATCATCAGGACAGGCAGCCAATTTCTATGCCATGTTCAACATATGTGAGTGCGGAGACCATATCGTGGCATCATCATCCATCTATGGAGGCACCTTCAACCTCATCGCGGTAACTATGGCGAAGATGGGTATTACAGCTACATTCGTATCTCCTGATGCTACAGAGGAGGAGCTGAATGCAGCATTCAGACCAAACACAAAGCTTATGTTTGGTGAGACTATTGCCAATCCTGCGCTTACGGTGCTTGATATAGAGCTTTTTGCAAAGGTGGCACACGAGCACGGAGTACCGCTTATAGTGGACAATACCTTCCCGACACCTGTAAACTGCAGACCAATTGAGTGGGGCGCAGATATTGTCACACACTCTACCACAAAGTACATGGACGGACACGGAGCCACACTCGGCGGAGCAATCGTAGACAGCGGCAAATTCGACTGGATGGCACATGCAGATAAATATCCGGGACTGTGCACACCTGATGACAGCTATCATGGCATCACATATGCAGAGAAATTCGGCAAGGAAGGTGCGTTCATCACCAAATGTACAGCACAGCTTATGCGCGATTTTGGTTCTATGCAGTCACCACAGAATGCATTTATGCTGAATCTTGGCCTTGAGTCACTTCATGTGCGTATGCCAAAGCATGTGGAAAATGGACAGGCAGTGGCTGAATTTTTGGAAAATCATCCAAAGGTTGCCTATGTAAACTACTCAGGGCTTCCTTCAAACAAATACTATGAGAGAGCACAGAAGTATCTTCCAAACGGAGGCTGCGGAGTCGTATCATTTGGCTTAAAGGGCGGCAGAGAGGCAGCGTCTGCATTTATGAAGGCATTAAGGCTTGGTGCAATCGAGACACATGTGGCAGATGCGAGAACCTGCTGCTTAAATCCGGCAACAAGCACGCATCGTCAGATGAATGATGAGCAGCTTAAGGAAGCAGGAGTGCCGGCAGAGCTTATCAGAATAAGCTTAGGTCTTGAGGACAAGGTGGATTTGATTGCAGATATCTCAAACGCACTCGACGCTATAAAATAAAATATATATTCATAAAATACACAAAAAGAACAAAATTAGTAAAAACAAAACTTTACGAAATGACTTACTAATGATATAGTAGTGATAGGTATGAAAGAGTTTTAATAATTATTTTATTTTTGTGGGAATTATTATGAGTAATAGATTTGATGATGAAAACAATATAGAGATGGATATAAAGACCGCATTCGCATCCTGGGGAAAGTATGTTTTTAAGTGCTTTCCGCAGGAATGCCGTTTGAGGTCTTTTTTATCAGAGGATTCATTAGATGACTCAGAAGAGAAAAATGTGGATATTATAAACAATCCGTTTATAGACAGCATGGTTGACAGGAATAATCTGCTGAAGGCTGTTAAACAGATTGCAGAGGGAGAAAAATTTGCTACTGTAGTACTGCATGCCAAGGAAGGAACAGATACCTACAGGATATCATTCAAGTCGATTTGCTTTGATGATGATGGCAGAACAGTTGAGGCAATAGGGCTTGCTGAGCAGCTTGATGAGCGTCTTAACGAGAGTGAGATGGTGAATGCTTTAGGAAGCAACTTCAACAGTATCTACTATGTAGATGTAGACAACAATAAGATGTATCCGTACAGGATGAATCCTTCTGTCCGTGCTATGTTTGGAGAAGTGCTTGAGTCAAAACCGGGCTATAATGAGATGATGGAACAGTATGTAAATGCTATCGTCTTAGAAGAGGATAAGCTTCACATGCTTTTAGAGACATCAATTAATAATCTGCGCAGGCAGTTTTTGATAAAGGATACCTATCAGCATGATTACCGCATCGTGAGGGATGGACAGGTACAGTATTGCAGAGCAAAGTTTGTCAATGTGTCTGGCGTGGGAGAGCTGCACAAGATGATAGCGGGCTTTTCGGATATAAGCCCGGAGAAGCAAAGAGAGCTTGAGCGTATAGCGTATGTGGATGCAGTGACCGGAGGCAACAATTACGAGAGTTTTAAAAAGAAGCTGCGTGACAGAAACGTATCAGGATATCTGATTTCCATGGATATTCACTCCTTCAAGATAGTGAACTCCATCTGTGGTGTGGCAAAGGGCGATGAGGCGCTTAGATGGATTTCTGAAAATATACGCGGTGTTGTAGGATATAATGACATATCAGGTCATATAAATGCAGACAGATTTGTTATTTTCTTTGCGGATGACAAGATAAATAAGGTTATCAGAAAGATAGAGACCATCAATTTACAGCTTATTAAGGTTTCAGAATCCTTAAAGATTCCAAAGATTCAGCCATACTTTGGTGTGACAAAATGGGAGCCGGGAAAAAAGGTTGAGGAAGCATACGGCGAGGCCAACTTTGCCAAGAATCGGATCAAGGAGCGGAAGGACGTGCTCTATCAGATATACAGTCAGGCCGATACAGAAAGGATTGTCGAAGAAAAGCAGATGGAGGATAACTTCTACCGGGATTTAAATGACAATCATTTTGAGATATGGTATCAGCCCAAGTATGCTCCAAAGACCAACAAGCTGGTCGGTGCAGAGGGACTTGTCAGGTGGAGAAGAGAAAATAATGAGATTATTCCGCCATCCAAATTTATACCGCTTTTTGAAAGAAACGGCATGATTAAGGCGCTTGATGAGTATGTATTCCGCGAGGTGTGTACACATCAGAGAAGATGGCTTGATGAAGGGAAAAAAATAGTTCCTATCTCAATCAACCTGTCCAGAGCGAGCCTGTACTTTGAGTCTGTGGTTAAAAGATATCATGATATAGCAAGAAGAATCGGCATATACACACATCTTGTGCCTATAGAGATTACAGAGAGTGCAGCGGTCGATAATGATGAAATCAAGAGTATTGCGGATAAATTCCATGGCAATGGATTTCCACTTTTGGTGGATGATTTTGGCTCAGGCTATTCATCACTTGTTACCCTCAATATGAAGTGCTTTGATACACTCAAAATCGACAAGAGCCTGATTGACTATATAGGAGATTCAAATGGTGAGAGGCTGCTTGTGCACACGATAGCACTGGCCAAGGAGCTGGGAATCTGCGTGACCGCCGAGGGTGTTGAGAGTCAGGAGCAGGTAGAGTTTTTGAAGAATATAGACTGCGACAGTATACAGGGCTTTTATTATTCAAAGCCACTGCCGTTAACAGAGTATGAGATGCTTTTGGATTGATAAATATAAAAAATATAAGCAGTATAAAAGAGCCGGTCATGTGACCGGCTCTTTTGAGGGGAGTATAAATAATTAATAAGAGGTATAACATTGAAAAGATTTCTCTCTTCGGAAACATTATAAAATAACAGTAATTAAAAAGCAATACTTTGAAACACAAAATAATATAATTTTAACAAAACGAGTTAATTTATTAAAGAGCTAAAGTACTAAAGCACCGGCTGTAATGATTTTGGTGATTTATCGCAGTTCACATCTCATAATAAAATGAATATCATAATGTAAATTCGTATTTTGGCGTATGGATGTATGAAATTTAAAATAGTTTATGCGGATGAGCTTTATAAGGTGCAAAAAGAAATGAATGCACTGCTTATAGATATAAGAACAAGAGAGGAATATGACAGGTCGCACTGGAAAGGCGCACTCAGTATGCCTATGGATATCACGGATTCATATGAGAGTGAACTCGATGCGTCACAGAGTGTGATTTTTTACTGCACGCATGGTGGAAGCAGCATGAAGCTGGCCAGATATCTGGGAAATCGCGGTTTTGATACAGCGACAGTCATAGGTGGATACAATGCTATGTGCGGATATCAAAAAAAGTTGCAGAAATATGGCTGAAACTATTTAAAAAAATTGAAATTTATGCAACAATATTAGATAACAATGTAAAGTACAATTATAGAAAGGCAGTTACACAATATATGAATAGATTTGAGCTTGTTGTGCCATGTCATTTTGGCCTTGAGGCAGTAGTCAAGAGGGAGATATATGATCTGGGATATGAGATAACACGTGTGGAGGACGGCAGGGTATCGTTTGAGGGCGATGCTGAGGCTATATGCAGAGCGAATATATTCTTAAGAGGCGCAGAGAGAGTATTACTTCAGGTAGGACGCTTTAAGGCTGCCACATTTGATGAGCTTTTTGAAAATGTAAAGGCTCTCCCATGGGAAAATTATATTCCCAAGGACGGCAGATTCTGGGTGAAAAAGGCTTCTTCCATAAAGAGTAAGCTTTTTTCACCATCTGATATACAGTCTATCGTGAAAAAGGCTATGGTTGAGAGAATGAAGAGGTCTTATCACATTGACTGGTTCCCGGAGGACGGAGCACAGTATCCGGTAAGGGTTTTTCTGTACAAGGATGAGGTGATGGTGACACTTGATACATCGGGGGATTCCCTTCACAAGAGAGGATACCGTCTGGCAACGAGCAAGGCGCCGCTGACTGAGACACTTGCAGCATCGCTCATCATGCTTACACCATGGCATGCAGACAGAATACTTGTGGATCCGTTTTGTGGCAGTGGTACATTTCCGATAGAGGCAGCCATGATGGCAGCAAATATAGCACCCGGTATGAACAGGGAGTTTACAGCTGAGAGCTGGACCAATATCATACCAAGAAAGCTGTGGTATGAGGCTGTGCAGGAGGCAGAGGATATGATAGATAAGGATGTGCAGGTGGACATCCAGGGCTATGACATTGACCCTGATGTGGTGGCTGCAGCCAGGGAAAATGCCAAGAGAGCCGGAGTGGAGCACATGATTCATTTCCAGCAGAGGGCTGTGGCTGACCTGCATCACCCGAAGAAGTACGGATTTATTATCTCAAATCCTCCATACGGTGAGCGACTCGAGGAGAAATCAGCGCTCCCGGCACTGTATTCACAGATTGGAGAAGCTTATAAGAGGCTTGATGCATGGTCGATGTATCTGATTACGAGCTATGAGGATACAGAGCGCTATATCGGCAGAAAAGCTGACAAAAACAGGAAAATCTACAATGGTATGATAAAGACATATTTTTATCAGTTTATGGGGCCTAAGCCTCCGAGAAGGAAAAAGGATTAGCAGGGTATATGAAATATTCAAAGAGATATATTGCATTTACATTAATCTTGGCACTTATCTTTGTGTCTAATTTTTACATATATGCAAAGGACAGCTCTACACTTGGCGCGTTCAGAGGAGCACAGATAGATAATACTATATGGAGTCCGCTTGTGGCTGCTGATGTAAATGGAACCACCATCAGGCTTAGGATAGAAAATAAGGAGTATACGAGCGAGGATGAGCATGTGTATATGGATGAGAACAGGAATATAATGGTTCCCGTGTCTATGCTTCGCGATGCACTAAACAGCAGTGCACATGTATACAATAAAAATGAGCTTCTGGTGGAAAAGCACAGTCTGACAGCTGATTTCAAGCTGGCAGATGACAATGGCTTTGTACAGTATAAGGGACAGTTTTATGCAAGCTTAGACAAGCTGTCTAAACTTTTGGATATGACCTGCAGCTTTGATACGGCGACAAATACGCTTACTATGACAGACAAATCCGAGGGTGTATCAACGGTGCCAACAAAGTATGATCTGAGGGAAAGACAGCGTGTGTCACTAATCAGGGATCAGGGCAGCTACGGCACCTGTTGGGCTTTTGCGGCCACAAGTGCACTTGAGTCAGCCCTTATGCCGGAGGAGCAGCTTTTGTTTTCCGTGGATCATATGAGTATGAGCAACTCATTCAACGTCAATCAGTATGACGGTGGAGAGTATACCATGGGAATGGCATATCTGGCAGCATGGCAGGGACCGGTTTATGACGCGGATGATCCTTACGGAGATGGAGTGACACGCGATGATCTTGCAGCAGTAAAGCATGTGCAGCAGATGCTTATCATAGATGGAAAGGACTATCAGGGCATAAAGGAGGCTGTTTTCAAATATGGTGGTGTGCAGACATCGCTTTACAGTACAATAGCAAGCTCAAAGACAAAGACGCCTTATTACAATAAGCAGACTAATTCTTACTGTTATATGGGTCAAGATAAGCCAAATCATGATGTGGTTATAATTGGCTGGGATGACAATTACCCTAAGGAAAACTTCAATGTGGATCTGGAAGGAGATGGAGCCTTTATATGCCAGAACAGCTGGGGCAGCAGTTTTGGAGACAATGGGGTGTTCTATGTGTCATACTACGATACAAATGTGGGCACGCACAATGTTGTTTATACAGATATAGAGAGTGCTGACAATTATGATAATATATACCAGAGTGACCTGTGTGGCTGGGTAGGAAAGATGGGCTACGATAAGGAGGATATGTACGGAGCCAACATATTTACCGCACAGTCGGCTGAATCGCTAAGGGCTTCCGGCTTTTATGCTACAGCAGCGGATACCTCATACAAGCTGTATGTAGTTAAGAATTTTGAGAATGAGTATTCTTTTAAAAATAAGACGCTGGTGGCTGAGGGGTCACTAAAAAATGCAGGCTATTACACTGTTGATTTTGATGAGCCTGTTGATTTGGAGTCAGGTGAGCGTTATGCCATTGTACTTTATATAAATACACCGGGCTCGACTCATCCGATGGCTATAGAGTACAACTCGGGAGAAGCATACATGTCTACGGTCAATCTGGATGATGGCGAGGGCTACATCAGCTATGATGGTGTGGCATATATCAATGTAAAGGAAAAACAGGATTGTAACCTCTGTATAAAGGCCTTTTCTGATAACAGATGATATGTACAGAAATATTCTAAAGATAATAACAGTATTTTTCGTTATGCTTGCACTTATCGTGCCGGTCACGCTTGAAAAGCTTCCGGCTATAAATGAGAAGTATGATATGGCAAAAGCACTGGAGGATAATGTGCTGCAAAACTATGTCAAGGCTTCCACAGATGCAAAGCAGGAGAAGAACCCTGATGAGATATTGCAGAAGGGAGCCGGCTTTGAGGATGATTTAAGGATAGAGCTGCCGGACGACTCAGAAGGGGAGCGCCAGAGTATATCGGTGGAAACCGATGCCCTGACGCAGACGGTCTATGTAAAGCTTAAGGCTGATGTGGACAATTACTTTACGAAGTATTCCATGACAGGCAGGTCAAATCATATAGACTCCATGCAGTATTACCGCAAAGGGGCAGATGGTGTGATAGCTATCACTACAGACAAGCTCTATCAGGTGAAGCAGCGCATAGAGAATGGATATCTTTATCTGAGCTTTGTCAATCTGCATGATATATACGATAAGGTCATCATAATAGATGCAGGTCACGGCGGTCGTATGACCGGTGCCGTGCGAAACGGAATAGAGGAAAAAAGCATCAATCTGGACATAGTGCTGGCACTTAAGGAACAGCTTGACAGCTATTCAGGTGACAAAAGGCTTGGGATATTCTACACCAGGACAACAGATACCAATCCTACACTGCAGCAGAGAGCGGCACTTGCCAATAAGGCGGATGCGGATTTATTTATAAGCGTGCATTGCAACTCATATGAAAAGGGCAATTTCACCGCAGTTTCGGGTACGCAGGTGCTCTACAGCCAGTCAGATAACAGAGAGCTCGGAAGTAAACATCTTGCACAGATTTGCATGGATAACGTGACAGCTGCGACAGGAAACAGGGCATTTGGGCTGCTTCCTGCAGATGACATATATATAATAAGAACAAGTGAGGCTCCGGTTGCGCTTGTGGAGGTGGGCTTCATGACCAACAGACAGGAGCTTGACAATCTGGCCAATGCAGACTATCAGAAACAGGCAGCTCAGGGTATATACAATGCAATCATGCAGGCCTTTGATGAGGGCTACTAGCTGTATCTGGAAATTGTCCGAATAGAAAAAGAAGGAAGGAAATATATTATGACAAAAATCATATTTGCAACAGGAAACAAGGATAAGCTCAGAGAAATCAAAGAGATACTTTCAGACTGTGACGTGGATATCCGTTCAATGAAGGAAGCAGGTATCAATGTGGATATAGTGGAGGATGGGAAGACCTTTGAAGACAATGCGCTGATTAAGGCCCGCGCAATTGCGGCACACACAGATGCAATTGTTCTCGCAGACGACTCAGGACTTGAGATTGACTATCTGAATAAGGAACCGGGAGTATATTCAGCGCGCTATATGGGCGAGGATACTTCCTATGATATAAAGAATAATAACCTTATAGAACGCCTTGACGGTGTGCCAAAGGAGAAGCGTACAGCCCGCTTTGTGTGCGCTATCGCCGCAGTGCTGCCGGATGGAAAGGAACTTGTGACCAGACAGACTATGGAGGGCTACATAGGATGGGAGATAGCGGGAGCCAACGGCTTTGGTTATGATCCTATCTTCTATTTAGATGAGTACGGCTGCTCTTCTGCAGAGCTTACTCCCCAGCAGAAGAATGCCATAAGCCATCGAGGCAAGGCTCTTCGCGCCATGAGAGAAATGCTTGTGAAGGTGATCTAGAGTATAGGCGTTCAATTGCAACGTATACGGATAAAATGCCTGCCGGTAAGCTCTTTTAAGCTGTCCGGCAGCCACTTTTAAAAAAATATAAAAAAAATAAAAAAAGTTGTTGACATATTCTTCCCTTTGCTATATACTAATTCTTGCGTCACGGAAAGAACGCAAACAAATCCTTCGGGGTGTGGCTCAGCTTGGCTAGAGCGCCTGGTTTGGGACCAGGAGGTCGCAGGTTCGAATCCTGTCACCCCGACTACATGCGGGTGTAGTTCAATGGTAGAACACCAGCCTTCCAAGCTGGATACGTGGGTTCGATTCCCATCACCCGCTTAGATATTGCAGTATTCGCAGTATCCCATATGTGTCTGTAGCTCAGTTGGATAGAGCACCGGCCTTCTAAGCCGGGTGTCGGGGGTTCGAATCCCTTCAGGCACATTTTTTATTTCATATCAATTCCATATGGACCATATGAAGTAAATATGGTGGGTATAGCGCAGTTGGTTAGCGCGCCAGATTGTGGCTCTGGAGGCCCAGGGTTCGAATCCCTGTATCCACCCTTTGCATTAATGCAAATAGTGTCGTGCGCATTATATGCGTATCCGTGCGGCGCACGAGTATTACTCAAGGGCTATCGCCAAGCGGTAAGGCACAGGATTTTGATTCCTGCATTCGTTGGTTCGAATCCAACTAGCCCTGTTACAATCTGAATATATGGGATATTAGCTCAGGTGGTAGAGCACTTGACTTTTAATCAAGTTGTCCGGGGTTCGAATCCCCGATGTCTCATTAAAAATGCCTCTCTTAAAGAGGCGTTTTTTAATGTCAGACATCGTAGGAATCGAACTCCGGACAACGTAGTTGACCGGGGCGCTAGACGTCCGGGGGACGTCTGTTAAGCGCGGACCGAAGCGGAGCGTAGACCGAATCCCCGATGTCTCATTAGCGTAAAAGAAGCCGTTCCTTGAACGGTTTTTTTGTATTTAGAAGAATGGAGGTTTCGAACTCCGGACAACGTAGTTGACCGAAGCGTAGACAGAGAAAAATATGTGGGTATTATATGCATTTGGATCCGCATTTTTTGCGGGTATAACATCAATACTGGCAAAGTGTGGTATCAAAAAAACTGATTCAAACGTAGCAACTGCAATCAGGACAATTGTAGTTTTGATTTTTTCATGGATTATGGTATTTGTGGTTAAAGCGCAGGGGCAGATTACAGCTGTGTCAGCAAAGACATGGATATTTCTGATGCTTTCAGGAGTCGCTACCGGAGCCTCATGGCTCTGTTATTTTAAAGCACTCCAGCTTGGCGATGTAAACAGAGTGGTGCCGATTGATAAATCAAGCACAATACTGACCATTATACTTGCATTTATCTTTTTTAAAGAGGAGATAAACGTACTCAGGCTGGTATGTGTGGTGCTTATAGCAATTGGAACGTATATGATGATCACCAAAAAGGAGATATCACAGGAAGAGCAGAATAAGGCCAGGGGTTCCCATGGATGGCTGTTTTATGCAGTGCTGTCTGCTGTTTTTGCCAGCTTCACCTCAATACTGGGAAAGGTCGGCATAGAGGGAATCAATTCTAATCTGGGAACTGCAATAAGGACGATAGTGGTGCTTATTATGGCTTGGATAGTGGTATTTGCCACAGGAAAACAGCACACCATAAAGCATATAGAGAAAAAAGAGCTTGGCTTTATCTGCCTTTCGGGACTTGCAACAGGCGGCTCATGGCTTTGCTATTACAAGGCACTGCAGGACGGACTTGCGAGTGTCGTAGTGCCTATAGATAAGCTGAGCATAGTTGTGTCAATTGTGTTTTCATATTTCGTATTTAAGGAAAAGCTGACGATTAAATCCTTTACAGGACTGGTGCTCATCATAGCAGGAACATTGATTATGCTGGTTTAAATATATAAAAACATCTTGACGTTTTTCTGTTTTTCTATTATCATTGTTAACCGAGGAAATATTTATAGTTGACAATTATAACGGATGATATGTATTATAATGATACTTATTAAATGAGAGAAGAAATACAGGACACGAAGGAGATTAAAATGGATCCAATAACACTGGCACAGGAGATAATAGACGGAAGAAGAATCACAAGGGATGATGACCTATCATTTTTCCTTACATGTGATTTAGACGAGCTGTGTAAGGGCGCAGATATGATCAGGGAGAAGTTTATCGGTGACAAGGTAGATTTGTGCTCGATAATAAACGGAAGAAGCGGAAAATGCCCTGAGGACTGCAAATACTGTGCGCAGTCAGCACATAATCATACAAATTGTGAGGTTTATGATTTTTTACCTGAGGAAAAGATACTTGAGGCTTGCAGGATGAATGAGAGAGAGGGTGTAGACCGTTTCTCGATAGTTACAGCGGGAAAAGCGCTGACAGGTGAGGAATTTGACAAGGCAATACATGCATATGAGACTATGAAAAGAGAGTGTAAGATTGATTTATGTGCATCAATGGGCTTTCTTTCAGCAGAGCAGCTTCACAGACTGCACGAGGCAGGTGTCAGCAGCTATCACCACAATATAGAGACCTCAAAGCGTAATTTCCCCAATATATGCACCACACATACCTATGATATGAAGATTGAGACGCTTAAAAAGGTGAAGGCAGAGGGCATGTATGCGTGCTCAGGCGGCATCATCGGAATGGGTGAGACCTGGGAGGACAGGCTTGATATGGCAGTAAGCCTTGCAGAGGTAGGAGTGGATTCCATTCCGCTTAATGCGCTTATGCCGATTGCAGGCACTCCGCTTGAGGGACTTGAGCATATCAGTGAGCCTGATATACTGCGTACAGTGTCATTTTTCAGATATATAAATCCAAAGGCTGACATACGTCTCGGAGCCGGAAGAGCGCTGCTTACAAATGACGGAGAGCTTGCATTCAAGTCGGGAGCATCAGCCACAATTACAGGAAACATGCTTACGACAGTAGCGTGTGCCACAATCAGAAGTGACAAGGAAATGCTTGAGGGCATGGGCAGGAATGTGACACCTGAGTACATGAAATAAAGGTAATTATTCAGAATATAAAATATGTCAAAGATGCGTAAAATAGTATTAGTTTTGCGCATCTTTTTTAGTACAAATGACAGGATTGGTTGCGGGGTGAAAAATATTATTATATAATGAAAAAAATGTAATTTAAGGGATTTATCCGGTATAGCATGGAACATGAATAGGAGCGAATTAATATATTTCATTGAAAAATAAGAGGTTACGGGGGAAATATGTACAACGATAAAGGTAATACAAAATATCTGAAGCTTTTAAAACAAAATTATTCATCAAGTCAGGATGTAATCAGGGAGATAGTCAATCTTTCTGCGATTATAAACCTGCCAAAGGGCACGGAGTTTTTCCTGAGTGATATACATGGCGAGTATGAGGCTTTTTTACATATCATGAACAACTGCTCAGGTGTGATAAAGGAAAAGGTGGATTTGATTTTCAAGGATACGATTTCTGATTATGACAGACAGGAGCTTTGCACGCTCATATACTATCCAAGAGAGAAAATGGCCCTGCTTGATGAACAGGGCAAGATAGACAGTGACTGGTATGCTATGACGTTAAATCAGCTTATACTTGTCGCAAAGCTGCTCTCATCAAAGTACACCAGGTCGAAGGTCAGAAAGGCTCTGCCTGAGGAATATGCGTACATTATCGATGAGCTTTTGCATGCGCAGGAGGATGAGGATGCAAACCAGGTCAGATATCACAAGCAGATATTAAAGACTATAATTGATTTGGAGGATGCGGATGAGTTTATAATCGCTTTGTCTGCACTGATTAAGAGGCTTGCTGTTGACCATCTGCACATTGTGGGAGATGTATTTGACAGAGGAGGAAGCGCGGATAAGATTCTCGATCTGCTTTATGATTATCACTCGCTTGATATTGAGTGGGGCAATCACGACATTCTCTGGATGGGTGCGGCATGTGGAAATGATGCATGTATATGTAATGTCATCCGCAACAATCTTAAATACAACAATGTGGAAATTCTTGAGAATGCCTACGGAATAAGCTTACGACAGCTAATGCTGTTTGGCATGAAAACATATGGTATAGAGGATGGAATTGAGGCTGCAAGGGCGGCCATCACAGTAATGCTTTTTAAGCTTGAGGGGCAGCTTATACTTGCACATCCCGAGTATGAGATGGGAAACAGGCTGATGCTTGACAGGCTGGACGAGCTGCAGGATGTAGGAGTGGACAGAAAGCGCTTTCCAACCGTTGATGATGAGAGACCCTACGCACTAAGTGACGAGGAGACTGTCATCATGAGAAAGCTGCACAGACAGTTTGTGACAGGACAGCGCCTGCACAAGCATGTCAGATTTTTGTATGATAAGGGCGGCATGTACAATGTATACAATGGCAACCTGCTCTATCATGGCTGTGTTCCGGTTGATAGCAACGGAGCCTTTGATAAGCTGTATATTGATGGTGAATTTTATCACGGAAGGGCGTTGCTTGACAAATGTGATGAGAAGGCAAGGGCTGCGTATGTGGACAATCCTTATAAGGATGATGTGGACTTTATGTGGTTTTTGTGGGGAGGAGAAAAATCACCGCTGTGCGGCAGAAGGCTTAAGACCTTTGAGATGGAATATGTTACAGACAAGAGCATGTGGGAAGAGCCTTCTAACCCATATTACAGCAGGTATTACGATAAGAGCTTCTGCTGTCAGATACTGCACGAGTTCGGGCTGTATGATGATGATGCGCATATCATAAATGGACATACACCGGTTCACGCAATAGAGGGAGAGAACCCTGTCAGGGCCAATGGCAAGCTGTTTGTGATAGATGGAGGCTTCTGCCGTGCGATGAACAAGAAAACCGGTATCGCCGGCTATACACTGATTTACAATTCACATGGTCTAAGGCTCAAGGCACACACGCCTTTTACATCGGTGGAGGATGCCCTGATAAATAATACTGACATAGAGACATCATCAGAGGTCGAGGAAAATGATAAGAGACGTATGCTTGTGAAGGATACCGATATAGGGAAGAGGCTTATTGGAGAGATTGATGATCTGCACAAGCTTCTTGAGAACTACAGGAGGCTGTAGGGAACATATTAGACTGTAGGGTACGTATGGAACCTGACCTTGACAAATAAGTTATAAAGAGTTATAAAAAGAATACAAAGTTATAAAGAGTTATAAAAATTATTAAAAGTTATAAAGAGTTATAAAACAGGAGCGCAGAGATGAAAAATAATCCCTTTTCATTATCATTTGGCAAGGAACCGGTCAGTTTAATTAACCGTAATGTTCAGTCTTATGAAATAATTGATACATTTGAGGATGAAAACCCTGCTTACCAGGGTTGTGTAGATAATTGTGATTTTTAAGGGGGAAGATAGGTTAAAGGAGCAGCATATGATTAAAGAGTAATCCGTCATGCAGTGTATGCATGGCGGATTTTTCGTATGTAATTGCTTGCGACTGATACATTTTAGATACAAGTATCTGCTAATATATAAACAGCCATGCATAATACAGGCTGAATATATAATCCTTAGGATTGACAGCAAAAGAAGAATATGCAAAGATTTATAAAGGATAATAGTTACGGATAATAAAGTTTTAGAAGGAATATGATGATAGAAATACTAATAGTAGAAGACGAAAAACCGATATCAGACCTCATCAGATTAAATCTCATGAAAGCAGGCTATAGCTGCACCTGTGCCTTTGATGGTATGGAGGCAGCAGATATTCTGGAGGAGAGAAATTTTGACCTGATAATACTTGATGTAATGCTGCCGAAGTTAAACGGCTTTGAGCTTATGGAATACATAAAGCCGCTTGGCATACCTGTTATATTTCTCACAGCAAAAGCCACTTTAGATGACAGGCTAAGAGGTCTCACGTCCGGTGCCGAGGACTATATGGTAAAGCCATTTGAGATTGTTGAGCTTTTAGCCCGGGTAAATATAGTGCTAAGACGTTATAATAAGATGGAGCAGCAGCTCACCTTTAAGGATATAGCTATCGATACGAAAAACCAGAATGTATCAAAGGCAGGGAAGCATATAGAGCTTACACCAAAGGAATTTGAGCTGCTTGAGCTTTTGATGCGCAATAAAAATATCACACTTTTCAGAGAAAAAATATATGAAGAAATATGGGGAAGTGAGTACTCTGTCGAGTCGAGGACTCTCGATCTTCACATACAGAGACTGCGCAAAAAGCTTGATATAGGAGACAGCCTTAAAACCGTATTTAAGGCAGGATACAGGCTGGAAGAATAGAAAACTAAAGACCATTAAATATGGGTAAGCGTAATATACAAAAAGAGGGATAAATGAAATTCAGGTACAAGGTATTGTTCACAAACTTAATACTGCTTTCACTTGGACTGGGGCTGGTGGGATACCTCATGATACACAAGAATTTTGAGCTGGCGAAGCAGACACAGCTTAAAAACGCTATTGTGCAGAATAATCTGGTACAGTCCTCTGTGGAGTATGAGCTTTTGCAGCTTTTAAATTCAGTTTCCGATAATTCTGAAACTTCGAACAATAATACAGATAACAATAATGCAGAAAAGAGCAGCATTTCCGCATCATCAATAGCCGCGCAACTTCCGCAGATCGGAAGCCGTGTAAGCAGCAGTGTGCGCTCAAGGGATTCATTTTTCTACATATATTTTGATGGTGAAAAAGTATATACAGATGACAAAAGTGATGCAAGGATAAGTGATACACTTTTTAAAAATCTCACAACAGGAAACAAAAACTATGTGATAAAAGAAGAATCCCAAAAGCACTATATCTATGTTACATCGCAGAGTGTGATAAATGAAAAAAATCTCTGGATAGTAAGTAAATGCGATGCATCAGAGGCGTATACACTGCTTGATGAGCAGATAAACTATTTCAGGCTGATAATAATAGTCATATTGATTGCAGAGTCGGCAGCAATGTATTTTATCAGCAGGTACATGACAAAGCCGCTCGAGAAGCTTAACCATGTCAGCGAGGAAATAGCGCAGGGGGATTATGCCACAAGGGTAAACGTAAAAAGTCATGATGAGATAGGGCTTCTTGCGCAGAAATTTAATATCATGGCGCAGGCAGTATCGGATCATGTAGACGAGCTTAACGATATGGTGCACAGGCGTGAGCAGTTTGTAGCGGATTTTACACACGAGATAAAAACCCCTATGACGTCGATCATTGGATATGCAGACACGATGCGTTCACTGGAGCTTCCGAGAGAGGAGCAGATGATGGCGCTTGGATATATCTTTTCGGAGGGAAAACGTCTGGAGAGCATGTCGCAGAAGCTTTTTGAGCTGATATATCTGCGCCGGCATGATATTGAAAAAGCGCGGGTTCATATGGCAGATCTTTGTGCAGAGGTGGTAAAGGTTGTTGAGCCTGCATACGAAAACAGGCATCTTACTATAGAAACAGAGATAGAGGATACTGTGCTGACCGTGAATAGAGAGCTTTTGGTTACAGCACTTGTCAATCTGATGGATAATGCAAGGAAAGCGTCAGAAGAAGGTCAGCAGGTTGAGGTTACAGGAAAATTTGTGGACAATATGGCTTGTAATATACCTAAAGATAAAACGGATATAGGCGAAGCCGAATCAGCAGATGACAGGAAATGCACGAGGGCATATGAAATATGCATAATCGATCACGGAATCGGAATGACTAAGGAACAGGCAGAAAGAATTTGTGATGAGTTTTATATGGCAGACAAATCCAGAGCCAGAAAAGAGGGCGGTGCCGGAATCGGAATGTCGCTTGTGGCAATCATTTTAGAGCACCATAATGCAGTACTTTCAGTGGAAAGTGAACCCGGATGCGGAACAACGATGAGGATTTTGCTTCCGTGGTAATCTGAACGCAGTATAGATATAAAAAATGGTAAATTCGTAAGATTTAAAGGAAGATATGAAAAAAGACAGCTTCAAATTAATAATAATGTCTGTTGCAGTAATCTGTATAGTAATAGCAGGCATCATGGTGCCTGGCATAGTGCTTGAGGCAAACCAGAAAAGTGAACATGATCATGTGGCGAAGGTTCCTAAAAGCTATCTGCCTTCAGGCTCTGTAATGGCAAAGGAAGCATCTGCCAATCTGAAATTGTCGGAGAAGCTCTCGCTCATAGATGGGCAGTGGGACAGCACGACAGATGATGCTGCCTCTTATGAGATGGATGAGCAGGATTATCAGGCAGTTGCCACATGCAGAAAAAGCATAGAAAAGCTTTATGACGAAAAGCTCTATCCTGTAAATCTTTCACCTGACTACTCTAACTGGTATACGTGGGAGGCAGCAGCGAAAAAGGCATCGGATAATACCTTTAACACATATACGGCATATTACTGGATAATCAGGTTTGAGAAGTATGATGGTACACAAAATCATACAATCTGGATGCTTGAGGATGGGACAATCATTATGGCAAAAGCACATATGAAGGATATTAGTGATATGAGTGAATATAAAGAGGTTTTGCAGGCAGATGATGAATCACAGGCAGAAAATGATTTGTCTGCTTACAAAGGATATTTTGACTACAGCGGGATAGATTTTTCAAAGCTTAACCTGATATCCGAGACAACAGCAGTGGAGCAAAAAAATAATGAAAGCTATGAGGTGCTGCAGTTTTTACAGGAAAATGAATATGTATATGCGATTCATGAGAAGTGAAAAATTGTAATGACAAATGCGGTTCACTATGTTACTATTATTTCAGAGCATTATATTTCTGTTGAGCGACACCACAGTACACATTTTTATCGGTGCGTATCACTTTGAAGAGGGCAGAACCACTTATTATTTTTCGACAAAGACATGGAAATTTTCAATGCTTTAAGTTACCTATCAATAGTGGGGAAAATGGATATGTCGATTGAGAAAATCTTATGTGAATGAAGCGGACTAGGGTTGCGGATGCTTTATATTGATAAGAGATTTCGTATCATGCGATATTATATTCTCCCTGCTCACACAACTAAACAGGAGGAGAATAATGTCGGGAGAGACAAAAGAAATTTTGGACAGTAATTATGGCCAGAATGATGTAATCATCAACAGATTGATTGACAAAATGACACTGTTTGATGACAATCTGATGAGTCTTGTATTCGGGCAGAATATTGAGACGACGGAGCTGCTGCTTCGCGTAATAATGGAGCGTGATATTAAGGTTATAGACGTCAGGGGGCAGGATGAATTAAAAAATTCGGTGATTGGCGGGAGATGTATTACCTTGGACGTGCATGCAATAGATGTCGATGGCAGGCATATTGATATCGAGGTGCAGATTAATGCGGAAGGATCGCATGTTAGAAGAGCCAGATATCACAGCAGTATGATGGATGCGAGGATGCTGGGGGAAGGACAGGAGTTTAAGGAGATTAAGGATTCCTATGTGATTTTTATTTATGATCACGATAAGTTCAGAAAAGGACTGCCATTTTATCACATTCAAAGACGTGTTGATGAAACAGGCGAAGTTTTTGGAGATGGTTCACATATCATCTATGTAAATGGAAGGTATGAAGGTAATGATGATATAGGTCGGATGATGAAAGATTTTCACCAGTGCAGGCCGGAGCAGATAGAAAGTGAGACATTGTCAAAAGCAGTGGCTTATTACAAAGAAAAGGAAGGACGTGGTGCTATGAGCGAAGCAGTAAGACAGTATGCAATGGAATATGCAAAAGAGTATGCAAAGGAATATGCCAGGGAGTATGGTGAGGAACAGAAGGAAGAGGGGATTCTTCAGGGAAAAAATAATATGTTGTATTCATTGGTTTCAAAGGGAAGGTTAAAAATAGATGTAGCAGCCGAAGAGGCAAATGTCAGCCTTGGAGAATTTGAAAAATCGATGGAGGAAGCAGGATATAAAATTCCTGAATTGGTATAGTTTAATAGTTACAAGATACGTTAAATATAGACCCGGTTTGCATAAGTATGTGCAGACCGGGTTTTTATAATAAAAATGCAATGTATGATACAAAAAGTTTACAACTGACATATATACTCATTATAACAATATGGAACACAAAAAAGGAGAACCACATATGGATAAAAGGGGTAACATATTTTCACGAAATATGAGATTATTTGCAGCAATTATGACACTCATCGAGGCACTTGTCCTCACATCATTCACAGGCTGTGCCGGTAAAAAGGTGGATTATGGTGTGGACACGGAGGTAAAGGAGCAAAAGAACGCTTCTAAGGTATCTGATTTAAGGACTGACAAGCCATGGGTCGAAAATATAACTGTCCAGACAAAAAAAGGAGATGTAACCCTGGGAATCGATGCCAAAATACTGGTGCCGGATTGTGAAACCATGCATGTTGTTGGAGTGGAGGATGTGAAGCTCGATACAGAGTACAAGAAAAGGTTTTTAGATGCGTACTTTGGTGGTGGAGAGTATTATTATCATGATTTAGAGCATTATACAGTTGATGAATTGAATTCTTATATAGATTTAAAATCCAGGGAGCTGAATGAAATGAATAGCAGGGATGATGTGGATGATAGTACAAAACAGGAGCTGGTACAGCAAATGGAGCAGGATTTATCAGGTTATCGGGATTTACTGACTGATGCGAAAATCTCGTATACAATTGCTTCTGATTTACAAAGCTGTGATGAGTATGCCGGCTATAAAGGAGATACATTTTGTGAGGTAACATTTAAAGAGCATTGGGTAAATGCTTATGTCTTTAAGCTCGATGGAAAATATTACGGACCACCTTCATTTAAGGAGGAAAATTATGATAATGTCTCGCAGACATTTCAGGAGGATAATCTGACAGACAGTGCCGGAGCTGATGGAAATGAATGTACAAGAAGTGCAGCAGAGTCAAAAAAACTTGTGCAGGACTTTATGGGAAAGCTTGGACTGTCAAATCAGGTTGAGCGTGGAGAGTGCGATTGTAACTGGCTGGGATTTAATAATGGGGATGAAAACTGGGAGAGCCGCAGTAACACATTGTGGGGATATGTGTATTCGTATGGAACAGGCATTGATGGACAGGTTTTTAAGGATAGTTTTGATTCATCAGAATGTGACTCTATGCTTCGCGAGGATACGAAAGACATTACATTGGGTGACAGTATTCAGCTAACTGTTACAGACAATGGAATAATTGATGTGGTTATAGAATATCCGGTGAGTGTGACAAGCATATCCGGCAGTGTGGAGATGCTTTCTTTAAAGAATATAGAGCAGATAATTAAGGAGCAGCTAAAAAACAATGCCGACAAATATGAGCTTGAGATAAACAAAAGCTTTAACAATATGCAGCTTACATATTTCAGGCTGAAAGATAAGAATGAAACTGCAAAATACAGTTATGTGCCTGTATGGTCATTTTCGCGGCTGGTTGATTCACAAAAGAAAAATGTGATACTTGTAAATGCAATAGATGGCACAATAATCAATTCCGAGGATGTATTTTAAAATTTATGGAGAACTATTATGGGAAAGAAGAAAAAAGCAATTATGACACTCATCGAGGCACTTGTCCTCATATCACTCGCAGGCTGTGCCGGCAAAAAGGTAGATTATGGCGTGGACACGGAGGTAAAATCCCAAAATGTGGTAAGCAGTGTAAAGGATATTGACACCAATACAAGTTTTAATGATGAACTTACAGTAAATATGGGTGGTACTGATGAAAAGGTGAAAATCACGGCAGATATCAGAGTGCCGGAATGTGATACCATGTCAGTCACAGAGGTAGAGCGCATACCTTGTACCAAGGAGTTCAAGGAAAAGGTGATAAAGGCATATTTTGGTGATTCACAGGTCTATTATTACGACTATGCGCACATGACAAAAAAGGAGCTTGAGGAGATTATTGAGACTCTTGACAGGGACAACAACAGTCTGTCGGATGATGCCTCTGAGGAGATTTTGAAATGGCATGATGATATGAAAACTGAGTGCACAAAAGCACTTGAAACGGCAGCTGATGTGTGGACAGAGGCCACAGAATATGATTCCTGTGATGATTTTGTCGGAAAAATAGGTGATACCTGGTTTCACCTTCAGTTTTCAAGGCCAGATGATGACAACAGTGTGCTATCAGGCATCCAGAGCTATCCGCTTGACAGATGTGTGAAAAGCGTTTCAGATGGGGATCCGGATGAGATGAGTACTAAATTTGATGATGGCTATGTGAAGCAGTACTATGGACCAAAATCACTGAAAGAGTATGACACGGTGAGGTATTTAAACGGTGACTTTATTGATGGAGACCTGCCGGTAAGCGATGTCAATGAGGCAAATATTTCGTTTGATGAGGCAAAGAAGAAAGCAGGTGACTTCATGCAGGCAATAGGAATTGAGTCAATGATTAAAACAGGAGAAAGCGACTGTGAATGGGAGGGATATAACAAGACTGAGGATAATGTATATAAGGAGGGGGATGTGCATAGAGCCATATGGGGCTATGCGCTTGAATATTCGCTTGGCGCAGATGATGTAGTGTATTCAAAATCACTGAATGTATTTGATTATTCAGCTTATAACAAATTTTGTCCTATGGACTGTCCTGGTTATGAGACAGGCAGTTTCAATGTAAATGAATATGGTGTCTATAGATTTGATATAGCAGAGCCGGTAAGCATTGTGAAAAAACAGCAGAAGGTGGAGCTCTTACCGGTGTCAAATATTTATAAGATTGCAAGAAATGAGCTTGAAAGCCACTCGGATAAATATATTGTGGAAGCGGATACACAATATCGTTATCTGACACTTGGCTATATCAGGGTAAAGGACAGCTCAGATTCACAGAGATTCAGCTATATCCCGGCATGGAGCCTTGAGCTGCTGCAAAGAGGAGAGGTCGAATCGTGTCCGGTATTTGTAAATGCAATAGACGGAACAGTGATTGAGCCGGAGCAGATATTCTGAATCAGAGAGAAGTGTGCATGGAGACTAAGGGAAATTATATAATAAAAAATGCAATACATGATACAAAAAGTTTATACATGGAGTTACATTTTTAGATAATAGATCAGGTTCATATTTATTTGGAAAAGATGTGGAAAATATATGATTAATAAAAAGAAAAAATATATAGGGCGTTTGACACTTGCCACTGCAATTACCTCTATTTTGTTTTCAGGATGTGGGGCGGCACAAAAGGAGCTTGCACAGACGGACAGAGCTTTCTACGAGAAAATATCATACCAGACAGTTACGGTACAGAGCGGTTCACTCACACCGCAGACTACCATCAGTCTGAGCGCGCAGGGCTATACCAGGTTTTCCTATGGTGCGACAAACACGGAGCTTACGCTTGAAAAGGTAAATGTGGCAGTGGGTGATCATGTGAAAAAGGGCGATATACTGGTGGCTTTTAAATCCGGGGAGATACAGAAAAAGATTGAGGACTACAGCGGGCAGATCAGTCAGAATAAGCTTCTGGCAGAGCACTACAGGGCTATTATGAAAATCGATGATACTCAGGATTATTCAAGCGATATAGCCCAGCTTGATAAGGATACAGAGGTTGCGCAGCTTTATCTTGATGAGGCTAAGGAAAAACTGTCGAGATATCAGATCACGGCATCAGAGGATGGTACGATCACAGCAATGGACAATTCACTTTTGGCGGGAGTTTTTGAACCGGGCAGCAATCTTATAACAGAAATCAGCGGAAACGGCAATTACGAAGCTGACAGACCGGAAGGTTATGACTTTAATGTAGGTGATGTATACACGGCAACAGCATCTGATATAGAGTTTGAACTTAAGGTAAAAGAGGTGGACGATAAAAAACTTGTTTTTGAACCGGTATCGGACATGTCGGCAGTATCGGATGCACAGATTTTTTCAATGGAAGTGACGTGCCCCGCTATAGAAAATGCTGTGTATGTGCAAAAGGACGCAGTACATGAGAAGGATGGCAGGTATTTTGTATACACACTGGATGAGAATGGATACAGACAGGCGGTATGGATAAGTGTCGCAGATCAGGTGGGAGACTACCGGATCATCACAGAAGGACTTAAAAGCGGGGATGAGGTGGTTTTGCAGTGAAGAACAGAAACCTTTTATCAATAAAAAAACTGGCAGTACTGGGGATATGTGTATCGTTTGTGGCAGGCGGCTGTGGAAAAATGACAGAAAGCAGCATACCAAAGCTTGAAGAACCTGTAGCGTTAAATGAAGCCTATAGACCTGTGGAATACGGTACGATCGGCTCCATACAGGTGCTGATGGCTACCGCAGTTCCTAGGGATTACTGCAATTACTACAGTGCCAATGTAAATATTTCACAGATATATGTGGAGCCGGGAGATACAGTAAATGCAGGGGATGTGCTTGCTGTCTGTGATGTGGATGAGGCAAAAAAACAGTTGCAGGAATGTAAGGATGCGCTGGTGCATGAGAATGAGACATATGAGATATCCGCTCAGATCTCGGATACGCAGATCAAATTATGGGAGAGTCAGGCTGCGGATACGGACGAATTTTCAACAGAACAGATTGAGAAAAAAGAGAGCACAGAAGATGATTACAATACGCAGATTGCCACAGAACAGGAAAATGAACGGTACGATAAGCAGCTTCACGAATACCGCGTGCAAAAGATCAATGAGCAGATGGCTTTATATCAGCAGATCGTTGATGATGGAACGCTTAAGGCAGTCCACAGCGGTCTTGTCACTTACACTAAGAAGCTGACAGATGGAAGGTCTGCTGCGGCATACGAGAATATAGTCATTGTCTCGGATACGGATGACCTTGTGCTGGATATAAAGGGCACAGCCATAAATGAGTACAAATACAGCGATTATGACAAGAAATATGTGATAGTCGATGGCGAAAAATATGATGTCACTGAGTCTCAATATACATCAGAGGTTTTGGTACTTTCAAAGATAAACAACCGATATCCGGATGTGTGCGTGGAAAGCAGGGAAAAGCCGTTTCTTACGGCAGGACAGATGTATCCGGTATATTTTGAAAAGACAAAAGCAAATCAGGCACTTGTCGTGGGAAAAGATTCCATCTATAAGGATGGCGATACCAGATATGTCTATGTGAAAAATGATGAGGGCGGCCGCGAGAAACGCATCATAACAACAGGTGAGTCTGATGAAAACTATACACAGGTCACAGAGGGCTTAAAAGAGGGGGAGCTGGTTTACTATAATTCTACAGATCAGGTTCCGACAAAGTATAGCAAATATACGGTAACAAGGTCTGACTTTGATATAGCAAACTACGGTGTGCGCTACAGCAGATCTGACGCAGGGACGATAACCGAAACCTGTGATTATGAAGGGCAGATCGTATCGGTCAATGTGAAGCAGGACGATACGGTAGAAAAGGGCATGCTGCTTTACGTGGTGGATACCGGAGAGGGCAAAGCTGCTATAACAGAGGGGAAAAATGCGATCGACTCGGAGAATGAATCCTATGCGCAGAAGATTGCTGATTACGATAAACAGATAAAAGATTTATCTGAAGGTGGTAGCAGCGCAGAAGAAAATAACCGGCAGGATGAAAAGCCGGATACAGCATATGATGAGCAGCAGTTGAAACTGAATTTACAATTATTGAATCTGCAGAAAAAACTTGCCTGTGCAGACCACATCTATCAGCTTTCCAGGCTACAGTCAGCATATGACAGCATAAGCGCAGGAAATGACGGCAAAGGAAATATTTCAGTATATGCCAAAAATGACGGAAAAGTTTCAAAGGTGAGTGTCAAGGCAGGAGATAATGTGGAGGAAGGCTCAGATATCCTGCAGATAACCGGAAATTCCACGGACGTACTGCTGGTTCAGGTAAAGGATAGCAATAGCTATAAAGTATATAAGGACAATATAGCAGATGTGGGAGAGCGCGTATCACTTGAGCTGGACGGTACAACGATCTACGGAAGCTGTATCGGTTTTGCCGGTTACGGCAGGGAAGCTCAAAAGGGATATATAAATCAGGATGATAAAGGTGTGCATATTACCGGAAACACAGATTCGGGATATGGAAATGCAGCATTTTATATAAAACTTGACAATGGAATACCGGATGATCTGACCAGGGCATCTGCTGTAAAGTTTTCTTATGTTTCTTTTAAAAAGGTGGTAGTGGTGCCGACTTCGATCATACACAAGCAGGTCAATCCTATGGACAAAGATGATATATCATACTATGTGTGGAAAATTGATGGGGACAGCGTGGTAAAGCAGCCGGTAATATTGGGCGATTATACATCAGGCAGCAATACACTTGTGCTTTACGGTATTGATGAGGGCGATGAAATATGTTTGGCTTCGTAATTAATAAATTAAAAAACAGAAAATGGTTAAATCTGTGTCTGCTTATGGGAGTGGCTTTGTTTATAGCACTTTTTGTGTGCCACCCTATGTTTGAAAAGGGTGCGGGAAATCAGATACTCGACAGACTTTTTACGGATCATGCCACACAGCAGAATGAGTTTCCAGCACGGATGAGCCGCGAGGGAACATATGCGGTGGCAGATTATCCTGATTCGCAGTCAGTGCTTGATAAGCTGTCAGGATACGAAAAGAAGTGGACTGAATATGTGGATATAAACAAGGTTTCCTCACAGCAGCTTATCACACTCTCAGGAGGACGCGCAGATACAGAGTTTGGAGGACCTAACAATTATTTTACAATAGGATATCTGCCGGGACTTTCGGAGTACGCGGATGTTGTAAAATCTCAGACTGACACAGCCACATTCGAATGCAGTATAAGCGAAAAGACAATGGATCACTACGGACTTGTAGCAGGTGAAAAAATCTATTTACATGTACCTGATGGCAGTGGGAAAAAGGAAATTTCTTTCGTCATATCACAGATCTGCCGTGAAAAAGATATAAACGATCCATATTGGGCCAAGACGCTTTCGGATATGGGCGATGTGATATTTGTTTCGCAGGATGTTTTTGACGAAATGATGCAGTATTACAGCGAGGACAATATCAGCTACAGTGATTTTCTCATGCTGGATTACAGGCAGATCAACACGGAAAATGCCTCACTTTATGACGGTTATATGGAGCAGTTTAAGGATGCTGACAAGCTCTACAATGACAACATCCGTGATACGCTGGAGCGCTTTTTTACACAGCAGAAGACGATAAAGCTGATGCTTTGGGCGTTGGAGCTGCCGTGTCTTGTGCTTTTGATTTTATTTATAAGAATGATATCTGCACAGATACTTTCGCTCGAGGAAAATGACATACTTGTTTTAAGAAGCCGCGGTGCGACAAAATTACAGGTATTTATTTTGTACCTACAGCAGTCGGGAATAATAGCGTTTGCGGGCTGTGTACTTGGAATAGTACTCGGATATATAATGTGCCGGGCTGCCGCATCTACAGACGGATTTTTAAGATTTACGGCAAAGGATATAAGCACTTACAAATTTGTATGGCAGATGCTTGTCTATGCGGTGGCAGCGGCAGTTATCATGGTGCTGTTTATCACAGTTCCGGTGTGGAAAAAATCAAAGGATGCCATATCAGAGCGCAGCAGTAGGGGACGAATATCAAAGAAAAAGCCTCTTTGGGAGAAATGCTTTATAGATGTTATACTTTTGGCTCTGTCAGCATATCTGCTTTACAATTACAACAAGCAGAAGAGTACGCTTGCGATATCTGTTCTTGAGAACAGGAGCATAGATCCTGTCATGATACTGGACAATTCGCTTTTTATATTTGCAGCGGCACTTTTGTGCGTAAGACTTACCGGACTTATTATTCTGCTTGTGGACAGGCTCTTTAAAAAGCATTTTTCTCCGGCAATGTATGCATCATTTTTACAGCTAAAACGAACCAGATACAATCAGGGATTTCTGGCAGTATTTCTTATCATGACAGTGGCTGGCGGTATTTTTGACGCGAATATGGCGCGCACCATGAACAGCAATATGGAAAAACGGATCGTCTACAATGTGGGTTGTGATGCGATATACAACGAAGATTTCAGACTCAGGATACAGAAGAATAAAGATGGCTCTGTAAGCTGGATGTATGACGAGCCTGATTTCGGTAAATACGAGTCGCTCAAAAATGAGGGCATCTGTGACGGGGTCACGCGTGTGCTTGAGGACGAGCGGGTAGACATTTCCGCAGGCAGTGGTTCGGTTTCGGATGCATATCTTATGGCGATAAACACAAAAGAATTCGGTGAGACTGCGAAATTGCAGAGTGACCAAAATGATGATATTAATGACTCTCACTGGTTCAATTACCTGAATGAGCTGGCAAAAGAGCCGGACGGAGTCATCATTTCGTCAAATCTGGCAAAAGATCTGGGACTTAAAGTTGGTGACAGCTTAAATTACTCAAGGTATGTACCGGAGGCTGTCGATGAAGATCAGATCTACGCATCCGAGAATGTAAAGGTATGTGCCATAGTAAAAGGTTTTCCGGGCTACGAGCGTTACACCTATGAGACAGATGCAGACAAAAATGTGACCGAGCAGGAGAAATACCTGATCGTTGCAAATTATGCTACGGTTGTGGAAAAGTTCGGCATGACACCGTACAGTGTGTGGATGAACCTGTCAAAGGGAAAAACGGTGGATGATATATACAAAAATTTAACATCCGCGCAGCAGCTTATAGACGAGAATAAAAACTCAGCCACAGTGCAGATCACAAACGGTATGTTTACATTAAGTTTTATACTTTCACTGATAGTGTGCTCAGTAGGATTTTTGCTGTATTGGGTTATGACACTAAAACAGAGGGAGCTGCAGTTTGGTATATACCGCGCAATGGGAATGAGAATGAGAGAGGTAAAAGCAATGCTTTTAAACGAGCAGATATTTTTATCATTTCTGCCGCTTCTTGCGGGAGCAGGCATAGGTATAACTGCAACAGCGATGTTTGTAAGGCTCATATCGATCATATATCTGCCGCAGAAACACAATATCGGAGTAAATGTATATATTTATCCATCTGATATGCTGGAGCTTACAGGAGTACTTTTCGTGGCTGTAGCCGTATGCTATGTGGTTATCAGCAGACTGCTTAAGAGTATGAAGATAGCACAGGCACTAAGGCTTGGAGAAGATAGTTAGCAGATAAAAATGATTTTGTGGTAGTCGGTAGAAGGTTTTTATAGCGTGGTAAATGAGGTCGTGACATATGGAAAATGCGATAATTGCTCAAAATATAAAAAGATATTTCAAGGCGGGAGAGGGTACAACAGTCCACGCACTTGACGGAGTATCCATGGAGATAAAAAAAGGAACACTTGCCATCTTAAAAGGGCGTTCCGGCTCCGGAAAGACCACACTTCTTAATATCCTTAGTGCGCTTGATATGCCGACAGAGGGAAGTGTGCAGTTTCTGGATAAAAATCTCGAGCAGATGACCGAGAAAGACCGGGAAATGCTAAGGCGGTATGAGATGGGATTTGTATTCCAGTCTATAGCACTAATTCCCACGATGACGGCATATGAGAATGTGGAATTTGCCCTTAGACTTGCAAAAAATAAACGTCAGATACAAAAGAATTTGACTGATATGGATAATGACATTGGAGATGCAAAAAACGATGTGATAAATGAGAATACGCATGACAGAGTATCAGAGCTGCTGGAGCGTGTCGGACTCTCAAAGCGCATGGATCATATGCCGGATCAGTTATCGGGAGGTGAGCAGCAGAGAGTTGCGATAGCGCGCGCTGTGGTTCATCGCCCGAAGGTGGTCTTTGCGGATGAGCCGACAGGAGCACTCGATACCGCTTCTGGATTTGAAGTCATGCGATTGTTCCGTGAGTTGATAGACGATGAGGACATCACAATAGTTATGACCACGCATGATCCGAACCTGATGGAGCTGGGGGATGAAGTGTTTGAGCTTAGTGACGGCATAGTAATTTAAATTAAAAGGGGAAAAGTAGATGATAAACTGCGATGGACTGGTAAAAATATATGAGACAGACGATAAAAAGGTGATGGCACTGGAGGGGCTTGACCTGACGGTGGAAACAGGGGAGATGCTTGCGGTAATAGGAAAATCCGGCAGCGGAAAATCCACCCTTTTAAATATGATAGGAGGACTGGAAACACCAACGGCTGGAGTGCTCACTATTGACGGAAAAGATATTTCCACATATTCAGAAGCTGAAATGGTGAGATACCGCAGGGACAAGGTGGGCTTTGTGTGGCAGAAAAGTGCCAAAAATCTGTTCCCATATCTGACTGTGCTGCAGAATGTCGAAGCCGTGATGATGTTTGAAAATTCAGGTAATACCGATAATTTAAAACACAGAGAAATTATAAAAAAACGCAAGGATAATAATAAAAGCTATGCCCTTAAACTGTTAAATGCAGTGGGATTACAGGAGCATAAGGATAAGCTTCCGGCTCAGCTATCGGGAGGAGAGCAGCAGCGCGCAGCGATAGCGGTGGCACTGGCAAATAAGCCGGACATACTGCTTGCGGATGAACCGACCGGAGCTGTGGATACAAGGACTGCTGATACAATCTATGAGCTGTTTCATAAGCTGAACAAAGAGCTTGGTATAACCATCATCATAGTCACACACGATATGGCACTTGCAGGCCGTGTAGACCGCACAGTGCTTATATCTGACGGAAAGGTAAGTACGGAGAAATTGAAGAAACACCCTGCAATGGAATATACGGTTTTGGACAAGGCGCACAGGATAAAACTCACTGATGAGATGCTTGAGGCAGCAGGGATAGAGTCTAATAAGGTTAGGGTTGATGTGCAGGATGGAAGGCTTGTGATATCGCGGATTTAAAGACATATTAAACGTTTAGTGTTATAGAGACACAAAATATATCATTTTCGGTTTTAACAGAGATAAAACCACTATTTCTATTTACACATTCTTTGACATTTTCAAGCCCATATCCGTGGATATCTCCGGCTTTTTTTACCGAAACCGGTGGAATAGGATTGGATATTTCATAAAGCAGCACATGATTTTTCTGGCGCAGCGTACATGAGATGGATGGTTTGTGACCTGCCTGAAAAGCATCGCAGGCTTCTATTGCGTTATCCATAGTGTTTCCAATGATTATGTATAGGTCAACAGGCGAAATGTTAAGGTCAGTGTCCAGCCATAGATTAAAGTTTATGGAGATTCCCAGACTGCCTGCTTTATTAGAGCCATAGTTTAGGATGCCGTCAACAATGGAATTACCGGTATCAATCATTTGGTCAAGGCTTGAAAACTTTTTCTTTAGGGCAGAGAGCTGGCTTTCGGCTTCAGGTCGTGTTTTCGTAGAAACCAGATTTTCCATTGCCAGCATGTATTTTTTTATATCATGCCAAAGTGCGCGGGATTCGTCCTGACGAGCAATGATATCCTGATAGTAAAGCTCCTGTTTGGCAAGCTGCTCCTGCATACAGAGCTGATTTTTCTGTAATTCATAAGATTTCTTTACTATTTCCGTATATCCACAAACCACTATATTGATAACAAGCATACATATGGTGGTCATCACAAAGGTGGAGTATTTACCATTGTCAATAAAGGTAGTGTACTGGGCAAACAGAATAAATATGCTTGACAGATTGCAGAGCATGAGTGGTATGGCATGCAGTAGAGCCTTTGAATCAAATCGGGCATTGGTAAATAAAATAATTATGACCAGCAAAAACAGATGAATAATCTTGCTTGTGGTATTGTAGATAAGCCGTCCTTCACTTATTCCTAAAAGTTCATTTATTGAAATTCCAAGTCTGGAAAGTACAAACGCACCAATAACATCGGAAAACATCGACGTGACAAAAAATAATATAATAGTATAGGTGATTTGGAATATTTTGCATTTGAAGCAGAAAGTATAGCATAAAAACAAAAATAAGCTGATAATGACAAGCCGTATAAACATAGGTGTATATAGGGTTGAGAGCATTATGACCGCAAAGAGTGATATGCAAAATAGGATAATATATCTGCGGGAAGGGTATACAGGTCTAACCTCTTTATGAAAGAAGTAGAAAATAAGCAGGCATTCTATAATAATGGTATATACTTCAATTGGAAAATTCATTTGATGGTACCTCGTATCAAATTGTTAAAGCGCTCTTGGAAAATGGTCTGTTTTTTCCGCGAAAGTGGAATTTTGCAGCCGTCAGTCATAGTGACAGCAAGTGGTGTAAAGCTGTCCACATAATTCAAATTGATGCAATAACTTCTGTGAATCTGTACAAATGAAGGATATGAAAAAAATGAAATCATATTTTCCATTGAATCCTTTATCTCCAATGTGGATGTATTTGCAAAATGAAAAATAATGTGCCGGTTCAGACTCTCAAAATATATGACATCGTTTATAGAAATCATTTTCTGAGTTGAACCACACGTTACCGCTGCCTTTTGCGGAAGAATCTCGTCAAGAGCCTCCCTGACAACACTTTGAAACATTGTAATCGTTATCGGTTTGCATAAAAATCGAAAAGCAATTCCATATCCTCGGACTGCATACTGCAGTGCGTTTGTCGTAAAAACTATTACGGGACGAGGAGAATATCCTGCTAAAATAGAGCCAATTTCAAAACCATTTGGCTTATCCATTTCTATATCAAGAAAAATTAAATCATAAAATTGGGATTTAAAAGCCTCAAGCAGGTCAGAGGCAGACAAGAAAGTAGAAATATTGTATGGTAATTTGCATGATTTGCAGTAATTGTAAAGTATATCAATATCTTGTTGTTCATCATCACAAATAGCAATATTCATAAAAATAATCCCCTTATCAAAACAATTAAGCTATGAAGATTATAAATTATAAATTTTGAATTTACAAGATTAATTTAGGTTTTTCAAATCATCCATCAGATTGAGAACAATATGTTTTTTGTCGATTGATAATTGTTTGGCATAGAGAGCTATCTGATTATCCAATTGCTGACTTTCAGAAGTATGTGTATCGGTGTCCCAAAACAATTCATTTGCGTCTATTTTGAGAGTATTGATTATTTTTGATAAAACAGAAAGTGAAATTTTGCTTTCACCACGTTCAATTTGACCAATAAATCCGCAGGAGCAGTCTGCATATTCACTTAATTGTTCTTGTGTTAGATTATTTTTCAAACGGTAGAAACGTATGATTTTTCCTATATGCTTTATGAATTCTGTATCCTGCATGATTTACCTGCCTTCATATTTAAACTATAGATATTGTAGGTAAAAAAATTAATATTTTGAATATAGTATTACTATCATTTTACGATAGTGATACTACTATATATGCAAAAGGTGTGTATATTTATGTCGTTAGTGCATGAGCTATTGTATATACAGTGATGTTGAGTAGTATTGAGAGTGTAAAGAATAAAAACAAAGGAGCAAAGAATTATGGTTAAAAAAGGTATAGTAAAATTTTCAAAAATCGTTGCAACATTTACAATGGTACTTGCTGTTGTCTCTGTGAATGCAACATGTTTCTTTTTTTCACATCAGCCAGATATCCCAGACTCATTGAAAAAAAGAAATGATTAAGAAAGCAAGTACACTAATTGTTGAGTTTTGGATTAAAAATGCAATAATCAAGACTGATGATAAGGAATCATACTGCTATGGTATGGAATTGATTTTGTCTACATTAATAAATGTTGCTTTTATGGTTATATTATCATATTACGTTATAGGATATCCTATAGCATTTATTCCGTACATAGCAGTGTATACTCCGTTGAGGTTGACAGCTGGAGGATATCATGCACGTAGTCATCTTAAATGTATCTTGTATACGCAGATTACCTTTATTGTATTTGTGATGTCTGCATTGGCATTGGCAAAAAAAAATATATGGTGTTTGATAGTGCTATATATGGTGGCAGTGTTAACTGTACTGAGATTGGCTCCGGTTGAAGCAGAAAATAAACCATTAACAGGAGAAGAAAAGCATAAGCAACAATTAAATACATGGGGATTTCAGACTATCATTTTAATTGTAATTGTTATAGCAGCAATTTTTGGAGTACTGAAAAATAAAATAGTGCTTTGTGTTATGGCTGCTAATATTTCGGTAGCGATTTCGTTGATTCTTGCAAAAATTATTGATTAAATGTCAAACGTGTACGAATTCGTGTCATTCATGTATATATGGTTGAAGATATCTGGATTATCGGATATAAATAAATTAACAACAGCGAAATTATAATGCTGAGATTTTTATGAAAATCAAGACCAATCAAATGAAAAAGTGATAGATAAGGGAATAAAGAATGAGATACACTTTCATAAAACAACATGATGCAACAGACTGTGCAGCAGCTTGCATGGGCATGGTCTGTCTGCACTATAAAAAAGAGACAACAATTACAAAATTACGTGATATGATGGGAACAGACCTGAAAGGAACAAACCTTATAGGATTGTCAAAGTGTGCAGAAGAACTTGGATTTAACTGTCAGGCTGTAAAAGTAGATAAAGAGGGTTTTGTTAGCAGATATACATTACCGGCTATAGCAAATATCGTGACAAAGGAAGGCTTATCGCATTTTGTAGTGATATTCAGAATCACAAAAAAGTATGTGATAATAGGTGATCCGGCTAAGGATCTAGAGCGACTGACTATAGACGAGTTTTATAAGAAATTTACAGGAGCCATGCTCCTGCTGAAACCAAATAGTGAGTTTGAGCGTGAAAAGATAAAGGGAACGAAGTTATTTGACAGATATATAAAGCTGCTGCTTCCACAGAAGAAGCTGTTTATATATGCTCTTGTAGCTTCACTTCTGGTTACACTTCTGGGAATTTTATCATCACTTTTTAACAATATAATATATGATGAAATACTTCCGTATCAGCAAAAAGATGTATTAAAGATGATGCTTGCGGTATTTCTTGGAATATCACTGACATCTACATTTGTAAGTTTTGTGAGACAGTGGATTCTTATGCATCTGTCCATCAAAATTGATATACCACTTATGCTGGGGTATTTTGAGCATATATACAAATTGCCGATGAAATTTTTTGCGAGCCGTAAGACAGGGGATATTACAACCAGGTTTTCGGATGCATTTACCATAAAAGACATATTTACCAGTATAGCATTATCACTGATCATGGACATATCAATGGCTTTGATAACCGGAGTAATACTTTTTCAGATGAACCCGAAGCTTTTTGCAGTGATCATAATGATGACTCTCATAAGTATTGTACTCGTATTTATATTCAAGCAGCCATATAAGAAGATAAACGAAGAACAGATGCAGCAGTCATCCATACTCAACTCAGAAATAATAGAAGGGCTTCGCGCAGTTGAGACAATAAAGGGAAATGCCAATGAGGATATAGAGCTCGAAAGCATAGAGCGGGAATACATAAAATCTCTTAGGATAAGTTATAAAGAGGGCATGCTTTCAAATGTGCAGTCAACAATATCGAGTGTTATATCGGGAGTTGGTAATCTGGTGCTTCTGTATGTAGGAATAATGCAGGTTATAAATAACAACATGACGCTTGGAAGCTTCATGGCATTTAACACACTTGCAGGATACTTTATGGATCCTATAGGCAATCTGGTAAGCCTTCAGTTATCCATTCAGGAAGCAAATATTTCAATGAAGAGGCTTTCTGAAATCATGGATTATGAGAGAGAACAGAAAAGCGAGAGACAGTATCAGGAGATATCAAGCATTGATGGAGATATTAAGCTTGAGCATGTCACTTTCAGATACGGAAACAGAAAACCGGCTTTGGATGATGTGAGCTTTATAATAGAAAAAGGACAGAAAGTGGCACTTGTGGGGGCAAGCGGAAGCGGAAAATCTACAATAGCCAAGCTACTGCTCAAATATTATGAGCCGGAGGCGGGGGATATAACTATAGATGGGATGGATATATCAGAATATAAGAATGACGATATACGTCATGCGATATCATATGTGCCACAGAATATAGAGCTTTTTTCAAAAAGTATTTATGACAATATAAGAGTTACGAGACAGAGTGCAACGCTTGACGAGGTAAAAGAGGCTGCCAAAGCCGCTGATGCCCATGAATTCATAAAGAGACTGCCGATGCAGTATTATACCTATCTTGAGGAAGCAGGAAATGGTCTGAGTGGAGGCGAGAAACAGCGAATTGCACTTGCAAGAGCATTTCTAAAGGAAAATCAGTTTTATATCATGGATGAATCCACAAGTAATCTGGATTTTGCAACGGAAAATATAATCTTCGATATGATATACAATAAATTCAGAAAAAAGACTATGCTTATTATTGCGCACAGGCTTGCAACAGTAAAAAACTGTGACAAGATAATAGTCATGGATAAAGGGAAAATTGTAGAACAGGGAACACATCAGCAGTTGCTTGAGAGGAAAGAACAGTATTACAGACTGTGGGAAATGCAGCAGGGAAATTTTGTTATCAAAGAAGATTCAGATAAGGATGAACAGTTTGCTGAGAATTTTGAGAATGATGATGAGGGTGTAATGAGCTACACCTAGATGATTAATTTTTGTATGTAAAAGCTTTACATAGAGTCAGGACTGTCTGCAGACGGGAATGGCAAAAATAAAACAAAGAAAAAAGGAGGTACACATACATGGATATGTGTTACGATGGAGCACTGGTGCTCCCTAGCAGTTATGCTGTTATGAATGAAGAGGAGATGACTTATATGGAAGGGGGAATTAGAGTATCTAAATACTCTTCGGGAAAATTGTTTGATACATATAGGGTACACTTTACAGCAGCAGAATGTTCTAAAATAGCACTTGCTTATGGAGTTATATCTGGTGTAGCGTCAATTATAGGAGCTTTGACAGGTCCAATAGGAGCAATAGCTGGAGGAGTTACAGCAGGAGCTTGTGGAATTGCAGCAGCCGTTTGGAGCTATGCGGCATCGAAAGGTGGATTAAACACATATATTCCGATATTAAAATCTGGAAAATTATATAATGGGAAGAAAGTAATATATATATATTGCTAGGAACAAAAACTTACCTACTATTATAGTAGGTAAGTTATAGAATATTTTATTATAAAGGGAGAAATTATCAGATGAAGAATAAAATAATAATATATGTGATAGTACAATTTTTACTAATTTTATGTTCAATATTTGTTATTCCAAATGCTGAGGGTGTATTGAGTATATTCACAGTGCTGATTGTAATTGTTGGAAATGTTTTAAATTTAATTTTTTTATTAAAAGCAAATAAAAAAAACAATTATTAAAAGTTAGGATAAAAATATATGAACACAATAACTCTTTCAGAACACAAAATTTTAAAACTTCAAAATGTATTATCTGTGCAGGTGGATTTAGAATCTGAATCGGATGAACTTTTTGACATTGAAATCAATAAATTGAATACTTATATACAAACTCATGGAGCAAAACAGATTGGGCCATTAATTCAGGCTACGAGTTTTGAAATTAAAGATGACGGAGCTGTAGATATTAAAATGCAGTTTATGCTTCAGACAGACAACTTCATCCACAACGTAGAACCACCTTACAAGATGGATTCCATTTTACGTGTAAAGAACTGTCTCTATGCACGTTATATCGGACCGGAGGATAAGCTGAAATTTGCCTATGACAAGCTTGGAGTTTATGCATTTGAGAATGATATTGAGCTGGATGGCTGCAATTATACTATCTATGTGGACAGGAATGAAGAGGATGAAACCATGGTTGCGGATGTATTCATGCCTGTAAAGGAATAAAAGAAATATGAGCAAAAGAGTAAAGAGTTTAGATGAAATAAGGGAATCGAGAATACTGTTTGATAAGAATCCACCGGCATTCGGCTATATACTTATAACAGTTGTAGCCGTTTTCCTTATTGTGGCAGTAGTATGGAGTATAAAAACACCAAAGGTGTATACCATACAGGCGCAGGGAACTGTGACGAATGATGAGTCAAATTACGTCATGTGCAGCTATACGGGTGAGATTCTTGACAGCAACATGGAAGAGGGCGCACTTGTGGAAGCCGGGGATGTGCTTTTTACAATTAAAAGCACTGATTATGATCTGCAGCAGACACAGCTTGAAGACAACAGAAAATCATATGAAGAACAGATATCACAGTATAGTCTTCTTATAAAATCAATAAAAGACGATACCAATTATTTTGACGAGACAAAAGCGGATGACGGTCTGTACTGGAGCCTTTTTGAAACCTACAAATCACAGGTGGAACAGAATAAGGCCGATGTGTCAACGTATCAGGCATATGGATATACTGATGAGCAGATACAGGCACAGCTTGAAACTAATCAGGGTAAGATTGATGAAGTATATTATTCTGCCATACAATCTGCCGAGACAAAGATTGAAGAGGCGAATCTGCAAATTGCATCAATAGATGCACAGCTTGCAGCGGTGACAAGTGGGCAGGATGCTTATGAGGTAAAAGCTACCACATCAGGAGTTCTGCATATGCTGGGAAATTATAAGAGTGGAATGGTTGTACAGACAACGACAACTGTGGCAACAATCACACCGGAAAATTCGCAGAGATATCTCGAAGCATATGTTTCCACATCTGATATGGCCAGAATGCGTGAGGGAGACAGAGTGCAGGTGGTTATGGACGGTCTGTCACAGAATGTCTATGGGACGATAAGCGGAAGCGTATCACGGATAGACAGCAATGTCACTACACAGGAAGGGCAGGATGGAGCAACAAGCCGGGCATTTAAAGTGATGATAGTGCTAGACCAGGATTATGTGCTGAGCCGTGAGGGAGACAAGGTAGACGTGACTAACGGCATGACGGCGGCTGCAAGAATACAGTATGATAAAGTCACATATTTTAACTATGTGCTTGAGAAACTCGGAATAAAAACCGGAAAATGACATGGGATAAGGTTATGAAGTTAAGAAACAGAATAAGAATATTTGCAGTTATATTTATACTGGCTTTGGGAATGGAGTACTTACCGATGGCGGTATATGCTGCAGAAGTGACAGCGGAAGAAAGCGATATGGCAAATGATGCAGAACCGGATATGGATGAAACACCGGAACCGGACAATGCATCGGAAACGGACAAGGAAGACAAAACATACGTACAGGATACGGGACAGAATATACCGGTAACGGATATCGAGATATCAGATCATGAGGAGGAAGTGGAAGTAGGAAAGACAATAAACCTTACAGCCACAGCACTTCCGGCGAATGCCACGGAAAGCACGATAACATTCCGTTCATCTGATATAAATATAGCAACTGTGACTTCAGCAGGTGAAGTAAAGGGTATCTCAAAAGGATATGTTACCATATATGTATCTGCCGGAAGTATAATAAAAGAGGTAAATCTGACAGTAAAAGTAAAAACAACCGGAATAAATATAAACAAAGAATATCTCGTAATGAAGCCGGGAACGGCATTTAAACTGAGCGTATCTGTGTTTCCGGCAGAGGCAGAGCAGGCGGTTTCATACAAATCAACCAACACATCAGTTGCAGCAGTATCAGGCAGTGGTGTGGTAACGGCAAAACAGACAGGTTCAGCTACAATAATAGTTTCAAATGGGGATTTGTCGGGCGCAGTGTCGGTAATCGTAAACAGAGATACGGAAAGTTCTGTGGCTGAACCGGCAGCAGATAGTACAGACGCAGAAAATACAAGTGAACAGACATTTGATGAAAATATGGATGTATCCGAAACGCCTGTAATAAGTGAGCAGATGCTATATGAACTGTACACAGCAGGCAGATCAATGAAAGTGACCGGAGACGGCTACAGCATCATAATAGACGGAAAGAAGATAGTAAATTATAAAAATGAACTTAATACGGATATAGAACTCGAAAGGACAGGAGACTGCATAAAATTCAATCTCAACGATGGAGAGTATCTGTGCGGAGAAGTGACACTGCACATAGATGATGTAAAAGGAAAATATCTGTATCTATATAATAACGTAAAGCATAAATACGAACTTGTGAGTACAAAAGACATGAGCGGGCTTAATTTAAGCACACCTGGAAAGTATATGATCACGGCAAAGCCAATCAGAGAGGGCGGTACAGCGGTCAGATATATACTGATTGCAGGTGGAATCGGCATAATTGCAGGAATAGCTGTGTATGTGGCGGTAAAGAGAAGATACTGGTTCTGGTAAAGGTGTATGTAATCATGATTTACATAAAGTCGTGTCCGGTTGCAAACAGACATGGCAGAAAAATAATGTTTAGAAGAGAACAGGAGGAAAACAAAATGGAATTATGTTATGATGGAGCACTGGTGCTCCCAAGCAGTTATGCTGTAATGGATGAAGAGGAAATGACTTATACAGAAGGGGGTGGAAGTAGAACTTATAGAGGAAATCAAGGATGGGCAGCAGCTGTTGCACTTACATCGGCTGGTTTGTTTTTATCTGGAATGGGTAAAGCTGTAGGAGTTACAATTATTAGAGGATGTATAGGCGGAGGTCCAATTGCTTGGATATGTGGAATTGCAGCAACTGTAGCAATAATGTATGGAAGTGGGGCATTGGGAGGTCAAATGTATAGTGCAGGGTTTCAGGCATTATACTGTATGGCAAAAAAAGGAAAATTTACATTAAAAACAACATCCAATCCGTTTGGGTTGTTTTCTGTTTCTTGAGGTGATTATGAGCAAAATAATTTATGTGTCAATTGCAATACTGATTTATATGATTATTAATTTATTTATAACAATAAAGAAAAATACAAAAATTTTACATTTTGCTGGTTCTGTTTTGTTTTTACAGTTTTTTTTATTGTCGGCTGTTAATTCACATTTCATTACATTGAGTGAGTATTCGGTATGTGAATATATATTTTTATTTTGTATGATTATATATGCAGTTTTAGTTTATTTTTTAGAAAACAAAAGAAAGTGAAAAAATTATAGTTGTGAAGATAATTAAAAAAAGTATTTATGACAATATAAGTGTTACAAGACAGAGTGCGACTCTTGATGAGATCAGGGATGCAGCAGGGAAATTTTGTTATCATAGAAGGTGAAATAAAAGAAAAACAGTGTGAAGATTCAGTGGAATCGAACGATAAAGGTGTAATGAGCTACACATAGATGATTAATTTTTGTATGTAAAAGCTTTACATAGAGTCAGGCCTGTCTGCAGACGGGAATGGCAAAATAAAACAAAGAGAAAAGGAGGTACACATATATGGATATGTGTTACGATGGAGCACTGGTGCTCCCAAGCAGTTATGCTGTAATGGATGAAGAGGAGATGTGCTATACGGAAGGAGGAATAGCTGTAACAACAGTAGCAACTATAGTTGGTACGGTAATAACCATATATGGTGCCACATATGCTGGAGGAACGGTATGTGGTAAAAGATTATATCATGCTGGCATAAATACTGCTAAAAAATGGTCTAAGTGGAAATGGCAGACTAGAGCAATTGTAATTGGGACTGCTAGCCGTATGGGACTGGCTGGTACCATTGCAGGTACCGTCTTTATGCTTGGTTTGGAAAATCAGTTATATGATATGATGTAGTAAAATACTAGGAGAAATGGATATGAAAAATAACCTTGAACTTATTTTATTAGTAGGTAACTGGGTAGTTGTTGCAATACAGGCATTTACTATATTTTTATATGGAAATAGTATAGGTTTATTTATTATTATGTTGCTTGCATTAATAGTACAAGTACTTGGTGTTTATGATAATAGAAAGAAATAATTAATATATTGACTTACAAAATGTGTATTAAAAGAATAGTAAACAGGCGTGGAGCTAGTCTCTCTACGCCTGTTTAAATGCGTGCCTTATTCACTTACCACAACCTTACAATCCTTCTTAAAGCAAGCAATTCCATACTTGATGAAATTGCGCATGCCATCCTGCTTCAGTGCCTCATCGCAGGCTGCATCCATATCGCCGTTTTCGGCATATTTAAGCTCTATCACGATGCCGGTTCGGTTGTTTGGAACTTCAACGAGGATATCACTGTAGCCGGTGCCCGATTCGGTGTTTGATTTGATGAGCCAGTTTGCTTTGTAGCCCAGCAGACCAAGCAGTATACCGTGGTAGAAATTTTCTTTTTTATCTTTGGCAACTGCGGTATCCCTTATGCTTATTGTATTCCAGAGATAATCGCCAAAAAGCTCTTCTATTTTTTCAGTATCCTTATCAACAAATGCATTGCAGAATTGTTCAAGTGTCTTTCCGTCATTTGCAGTTGTATCGCTGAACCATTCGCGGATTTTTTTTATGAAAAGATTTTTTATCTCACGGTTTGGTATTGATAAACGCACCTTGCCATCATCGGTCACGCCCTGCTTGGTCAGGTAACCGGTGGTGAAGAGCACACTCCACAGGTTTGCAATGCTTTTGTCGATTTCATCGTAGGTCAGCTCCTGGGATATTTCTTTTTCAATGTATTCGCCTGCTATCAGGCACTCTATCTCATACTTGGTTTGGACATTGGCCTTGTCAATGAAGTTTCTGACTAAAGCATTTTCACTTGAATTTGACCAGAAATCCTGCGGCTTTGCAGTAGGCTCCAATCTGAGCAGATCCACGTAATTTATCACGTCCCACGGACAGTATACATTGGCATTTCCAAAGTGATATCCGTCATACCATTCTTTTACATCTGCATAATGCTCTGAAAGATTAAAATACGTAAGTATTTCCTGAACATCTTTATCTGTAAAGCCAAAGCACTCGTCATACATTGAATCCATGATTGAAACAATTTCAAAATTGTTAAGGCCTGTAAAGCTGCTTTCTTTTGATATGCGAAGACAGCCTGTCAAAATAGCAAACTGTAAGTAATCGTTGGTCTTTAGCGCCTGTCCGAACAAGCCCCTGATGAGTGAAACCATCTCATGGTAGTAGCCGTTCTGATAAGCCTTGTCGAGTGGCACATCGTACTCATCTATCAGGATGACTGCCTTTTTGCCGTAATGTTTATATAAAAGCTTTGAGAGAAGCTTTAATGAAGTGGTAAATGTAGCATTGTCAAAAATGAACTTTCCTTTTTCTATATAAAGTAATCCTTTGAATTGTTCTTTTTCCCAAACTGTCAATTTATCACTTTCTGCCAAAAAGGAGAATTTGCTGATTTCATTTCCTATGATGCTGGAGAATACCTGAAATGCCTCATCATATGATAAACCCTCGACATCCTTAAGTGAAATAAATATCACAGGATATTTGCCCATATACTCATCACAAAGAGATTTATTTTGTGAAATATATAATCCGTCAAACAGTGATTTGTCAGTGCCAATCTCAAAAAATGAGCGCAACATGCTCATGCCTAGAGTTTTTCCAAAGCGTCTTGGACGGGTGAACAGCGTTACTTCACTCCAAGTATTTAAAAACTGCTCAATAAACATAGTTTTATCAATATAATAAAACCCAGACCTTCGTATATCTTCAAAATTTTCGATTCCAACAGGCAGTTTTAATATTTCCATGCGAGCCTCCCCGGTTAAAATATGTTCGATGCATTCACATATAGTATAACTGATTTTTAGAGGAATTACAATTTCTATTGATTATCTAAAATTTAGGGCATTTATGGTTATAATTATTTTGTTTGAAAAATACTGTGAGTTTGTCTATAATTGAGCTATAGATATTTTCAAGATGTATAATACAATATGATAAAAATAGGTGTTGAGGAGTTAAGTACGACGTTCGCGGGGGGAAGTGCATCGTTCACGGGGTTATTATTGAAATATGGTTTTTGTCATGTTATTTTTATCTTAGAAATAAGCCTGCTAAATTTGTTGAGTACCGTTCGTGTCATTCATGTATTTATGGTTGAAGATATATGGATTATATGATATAAAGAAATTAATAACAGTTGAAGAGTCAGGAACGGTTGCAAACAGGAGTGACAAAATAAGGGGGAATATGAAGAAGAATTTAAAAATTTTATTCATACAATTATGTGTTTTGGCAATAGGCTGCTTTATTGGAGAAGCAGTTTTCGGCTTGCCCAAATGGCTTGGACTTGTGACAGCAGGTCTTATGTTTTATTTGGTATTTTTTATAATACAGATTAAAGGTGCTATGAGTAATATCAAAGATGAAGTGTCAAGTGATGGCATAGCCGGAGCAAGAATATGCGGAGTCTTTATTTCTCCGATACTACTTGCATTTATATTGGGAATATATGTTTATCAAGCGGCTAATATAGCGATGACTATAGCCGGTGTGGTATTGCTTATATTACAGCGGAGAAAAATAAAAGGGTTTTTCTTTGAGAATCGCTGGGAGAATAATTTTTGGTTGGTGTATTTTGGTATTGCATTTATTATTTGTGGTGTTTTTTCTGTATTTGCGTGTCTGGATATTGCACCATGCACGGAGCTTTGTGGTGTTTATAGGGCTATCGGTATCATAGTGTGGATTTTGGTGATTTTATGGACACTTCCGCCTGATACATGGTTGGCCAGATTTGCCACAAATAACTATAAGAGATATGAAGATAATTATGATTAAGAAAGAAAAATAGAGATTATTTTCTAATGAAAATTATAGGACAAAATAAGGAGGATAAATGAAAAAAATAGTTTCTAATTTGTCAGTAGTGATTTTTGTCATAGGATGTGCAATAATGGAAATAACAACATGGTTTATTGATTCATATGTTATGTTTTATATAGGAATAATTATTGTTATAGTGGGAATTATTGGAATGATTATTCAAGGAAAGTTTAAGAAAGTAATTGAGTTTATTATAGAGTATTTTTAGAAAGTTTTGCTTTCAACATTCTGATAAGTGCATTGATATCACTTTTTGGAGTGATTTGTGAATTTCTTCAAAAAATGCTGATATATTAGAAAATAATGAATTAGGAAGGAAATGAAAATGAAAAAAAATCTTGAACTTATTTTATTAATATTTAACTGGGTAGTTGTTGCAATACAGGCATTTACTATATTTTTATATGGAAATAGTATAGGTTTATTTATTATTATGTTGCTTGCATTAATAGTACAAGTACTTGGTGTTTATGATAATAGAAAGAAATAATTAATATATTGACTTACAAAATGTGTATTAAAAGAATAGTAAACAGGCGTGGAGCTAGTCTCTCTACGCCTGTTTAAATGCGTGCCTTATTCACTTACCACAACCTTACAATCCTTCTTAAAGCAAGCAATTCCATACTTGATGAAATTGCGCATGCCATCCTGCTTCAGCTTATCCACATATGATTTTTCTTCAATCTGCTTCAGAGCTTCATCGCAGGCTGCATCCATATCGCCGTTTTCGGCATATTTAAGCTCTATCACGATGCCGGTTCGGTTCTTTGGAACTTCAACGAGGATATCACTGTAGCCGGTGCCCGATTCGGTGTTTGATTTGATGAGCCAGCTTGCTTTGTAGCCCAGCAGACCGAGCAGTATACCGTGGTAGAAATTTTCTTTTTTATCTTTGGCAACTGCGGTATCCCTTATGCTTATTGTATTCCAGAGATAATCGCCAAAAAGCTCTTCTATTTTTTCGGTATCCTTATCCACAAATGCATTGCAGAATTGTTCAAGTGTCTTTCCGTCATTTGCGGTTGTATCGCTGAACCATTCGCGGATTTTTTTGATGAAAAGGTTTTTAATCTCACGGTTTGGTATTGATAAACGCACCCTGCCATCGTCGGTCACGCCCTGCTTTGTCAGGTAACCGGTCGTGAAGAGCACACTCCACAGGTTTGAGATGCTTTTGTCGATTTCATCGTAGGTTAGCTCCTGGGATATTTCTTTCTCAATGTATTCGCCTGCTATCAGGCGCTCAATCTCATCCTTGGTCTGGACATCGGCTTTGTCAATGAAGCTTCTTACCAGAGCATTTCCGCTTGAATTTGACCAGAAATCCTGCGGCTTTGCAGTAGGCTCAAATCTGAGCAGATCCACGTAATTTATCACGTCCCACGGACAGTATACATCGGCATTTCCAAAGTGGTATCCATCGTACCATTCCTTGATTTCTGTGAAATGCGAATCCAGATTGTAGGCGGCTAGAAGCTCCTCAACCTCGCTGTCCGTGAATCCAAACTGCTCATCAAATCGTGTATCCATGATGGAGAGCACCTTAAAGTTATTTAATCCTGTAAAGATGCTTTCCTTTGATATGCGAAGACAGCCTGTCAAAATAGCAAACTGTAAGTAATCGTTGGTCTTTAGTGCCTGTCCGAACAAGCCTCGTATGAGAGAGACCATCTCATGGTAGTAGCCGTTCTGGTATGCCTTGTCGAGTGGCACATCGTACTCATCTATCAGGATGACGACCTTTTTGCCGTAATGCTTATATAAAAGCTGGGAAAGAAGCTTAAAAGAAGCGGTAAATGTATCCTTGTCAAAAATAAACTTTCCTTTTTCTATATGAAGTAATCCTTTGAACTGTTCTTTTTCCAATACTGTCAATTTATCACTTTCTGCCAAAAAGGAGAATTTGCTGATTTCATTTCCTATAATTCTGGAGAATACCTGAAATGCCTCATCATATGATAAACCCTCGACATCCTTAAGTGAAATAAATATCACAGGATATTTGCCCATATGCTCATCACAAAGAGCTATATTTTGTGAAATATATAATCCGTCAAACAGTGATTTGTCAGTGCCAATCTCGAAAAATGAGCGCAACATGCTCATACCAAGAGTCTTTCCAAAGCGCCTAGGACGGGTGAACAGCGTTACTTTACTCCAATTGTTTAAAGCCTGCTCGATAAGCATAGTTTTGTCTATATAATAAAATCCAGACCTTCGTATATCTTCAAAATTTTCGATTCCAACAGGCAGTTTTAATATTTCCATGCGAGCCTCCCCAGTTAAAAAATGTTCGATGCATTCACATATAGTATAACTGATTTTTAGAGGAATTACAATTTCCAGTGACTATATGTTTGTGTCAAGCTATGCGCCATTGTGTTAATTATTGAGTGATTACAGCCCCTGCCTCGTAGAGGCATTTTAAATGGGCTGTAATCGTTGCTGGCCACACTGTTAGGTGTGAACAGTAACATCCGATATTATGATATTTTCAATGAACAAATCGTCCATAATTTTGACGATCATCTATCACATAATCAATTTTGACACAATGTTCATCCTCATATATTTGAAAAATCATCCAGTAGTGTTTCCAGAGATGTATAACCTTGTATTTTGCGGGGATATATTTTAATTTATCAAAACCGGCATTTGGAGTAGTTTCCAAAATACAGATACATTCATCAAAAGCATCTAATATTTTGCTCACAGATTCGGAGCCGAATTCCATTGCACCTGAAATATAATTATTGAGTTCCTTTTTGGCATCCGGTGATATATCTACGTTATATTTCATTTGTTGTAAATCTCCCTTAATTCAGATAAAAAATCGCGGGCGGGAGTATCTTTTATTCCAGCCTGGCGTCTTTCTTCAATTTCAACAAGTTTTTCGCGTAATTCTAATTGTTTTTCCCTTTGGTCATACGTTTCGATATCCATTACAACCAGATCTCCTTCTCCGTTTTTGGTGAGAAAAATCGGTGAATGGGTTTCTTTTGCCAGATTAGATATATCGTTATAGTTCTGCCTTATAGCGGCAGACGGTTTTATAATTGTTGAAGACATAGCATATCCTCCTAGTAATATTTTGATGTTATTATATACATATATTACAATATAATGTGATGGATTTCAAATACTTAATCACAAATCGATATATGTGAAAAAAAGATGAAAAAATTCCTGAACTTTATTATAATATGTACAAGGCCACAGGCATTATGCCTTTTAATGATGGCACAGATATAAAGGATAAGCTTCTTGTGACAGATGGGCTGCTGCAGGGAGCAGAGGGAGTTAAACAGTGAGTAAAATACTTGTCGCAGAGGACGAAACTGCAATCAATAAAATGATATGCATGAACTTAAATATTACAGGCTACGAGACGGTGTCCATGCAGGACGGACAGGAAGTGCTCGATTATCTCGCAACAGGAGCATCGGCAGATCTTGCGATAGTGGATATCATGATGCCAAGGGTTGATGGTTTTGGTCTGCTCGAGCCACTCAACAAAGCAGATATTCCGGTGATATATCTGACCGCGAGAGGCGATCTTGAGTCAAAGGTAAAAGGCCTTTCGGGCGGGGCTGAGGACTATATGGTAAAGCCGTTTGAGATGCTTGAGCTTTTGCTGCGCATAGAAAAAATATTAAAGCGTACAGGAAAAAGCGATGATATCATTGAGCTTGATGACATTACCATTGATATGAAAAAGCACATAGTTTTTAAGAAAAAGGAGCAGATATCCCTGACACCTATGGAGTATGATTTGCTTTGTACCCTTGCGAAAAACAGAAATATCGCTTTGGAGAGGGAAAAGCTGCTGAATGCGATATGGGGAATAGATTTCGAGGGAGAGACGAGAACTGTCGATGTGCATGTGGCGGCATTACGCAAGAAGACAGGACTTCGTATAGTAGCTGTGCCAAAGATTGGATATCGTCTGGAGGTAGGAGAATGAAGCTTCGTAGCAGGATAACGATTGGAACACTTGGATTTTTGCTGATTTCTCTTACACTGTGCTGCACACTTATGATATATGTCAGCAAAAAAAATATGTTAAACAGTACCACAAGCTATACAAAGACAGAATTGGAAAAGCTTGTGGCTAATTTTTATACAAACAAAAGTGACATAGAAAGCACAGTTGAAGAGCTTACAGCGGAGACAAAGCTGAAATACTACTTTTTTAAGCAGACGCAGTATTCGGATTCTGACACGGAGTATGTGCTGCAGTGTGGTGATGAGATAATATATAACGATTCCGGACTTGATGTGCCAACGATACTTGGGCTGAATGAGGATAAGAGTGATATTGAGATGCAGGGGGAGACGAAAAGCGACATCGTGCATACAGAAGGGGCAGACTATTACATCTGCGGAGTGGATATCAATATCAATGACAGAATCTATCAGGTATGTATAGTGCGCGATATAACAGAGCTTTACAGACAGATATACCAGATGATTGCGCTTTGTGTGGGGATTGGAATTGTTATCTCATTAGCTGCGGCAGTAAGTATGATTGTTTTCCTGAAAAAATTACTAAGACCGTTAGAGCAGCTTAAGGATGAGGCTGATGCCATATCACAGGGGCAGTATCAGCGTCAGATAGACGTAAAAGGAAAGGATGAGCTGGCATCACTCTCGCACAGCTTTAATACGATGGCAAAGGCTGTAGAGTCACATATCGCAGAGGTTGAGGAGACCTCTGAGGCGAGAAACAGGCTCATACATGCGCTCTCCCATGAGATGAGGACTCCGGTAACGGCGATTTGCGGCTATGCCTATTCGCTTCGTAATATGAAGCTGACTGATGCACAAAAGCAAGAAGCGCTCGAATTTATGGACATTGAGGCAAAAAGACTCGGCAGCCTGTCGGGCAAGCTGACTGCTCTGGTCGGACTTACAGCGGATAAGATAGAGCTTAAGGACATAGAGCTTGAGGAGCTGAAAAAACATCTTGAGATGATATGGCAAGGCCGGGACGATATATTTCTGACAGTTGAAAATGGCAGCATAAGGGGCGACAAAGATATGCTTGTCATGCTCATAACCAATCTTTGTGACAATGCAAAAAAGGCAGGTGCGACAAGGATTGAAGTAAATATAACAGGCAGTGGAATATCGGTAAAGGACAACGGAAGAGGAATTTCAAAGGAGGATATGAAGCATATATTTGAGATATTTTATCAGGGAGATGCTTCGAGAAATCAGGAGGGCTTTGGACTGGGACTGGCATTGTGCCAGAGGATTGCGGAACTTCACCACTCAAAGCTTTCTGTGGAAAGCAGCTTGCAGGAGGGCAGTATTTTTTCTTTACAATTCTCTTACAACTCTTTGATGACTTGAAAACATAAAAGGGGATAAAATCATATCATCAAAGAAAACGAGGAGGAACTTATGAAACGAAAAATAGTTTGTCTGATGGCTGCAATAATGTGTTTTTCAATGACAGCCTGTGAGAAAACACCTGACAAATCACTTGTCACACAGAAAAACATAGACAGGCTTGAGAAAGCCGCAAAGGAAACTCCAAAGGACGGAAGCACATTAAAGGACATAATAGAGACTACCACCGATACTTACGATTTTAATTATGAAAGCGATGACGGAAAGGTAAAGATAGTAGCTGACAATGTGCCTGTTACTCTCCCTACAAAGGATACCATACCTATGTATCGAGTAAAAAGTGGTGAATTATCGCAGGAGATAGCTGATAAGCTGTATGACTATTTTTTCCCGGATGGAGCTTATACTACAACAGGCTCAGACTGGACAAAGCAGATAATAGATAATCTGATATTGGAAGAAAAAAAGTATATTGCAAATGTTAAAGATGATCCGGATACTTCAGAGTCTGATAAAGAGAGTATTATACAAACACATGAGGGGATTATCAAGGAATATGAAGAGGAAAGGAAAACAGCACCTGATGAGAGCACATTGAAATATGTGCAAAAGGATTCCTCGTATGTGGATGTGGAGCAGGAGACTGTAAGTGGTACAACAAAAACCAAAGAATTAAATGTAAGCTCAAAGGATCAAAAAGAAAAACTTAATATCTGCTCATCATCTGACGAGGATAGTTTTAGTTCATCTGCCAGATATGAGAATGTTAAAGACTATCATTACGATGGTATATTGACGACACAGGCAGCTTCATGTACAGATGATGAAAAAAAGAAGATTGGAATAAGCGAGGAGGATGCCAAAAAATATGTTGATGACTTTGTACAGAAAATAGGTATGGACTGGGAAATTTATGATGTTGGTTGTGCAGCAGGAAACAAATATAAGGAAGATTTTGATGATACGGATAAATACAATCAGGATGCAGAAATGATTTCAGCAGACAACTATACAGCATATGTGTTTAATCTTGTGCAGAATATAAATGGTATTCAAAGCGCAACGACAAGCTCAGATTATGTACCTGACAAGGATGATACTACTCTTACATGGCTGTATGAGAAAATCCGTATTATTGTGGATAAAAATGGTATTGTTGCATTTAGCTGGGAATTTCCTCAAATGGTAGAGGAGGAGGTATCAGACAATGTCGGTATCATATCCTTTGATCAGGCAAAGGATATCTTTGAACAGATGATGCCTCTAACCACAAGAGGTGATTTGGAAGAACATGAAGATGGAGATGTTGAGATAAAGGCAACTGCAACAGTATATGAGGTAAGGCTGGGACTGATGCGTGTAAGGAGCAGCGGCAGTGACAGAAACGGACTTCTTACACCGGCATGGCTGTTTTACGGCGATTATAATATCGATTTTGGAGGAGAAAATCATTCAGAACAGCAGCCATGGATTCTTCTTGCAGTAAACGCGGTGGATGGAAGCGTCATTGATGTGACGGCTGGTTATTGATATGGATAGAGCGCAGGAAAGCAGTAAACAGCTACGGATAAATAATACAATTTCATCATGCATAAAGCAGGCACTGACAGGTCGTTTGTTTTTCCTTGCGGTCGCAGGAATCGTGTTTGCTCTTGGGATAGGTGGCTTTGCGGATTTCTGGAAAGCGGCAGGCGATTATAGGGAGGGGCTTATTGCCTATGGCACTCATCTTACGGTGCTGCAGAATGCCATAAAGTCTGATGCCCTGTGCCTGCTTCTTCCGGTATTTGCAGCCCTGCCGTATACCTCGGCTTTTCTCGAGGAGATAGACTCCGGATTTATAAAGAGCTATCTTCCGAGAGCCGGGAGGTGGCATTACATCAGTGCAAAAATACTTGCGGCAGCTATAAGCGGAGGAGCGGCATGTACACTGGGAACCGGAGTGTACTACAATCTGCTGCGCCTTATATTGCTGCCGATGGAGAAGCAGGGAACGGCTGAAAAGACAGACGCAACGTATGTCTTATTTTTTTGCATTGGAATGGTGTTTTCACTGATCGGAATGCTATTTTCGGTACTCACCGCAAGCAGATATATGGCTTATGCGTCACCGTTTGTGCTCGAGTATACATTGATAATATTGCATGAGAGATACTTAAAAAAGCTGTATATCATAAATCCGAAGGAGTGGCTTTGTCCGTCGGCAGGGAACTGGGAATTTGGTGAGGCGGGCGCAGTGATATTTCTGATTTTTGTCAGTATGCTTATCACGGTGCTTCTGATACCGGCTATGGAGAGGAGGCTTGATGGAATATGAAACAGGTATTTATGGTGGCTTTGTACAATTTCAGGACATGGAAGAAAAATCCACGTATATTTTTAAGCTTTTCGATTGCATTTATATTCTGTTTTCTGCTATCGGATAAGATAGTTGCATTCGCGGAAAAATATGATACTTCCATGCAGATACTGGAGCCCTTCATATGGACCTTCGGTGATAGCAACTCAATACTGTTATCATCGATGATTCTGATATTTCTCTTTGCGGATATGCCGTTTGTCACAAATGCCACACCGTTTTTTCTTATGAGAACGACAAGGAAAAAATGGCTGCTCGGACAGGCAATTTACATACTTCTTGCCACATCCGTCTATATGGTATTTGTGATGTCTGCGACAGCATTTATCAGCATGAGAAAGGCTTTCGTGGGAAATGTATGGAGCAATACTGCGGTTGCACTGGGATACTCAAAGGCCGGTGAGGCGCTGGCAGTGCCGGCATCGGTAAAAGCGATGGGGATGTCTACTCCATACGGCTGTGCGGCTATAGTATTTTTGCTCATGCTGTGCTATTCGCTCATTCTGGTATTTCTCATGCTCTTATTTAACCTGAAATTCGGGCAGATAGGCGGAGTACTTGCAGCATTTGGCTTCAGCATATATGGGTTCTTACTGAATCCGCAGACAATCATAGGAATATTTAATATACCGGATTACGAAGCCTATAAGGTAAATGTATGGGTGGGCTGGGTATCTCCTTTAAACCATGCCACATTTTATATGCACAATTTCGGGCTTGATATGCTGCCAAGGCTGTGGCAGAGCTACCTGATCTGCATAGTTCTCGTGCTCGTCTGCTTTATCGCAGCACTTTGGGTAGTGCGAGGCTACAATTTCAAATTTACCGGAACAGGAGGAAAGTAGCATGGAAGCTGCAATAAAAATAGAAAATCTGCACAAATCCTTTGGAAAAGAAGAAATACTTCATGGTATCAACAGGGAGTTTGAGGCAGGAAGGATACATGGCATTGTCGGCAATAACGGCAGTGGCAAAACAGTCATGATGAAATGCATATGCGGCTTTTTAAGACCTGATGAGGGATGTGTGCTCATAAATGGAAAAGAGGTTGGAAAGGATATGGATTTCCCGGATGATATGGGAATTATCATAGAGACACCGGGCTTTCTACCGGGAGCGACCGGACTTAAGAATCTTAAGCTTCTGGCATCTCTTAAGGGGATTGCCGATGAAAAGCGCATAGTAGAGACGATAGAGAGAGTCGGGCTTGATCCGGGGCTAAAGAAAAATGTCAGCAAGTACAGTCTGGGAATGAGACAGCGACTCGGAATAGCACAGGCAATAATGGAGAATCCATCATTTCTGATACTGGATGAGCCGTTTAACGGACTTGATAAGCATGGTGTAGCGCAGATCAGAAATCTGATAAAGGAGCTGCGCGCGGAGGGAAAGACAATAATTCTCGCAAGCCACAATCAGGCTGATATAGATGAGCTGTGTGACACGGTCTGCGAGATGGATGATGGATACATGGAGGAAATAAAGTGAAAAAATTTGTGAGTATTTTGTTGGTGATCATAATGTGCTTAAGCTATCATTTTATACTCGTAGTGCATGCAAGCACGCTTGATGCCAAGTCGGATAGTGCTGTCATGCAGGAGGGGAAGAGTACTCAGGCGCAGGCAGACAAGCCGGATAATAAGGCGGGAGCAGGCGCGAAGGACGATGCAGCTTCAAAGGATGATGCAGCTTCGGGCGCATCAATGTCTGAGGTATCACTTTGCATAGACAACAAAAATGTATATGAGGGCATGCAGCAGGCATACGCAAACGGCTATCAGCCGGTCTGTGCAAACGGAAATGTAACACTGGTGCTTCCTCTTATAAGCGATGGAAAATTACAGCAGGATAAAATAACGGCATCGGTAGATCTTGGGGCTACGGACAACTCTCCGTTTGTATTTCGAAGCTATGAAAAGGAGTTTAACTGCAAGCCTGAATACATAAACGGTACAGGAGAAACTAAAGATATATTTCTCGTTTCCTTTGAGCTTACTCTTTCAGAAAAACGTGTGAATGGCATCTATCCGGTTATCATAAATGTGACTGGAAAGGATGAAAACGGCATAGAAGTACAAAAGTCATTTACGAATTTTGTGTCGGTAGCAGACGGTATTGATCCAAATGCAGCAGCTTCTGGGGCGGCAGATACAACACAGGCGGAGGAGACACCCACATCGGCTCCGGTAGTTTTGGTGGATAAGAGTGTCATAAATACCGATACTGTAAAGGCCGGTGAGGATTTCGAGGTAACGGTTACATTAAAAAATGCGAGCAGGCAGAAATCGGTGCAGAATCTGGTAGCAACCGTGAATGTGCCATCTGCTGATATAGAGCTTAAAAATGATTCAAATACTATTTTTATAGGAAAAATCGGCACACAAAAGACCACAGAGCTGACACTTAAATTCCATGCTTCAAAAAGCACGGCAGACGGCAATTATCCGATAGAGATAGCCATGAGCTATGATGATCCAAAGGCTTCGACACTCAGCTCGACAGGCAATTTTGTGGTCACGGTGGAACAGCCGCTTGATGTGAAGCTTACCATGCCAAATATAGATAAAAATGTGACCGCAGGAGACACTATTCCACTGACATTTCAGGTGATGAATCTTGGAAGAAGTACTGTGTACAATGTCAGATGTGATGTGACAGGGGACGGACTTTCGCAGACCAAGACAGCCTTTATCGGAAATATGGAAAGCGGTACGGCAGGAGAAGGGGAGACTAATCTGTTTATAACCACTCTTGAGGGAAAAAGTCAGTATGGCGATACGACAGGAACAGTTACGCTTACGTATGAGGATGGATTTGGAAATGAGCAGACACAGGAGTTTAGCTTCAATACAACGATAAATAAGATGCCGGATGAAGCCTCGACAGGCGATGAGAAGAAAGAGAAAAGTGCTTCGCAGTGGTGGATATCACTTGCAGTAATAGGTGGACTTATAATCCTTGCAGGGGCAGTTTCAGGGGCGTATTACATGGGAAGGAAGAAATGATGACAGGCTACGGAATTAAAACGTGGAAAAGCATCGCATTTCCGGGAATACTGTTTATAAGTCTGGCAGCTTTTTTGTTTGCGGATGCCGTGCAGCAAAAGCTTGATCTAAGCAGCAGTATTAAGGAAAGTGCCAGAATATATGTGATGCCTGCCGAGGATGGTGCGCAGGATGCATTTACACAGGCAACTTCTGAGCTTGGTGAAATGGGCGCAGAAAACGGATCGTATGTGTATGATATAGACACCAACGTGCAGACACAGTCGGTGGATAAGGAGATAGGTGTAAGAGGCATACAGGCTGCGATGATAGAGGGGACAGTGATATGCGGAGAATATTATTCAGATGAGAGCAGCAGGCTTTCTGTTGTGATAAATATCCCTATGCTTGCAACACTGTCAGACATTGAATTGAAAGAGCAGCAGCCGGAGGTGAAACAGGAGGCAGCAAAATGGATAGGACACAGCATTATCATAGGAAAAAGTGCAGCAAGGATATCAGGTGTAGTGGGTGATAATTCTGATTCACAAGCAGCGTTTATAAGTATTCCAGCTGCGGAAAATTTCATAAAAAATCAAGGAGAGACACCAAAAGCATCATCGTACTGTGTAAAGGTTTCAGACTTAAAAAGCATCACAAAAATACAGGATAAGCTGGGCGAGAACGGCGTATCCACCACCATTGATGAGAAAAGTCTGACGGAGTGGAAGCTAAAAAGCGCCGGTATAACAAGCCACATCATAATGGGCTGCATTGCAATAGCAGCAGCCGTGTGCATGATATTGCTTTCCGCCAGACTGGTAAGCTATCGCGAATCGCCTAAGCCAAAGAGGGTGTATTTTGCAAGAGTATGTACTGTATTTGTGATAGGGATAATTGCAGGGGTGATGGTTGACAGGTTGGTGATAGGTCTGTTTTCGGCATAACACCACAGCTAGTAACTCAAAACCATAGGAACAGGCGTAGGATTAAATTCCTGCGCCTTTTTAATTGGGAATCAACAGCAGAAATTTTTGAAATGAAAGTAATGTTGCCTAATACTTGAACAATATCATGGGTTTGTCTATAATGTAAGAAAAAGAAAATGGAGCTTTATTAAATGAAAAGATTTACAGCAATATTACTTACAGGCATGATGATATTTACCCTCGCATCATGCGGCAAAAAAGCACAGGATACACCGACAGAGCCTGCAACAGAGACACAGGCTGCAGAGAAGGTTGAGATGCCTACGGAAACGGAAGCCGTGACAGAGGTGGTAACAGAGGCTGTAAAAGACACGCAGCAGACAGAAGCACAGCAGGAAGAACAGACTGCCGAACAGCCGGACGAGGAGCAGAACAATTCAGGTGATAATAATTCCTCTTATCAGTATGTAGAAAGAGCATCCTATGAGAATGGAGAATCAGTATCACTAAATCCTTCATGGCAGTATGCAGACCATTCAGCGATAAATTCAGGCTGTGCGGTCATGTACAAGGCTACAGCAAACCGCAAAAATATAGTTGTAGGTGTCAATGCCGGACACGGTACAAGCGGAGGAACTTCGGTGAAGACACTTTGTCATCCGGACGGCTCGGCAAAGACCACAGGTGGTACAACAGGCGCAGGCGCAACAAAAGCAGTAGCAGTTTCAGGTGGTATGTCCTTTAATGACGGTACACCGGAGAGTTCTGTCACACTCCGTATGGCGCAGATATTAAAGGACAAGCTGCTTGCGGCAGGCTATGATGTGCTTATGGTAAGAGACGGAAGCGATGTACAGCTTGATAACGTAGCACGTACTGTCATCTGTAATAATGCGGCAGACTGTCATATTGCGCTGCACTGGGATGGTGACGGACTAAGCTATGATAAGGGCTGCTTTTACATATCAGTGCCGGGCGGCATAAAGGGTATGGAGCCGGTTGCATCACACTGGCAGCAGCATGATGCACTTGGGGCAAGCCTGATAGAAGGACTGCGCGCCCACGGAGCAAAGATAAACGGTAATGGCTCAATGGCGATAGACTTGACACAGACCTCATACAGCACGGTACCATCAGTGGATGTAGAGCTTGGCAACGCATGCTCTGACCACAGCGATGCCACACTTGAAAATCTGGCAGACGGACTGGTGCAGGGAGTCGAGGGATATTTCTAGAATATAAAGAGTTGCAGTTGATTTTTTGTTTTGGTTTTGGATTTGCACTAAACTAAAGTTTGCAAAAACAACTGAATAGCGGATTCAAATGAATAGGACGCATAGTGAGATAAATGCGTCCGGCATGATTTTGTCAGTATAGAGGTGTTATTATAGAAGTGGTACAACAGATAGAGAAAGGGAATATTATGACAGACAACAAATCCGGGGAGATACTCATAATAGAGGATGACAAGGACATTAATGATCTGCTTGCGACAGCGCTTTCAAAAGCCGGATATAGAACAAGACAGGCATGGTCAGGCACAGAGGGAGAGCTTTTGCTTAAGCTGGACAGGGAAGCTTATGCGCTTGTGCTATTGGATCTGATGCTTCCGGGGCTTTCAGGGGAGGAGCTTCTGGCGCGGATACGGCAGATGGATGCGTCACTTCCGGTGATAATCCTTACGGCAAAGGATGAGCTGGATGAGAAAATCAATCTGCTCGTGGCAGGCGCTGATGATTACATCACAAAGCCGTTTGAGATAAAGGAGGTCGTTGCCAGAGTGACTGTGCAGCTGCGTCATGCGGTGGCAGATGTGCCTTCAAAGTCGGGCAAGGCAGGAGAAAATCAGACAAAAGCAGAAAATGATACCGGACAGGGAGATACTGCAAATACATACATAGCGGGACCCGTTAAAATAGAGCACAGACAGCTTGTGCTCGATCGGATTTCAAGACAGCTTTATGTAGCTGATAATGCTGTTGACGGCATCACAAAGCAGGAGTTTGCCATACTTGAGCTTCTCATGGCGCATCCCAGACAGGTGTTTGCCAAGGAGGACATATTTGAATATGCCTGGGATGAGCCGTACATGGGCGAGACAAAGACTCTTGATGTGCACATCAGCAATATCAGAAAGAAGATAAAAAAGCTGACCGATGACGAGTACATAGAGACAGTGTGGGGCATAGGCTACAAAATGAAAGAGTAAAGGTAAACAAGCTTTACTCTTTTTTTACTTTTTGTTAGCGATGTATTAGGATTTTACATTTATATTATGATTAAAGGGTTGCTAAGGAAAAAAGAAAAGGAGATTTGATTGTGAGTGAAATATTATTGCAGACAAAGGCACTGACCAAGCAGTATGGTCACCAGAAGGCAGTTGACAATGTGGATATCCACATCAAAAAGGGTGCAATCTATGGATTTATCGGCAGAAACGGTGCCGGCAAGACTACCTGTATGAGAATGATCGGTGGTCTGGCAAAGCCGACAAGCGGAGAGATATCCATGTTTGGATACGCTGGAAAGGATTTGTCAAAGGTACGCTCAAGAGTGGGCTGCCTGATTGAGGCACCGGGTGTATATCCAAACATGACGGCGAAGGAAAATATCGAGATGAAGTGCCGTCTCTTCGGCATCAGTAAAAAGGGCTATGCAGAGGGCATACTTGATAAGGTAGGTCTGTTAAATGTGGGAAAGAAAAAGACAAAGAATTTTTCACTTGGTATGAAGCAGAGGCTTGGAATCGGCATGGCGCTGGTTGGAGAGCCTGACCTTTTAGTGCTTGATGAGCCTATCAACGGACTTGATCCACAGGGAATTGCAGAGGTGCGTGATACGATTCAGAATCTGTGTGCACAGCAGGATATGACTGTGTTTATTTCTAGCCATATATTGGAGGAGCTTTCAAAGCTTGCCACAGATTACGGCATTATAAATAATGGAGCCCTGCTTCAGGAAATTACCAGAGAGGAGCTGCTTTCCAAGTGCAGTGAGAAGATTACACTGACAGTGGACAATCCAAATAAAGCAGTGCCTGTGCTCGATAAGATGGGCTTTGTGCACTACATGATAGTGGACAAAAATCATATAGATGTCTATGAGCGCCTGAATGATAGCGCCGCCTTAAATACAGCGCTGGTCACAGCAGGAGTTTCGGTGGCACAGCTAGCGGTCACAGGAATGGAGCTTGAGACATATTTCCTTAGTATCACAGGAGGTGCGACAAATGTTTAATGCGGTAAGAATGGATATTTACAGACTGATACATACAAAGTCAGCTTATGTTATACTTGTAATAGCTATGGCACTCGCAATAGCTATGAGCGGTATGACAGCTCTTGTCAGAAGCATGGCGACAGAGAGCATCGTGGAAACAACTGATGATGTCACTATGGTAAGTGAGTCAGACAGTGAGATAGCAGATGAATACGATACAGCATCAGCGGAATCGTCAAATGGACCAACGGCAACAGTCGGGCTTGAAATGGATGAATCCGACATGTCAGATGAGGTACCGACCATAGCCGATATGGTTGAAAGCGATATAGCGGGTCTTGACCTGGCACTTTTACTTGCAATATTTACGGTGCTCTTCTCAACAGCAGACCTAAACAGCGGCTATATAAAGAGCGTAGGCGGACAGGTGAAGTGCCGTGGAGTGTTGCTGTTTTCAAAGATGATAGCGCTTTCGGTATTTACCTTTGTGGCCATGGCACTTGATGTGATTGTCCAGTGTATTGCGACACCGCTGTTTTTACATGGAGCAGAATTCGGAGATGCAGCAGACTTATTTAAGATGCTTGGCAGCCAGTATGTGGTCACACTTTTATTTGTATATTTTGTCATGGCAATGGCAATCATTATAAAAAACAATGTAATCAGCATGATTATCGCTGTGTGCATGTGTACAGGTATCTTTACACTCATTTTCAGTGGAATCAATATACTTATTGAAAAAATCGGAGTAAAGAACTTTGATATAAATGATTACCTTATTGTTAATCAGATTTCTGAGCTTGATCTGAGTGCGTCTGCAAAGACAGTAGGCGGTGCATTTGCGGTAGCCGCTGTGTGGGCAGTGGTGTCACTGATTGCAGTGTACGGTGTATTTAAACGCAGGGATATATAATGTGTTTTGAATGAGGAATAAAACATGATTTGGAAAATACTGACTGTAATACTTGCAGTTTCGGTAGCTGTCTTAATAGCTGTGCTCGTAAAAATAAGGGCACAGCTTCGTGACATTAACGAACAGCTTGATTTTTTATGCGAAAAGGATACAAATATGCTCCTTTTAACCGATACCAACATGGCTGATATCGGAAGGCTTAAGGAGCGCATAAACAGATTTTTAGAGCAATGGCACAGGCAACGTGAGGCAGCAGCGAAAAAGGAGCAGATGATATCTGACACGTACACAAACCTGTCGCACGATATCCGCACTCCGCTTACCTCGCTGGACGGCTATTTTCAGCTGCTTAGGGATGAGACTGACAAGAGCGCGCAGGAGCATTATATAGATATCATACAGGAGCGCATCACAAGCCTTAAGGATATGCTCGAGGAGCTTTTCATGTTCACAAAGCTTAAAAATGACAGCTTCAAGCTAGAGCTGTCTAATTGCTGTGTCAGCAGACTTTTAAAGCAGACAGTGTTTTCGTATTATGAGGAGTGGAAAAAGCAGGGCATTGAGCCGTCACTTGATATATGTGAGGACACGATATTTATCACTGCAAATGTGCAGGCGCTCAGGCGGGTGTTTCAGAATGTGATAAAAAATGCACTGGTGCATGGGCAGAAGAGCATCTGCATACAGATGAAGCAACAGGATTCGTGCAATTGCAGGGCTTCAGATGACGAGCGTACTTCAAAAAATAGGATTGTCCATATTTTGATTTCAAATGATGTAAAAAATCCTGATGATATAGACGTGGACAAGGTGTTTGAGCGTTTTTACAAAGCCGATGAGGCTAGGAGCATATCATCGAGCGGGCTTGGGCTTTCGATTGCAAAGGAACTTGTGGAGAGAATGGGCGGGAGTATTGAAGCAAGGCTTGAGGGGAAGAGGTTTGTTGTGGAAATACTGTTTGAATGTGAATAGTTCACTTTTGTAATGTGATAAATAATATTGACACACATGAAACAAAATGATATACTGTCAAAGTGTTTGCGGGCATGGCGGAATTGGCAGACGCGCTAGATTTAGGTTCTAGTGGGAGACCGTGCAGGTTCAAGTCCTGTTGCCCGTACTATTTACAAGGGTTTCAGAGGTTTTTATTACTTCTGAAATTCTTATTTTTTTATCATTTTTCCTATACGAAAGGATACCACAATGCAGGCTTACAAGGATTTAGTAAAAGCACTTCCCGGCTTAAAAGAGAATATGCCACGCGCATTTTACATGCTCGCAGAACTCTTTGATTACGGTTCATTTGATATATGCAGAAGTGATGACAAATATATAATCCCATATATCATGAATGACGCGGTGGAATGCTATCTGACTGTGGAAAATGCAGTGTTAAAGGGCGATTATCAGAGTGAGGAAGAAATCATTTCGGCATCGTTGGTTTTAGGAAGTGAAAAAGGTTATGGACTCATTCTGCACCAACAGGACAATGTGATCACACTCTGGTTTGATAATTTGCATGTGCATGAGGCATGCTTTAAATACCATGAAATAGGACATTTCTGGGTAAAGGGACAGGAGCAGTGGCGCATGCTTGTATATATGGTAGGAACAATCGCTGATAAGTATATGTACATGGGAAAGGAATACTGCAACGAGACAGAATGCTTTATACAGAGCCTTATTTACTTTGCACCGTTTCGCAGATGGACACCGGTACCTGGCGATTTGATGGAGTATCATTTTCCGGCCCGTGTAGAGGGAATAGACATTATGGAGGAGCTTTGCAGGGAGGTTTCGGACATTGATTATCTTAAGCTCATTGCACGCTACAGGGCAAATCCATGTGAGAAAACGGAAAAGCTTTTGAGCAGACATTTAGCCGATGCAAAAAGAGTACCGCTTTATCAGTATATTTATAAGCTTGTGATAAAGGCATCAAAGGATTATCCTGAGAGAAATTACGGAAATCAGATAAATGAACGCATAAAAGAAAAGCGTAAAGCGCTTGAAAAGGAGCTGCTTCAAAAGGGATACACCGGAAAATACCCTGTGTTTTCAAAGAAAAATACGACTGTGCGTGTAATGGAGGAACAGCCCTACGTCACAGCAATTCTCGAGTGGGATGATTACAAATATAAGCAGCAGCTCATGGTTTCTGAGTGCAGTGCCAAAAAGTATGATGGAATAAATGCGGGATTTTTTAAAGGAATAGGCAGACACGGACGCATTGTGCAGGTGTAGATACACATAAAACAAAAGCCACGGAGCAATCCGTGGCTTTCATAATACGCTTATTACAAGGATGGGCTTGAGAAGACTCGAACTTCCGACCTCACGCTTATCAGGCGTGCGCTCTAACCGGCTGAGCTACAAGCCCTTGTGTTTTGCACAAAACGTATACTACAATATTTTTGGTGAGAAGTCAAGAGTTTTTTAGAGGTTTTCTCCATCTGTTTTATTTTTCGGATATTCGTTTGAGTGCGCACTGATAACTTCATTAATCCAGTCTACACACTGTTTTTTACCGTCATCTGTAAATGGAAAGGTATTGTCAGTTTTTTTGCTGTCGTCGGTCAGGTCAAAAATATACGGCCCCGGCCATATCCATGCATGAAATATTGGCTCACCCTTTTCTTCGGGTGTATCCTCTGTGGCTTCCTTGATGACAGGCTCCTCACGCTTTATGAGAAAGCGCATGCCGTTCATCCAGCCGGTAAAGGTTGTTTTTTTATAGTAGTTGAGATTGAGTGCATCGTCGTATGTAAGCATAGGTGGCTCCTTGATATATATGATATGTAATTATACACCAAATATCCGTTTAATGCCAGAATAACGCCAGTACTTAACAATTCAAAGTAATCATGCACTGAAAATTAATATATTAATGCAAAAATAAAAATGAATAAAAATGTATAAATAATGCTTATGAGCTACATAAATTACCCTTATTAATGAGTATTATAAAAAAATGACTAATTTTTATGCAGAAATGAAAACAATATAGGAAAATATATCCAATTGACAAAGCATGATTTATGTGTATAATAAAAAAGAATTGTTCGCGTCAGAACGACAGTTGTATCAGACAGCAAGATTAGGGAGTGTGTAATGACAATGACGTCATTCGCACTTTTTTGCGTATTAGACAAAATACTTTGACGTGGTGCAGTGATAATGCTTTAAAAAATCAAAATAATGCATTATCGATACAAATCCAAGAGGGAGAGAAAAATATGGGTAAGTACATTGTAAAGAGAGTTATTCTCGCTATTTTTACAATCTTCATTATCAGTCTTATTACATTCTTTGCCATGAATGCAATTCCGGGTGGTCCATTCAATTCGGAGAAGGCAAAGAGTCCGGCGGTAATGAAAGAGCTTGAGGCACGCTACGGACTGGATCAGCCACTTATAGTCCAGTACAAGAATTACATGGCAGGCGTGCTGCACGGAGATTTCGGTGTTAGTCTTAAGACAGACCGTCCGATCTCAGATATCATCGGGGAGAGCTTCCCGATTTCAGCGAAGCTTGGACTCTTAGCGGCGCTCACTGCGATAGTATTCGGAGTGGTGCTCGGTTCGATAGCAGCGCTGATGCGAAACAGGTGGCCGGATCGAGTTATAGTATTCTTCGTCACACTGATTACGTCGATGCCGTCATTTGTCATCGCTACGTTATTACTTTATTTCTTCTGTATAAAGCTTGGCGTGGTGCAGGCTTTCAGCTCAGGAAGCAACATGATATTACTTCCGGTGCTGTCACTGTCACTTTCACCGATGGCATATATTACAAGACTTACAAAGACTTCAATGCTTGATGCACTCGGACAGGATTACATCCGTACGGCAAAGGCCAAGGGTGTACATCAGTACAAGATTATATTTGTACATGCGCTTCGTAATGCGCTCATTCCGGTCATCACATATGTGGGACCTATGATTGGTGGTATCCTCACAGGTTCAATGGTTATTGAGAGTATTTTCAATATCGGAGGACTCGGTTCCAAGTTCGTAAGCTGTATCACAAACCGTGATTACACAATGATTATGGCCACAACACTTTTCCTTGCTGTCATCATGGTAGGCGCGAACCTCATTACAGATATTGTATACAAAGTGATTGATCCACGTATTAAGCTTGATTAAGGAGAGATAAAGATGAAAGATAATATGAAGAGAGCTCCTTTCTCCACACAGATTGACCTTAGCAAGTTCAATATGAAGGATTTTGCCAAGGCATCAGATGAAGAGAAACGCCAGCAGGAGGTTATGGGTGAGTCAACTACCTTCTTTAAGGATGGTCTTAAGAGACTCCGTAAAAATCCACTGGCTATGGGTTCTATTATAGTTTTGGTTTTACTTATTTTGGTTATTCTTCTGGCACCAAAGATTGTGCCTTACGGCTATGCAGATATCGTTAAGGGTGCACAGAACTTAGGACCTTTCCAGTACAGCGATGCTGAGCAGGCACAGATTGATGCAGGTGAGAAGCTGTTCCCGCACATTTTTGGCACAGATGAGCTCGGAAGAGACTATTTTATCCGTGTTGTTTACGGAGCTCGTGTTTCGCTGGGAGTCGGTGTGTTTGCATCACTGCTTGTGCTTATAATCGGTATCATTTACGGTTCCGTATCAGGCTTCTGCGGTGGCAAGGTAGATATGGTTATGATGAGAATAGTAGATATCATTTATTCATTGCCGGATATGCTGCTCATCATTTTACTCGCAGTTGTATTAAATGAGGTGCTGACACCTGTAATAAAGGGTACAGTGCTTTCAAAGCTCGGTGTCAACATGATTGCACTTTTCATAGTGTTTGGATTGCTTTACTGGGTAGGAATGGCAAGACTTATAAGAGGTCAGATTCTTACCATTAAGCAGAATGAGTACATTCTCGCAGCAAAGTGTATCGGAACATCATCAGCCCGCACTATCAGAAAACACATTTTACCGAACTGTCTGTCAGTAATCATCATTACTACAGCGCTTCAGATACCATCAGCCATCTTTACTGAGAGTTATCTGTCATTTATCGGACTTGGTGTTTCGGCTCCTATGCCTTCACTTGGTTCGTTGGCAAATACAGCGCGTGGCGGACTCCAGAGCTACCCATTGCGTCTTATTTTTCCGGCGCTTACGATTTGTATCATTGTTCTTACATTGAATCTTATCGGTGACGGCTTAAGAGATGCATTTGACCCTAAATTATCGAAATAGTAAGGAGTGAGTAAGATGGAAGATAATAAGTTTGTTCTTGAAGTATCTGATCTGCACACTACCTTCAAGACCGATAACGGAGACGTATCAGCTGTAAACGGTGTCAGCTTTAAGCTTGAGCCGGGAAAGACTCTTGGAATCGTAGGAGAGTCAGGATCAGGAAAGTCAGTTACAGCATATTCAATCATGCAGATTCTTGCTGAGAATGGTGCCATCACAGGCGGCTCAGTAAAATATAAGGGTGAGGATATCACCAAATGGAACAAAAAGAAAATGGCAGATTTCAGAGGAAAATGCTGTTCAATCATTTTCCAGGATCCTATGACATCGCTTAATCCGGTATTTACGGTAGGCTACCAGCTTGAGGAGGCAGTGCTTCTTCACACAGACCGTACAAAGAAGGAAGCAAAAGAGCGTGCTATAGAGATGCTCACACTTGTAGGCGTTAATGAGCCTGAGAAGCGTGTAAATCAGTACCCTCATGAGCTTTCCGGTGGTATGAGACAGCGTGTCATGATAGCTATGGCATTAGCCTGTGAGCCGGATATCCTTATCGCAGATGAGCCGACAACAGCTCTTGATGTGACTATCCAGGCACAGATTCTTGAGCTTATGCAGTCATTGCAGGAAAAGCTCGGCATGGCCATCATCATGGTTACACATGATCTGGGTGTCATTGCTTCAATGTGTGATGAGATCATAGTTATGTACGGCGGCCGTGTGTGTGAGAGAGGAACAGCAGATGCCATATTCTACAGCCCGGCGCATGAGTACACAAAGGGACTGCTTCGTTCAATCCCTACAAAGACCAATTCAAAAACCAGGCTTGTTCCTATCGGAGGCACACCAATCAATATGCTCAACATGCCAGATGGTTGTGCATTCTGCCCTCGCTGTGATGCCGCTATGAAGATATGTCTCACCGAAAAGCCGGAGGAAATCTGGGTTGGAGAGGATCATCTCGCATCATGCTGGATGAATATTAAGAATATGATGGAGGAGGGAAAATCAAATGAGTAATGAGACAAATAACAACGAGTACCTGCTCAAGGTAGACCATTTGAAGCAGTATTTCCCTGTTCATGACGGATTTAAAAAGATGGAATTAAAGGCAGTCGATGATGTGTCATTTGCCATAAAGCCGGGTGAGACGCTTGGACTTGTTGGCGAGTCAGGCTGTGGAAAGACAACCGTAGGACGTACTCTTTTACGTCTGTACCAGCCGACAGCTGGACGCATTGAGTTCGACGGCAATGTTTTGTTTGACAGTGAGAAGAAGATAGATGTGAATATGCATCCTTACCGTAAGCAGATGCAGATGGTATTCCAGGATCCGTATTCATCACTCAACCCTCGTATGACGGTTGAGGATATCATCGGAGAGCCTCTCGATGTGCACAAGCTCTATAATAGCAAGAAAGAGCGCCATGAGATGATTATGGATCTCATGGAGACAGTTGGACTAAACGCAGACCATGCCACACGTTATGCACATGAGTTTTCGGGTGGACAGAGACAGCGTATCGGAATAGCAAGAGCGCTTGCAGTAGATCCGAAGTTTATCGTATGTGATGAGCCGGTATCGGCACTTGATGTTTCAATTCAGGCTCAGGTAGTCAACATGTTTGAGGATCTGCAGAAGGAGAGAGGGTTATCATACCTGTTTATAGCGCACGATCTGCTTGTAGTGCAGCATATCTCTGATAGAATAGCTGTTATGTACTTAGGTCATATGATGGAGCTTGCAGATGCGGATGAGCTGATGGACAATCCAATCCATCCGTACACACAGTCGTTGCTTTCAGCGGTTCCGATCCCGGATCCTGAGACTGCCAGACACAGCAAGCGAATCGTGCTTGAGGGAGATGTTCCTTCGCCTCTTCGCATGCCTAGCGGCTGTCCATTCCGTTCGCGTTGTAAATATGCGACAGAACAGTGTGCAGCAGCACGTCCGGAGCTTACAGACAGAGGAAACGGACATATGGTTGCATGCTTCAACCGCTAATATAAGGTTTTTACCGGCATATAGCTTAAGCCACATGTGCCGGTTCTAACATAAATTTATTTTTCATATTAATTAATTAGGAGGAAGAAAGATGAAAAAGAGATTAGTAGCACTTACTCTTGTTGCAGCTATGGCACTTGGCATGACTGCTTGTGGAAGCAAGAGCGAGGGCAAAATATCTACTAACGACACATCTGCTAACGGCACTTCTCATACTGCTGTATCAGCAGGCGTAGACTGGACAGGCTATGATGAGTTAGTAGAATCTATCCGTACAGAAGCAGATCTTGCAAAGCGTGCAGAGATGATGCACCAGGCAGAGGATATGCTTATGGATACATGGTGTGTTATTCCACTTTACTACTACAATGACCAGTATATGCTCAAGGATTATGTCACAGACGTATACTCAACAGTAGAGGGTATGAAATACTTCTACAATGCAAAGAACACAAAGAATGCCGGAAAGTTAAACATCTTCATGGCATCAGAGCCTGATCATATCGATCCTGCATTAAACAGTACTGTTGACGGCGGATGTCTTGCAGTAAACAGCTTTGAGGGTCTTATGCGTTACAACGCTGAGGGCAAGCTTGAGCCTGCATGTGCAGAGAGCTATGAGGTTTCTGAGGATGGCCTCACATACACATTCACAATGCGTGACGGTCTTAAGTGGTCAAACGGTGATGAGCTTACTGCAAAGGATTTCGAGTGGTCTTGGAGGAGAGCTGCAGATCCTAAGACAGCTGCAGATTACAGCTACCTTTGCGCAGTATTCGCAGGATATGATGATACAAAGGGTCTTGCTGCTGATGATGTAGTAGCTTCTGATGATGGAAAGACTCTTACTGTCAAGCTTAAAGCAGTTACACCATACTTCCTTGACTTATGTGCATTCCCATTCTTCTTCCCTGTAAACCAGAAGTCAGTAGAGGGAAATGATGACTGGGCAAACGATGCAAGCGACAAGTTCGTTACAAACGGTGCATTCACACTCAAGGAGTGGAAGCATGATTCAAGCATGACATATGTTAAGAATCCTAACTATTGGGATGCTGACAATGTAACAGTTGATGAGATGAACGTAATGCTTACATCTGATGATGTTTCAGCTTACACAGCTTACCAGAACGGTGACCTTGATTTCATCGATACAGTTCCTACAGCCGAGATTGAGGCAGCTAAGAAGACAAGCGAGTTCTACACAGTTGACAACCTTGGAACATACTACGTAGGCTTCAACATTAACTCTAAGCTCTACTCAGAACTTGGATTAGATGCTGACCAGGCTAAGGTATTCAGAAAAGCAATCTGTCTTCTTATCGATCGTCAGTACATTATCGATACAATCGCCCAGGGCGGACAGAAGATTGCCACAACATTTATCCCAGAGGGCGTTACAGATGGTAACGGTGGCGAGTTCAAGAACAAAGATTACTACGGCACAGATTACGATAAGAACTTTGAGGAGGCTAAAGAGCTTCTTGCTTCTATCGGATTATTAGATGAGAGCACAGGTCAGGTAAACCAGACTGTCGAGTTCTCATACCTTGTAAACAACTCAGAGTCAAATGTAAAGATTGGTGAGGCTATTCAGGCAGATCTTTCAAAGGTAGGTATCAACTTAAAGGTTGAGCAGCAGGAGTGGAACGTATTCCTTAACAGCCGTAAGGACGGACAGTTTGATTTCGCCCGTGAGGGATGGCTTATGGATTACAACGATCCAATCAACATGCTTGAGATGTTCACAACAAAATCAGGTAACAACGATATGCAGTTCGGTCGTTAATCTGATTTTGCTATCATAACAAAGCCGCTCGTGCCATTCGCACGACGATGCGAATAACATGCAGAGTATATAGGAAGTCATACAGCTATTGTATGGCTTCCTTTTTTTGCGTTTAAAGTGGGCTTTTCAGAGCGAAAAAAGGCTCTTTAAAAAAATATGATAATGGTGTAGAATTGTTATTATATAGTTTTAGAATGATGTTTGAGGGTGTGTGATGATTTTAGGACTAAGTGATACGGAAAAGAAATTTAAGTCAGCGATGGATACGGCGGGTGCCGACATGACAGTGGTCAACAGCTGGCTTAAGTTGTATGTCAAAACCAAAAAGAATTCCTCCGGTGTTGCAAAGCGCTATTATGGCGTGAAGACAGGCTTAAGCAGTCTGCTTTCAGATTTAAAGGAGCTTGAGCAACAAGTTATCGGGTATTGTGAGCTCACAGGAACAGACCGGAAGCACTTTGGAGAGCTGATAAAGGCTTGCAAAGCGAAAAGCGGCATGTTTGACGATGAATTTTTAATCAGCAAGGTGGACACGGATTTTCACACGACTCTGGACTCTGTTGTAAAGCAGGGGGAGAGATATCTGTCATCCTTTGACAACGGTATCATTTTACAGAGTGAGATAGAGAATCTGATACACCTGACAAATGAGGGGCTTGAAAGGAAAAAGCCTGATTTGTTTGCTCTGTCATATTTCTATCTGGGGCACAGCAACAAAGAGCTTGCAGAGCTAAATTTCACACAAAAGACTAAGAGAGTGCATGAGATATATTACGAGGAGTTCTGGAAGGATATATTAAAGCAGCTTGAGGCATGTGTGAAGCAGGCTGAGGCCATAAACGATAAGTATGAGGGCACGACAGACCGGCGCACGGCAAGGATACTGTCGGAGCTTAATCCGCTGCTTGTGGGTGTTACAAAGCAATGGGAGCCGGAACAGACAGCAGAATACATACTGCGCGATATGTGCAGGATATTCAGGGATTGACATAGAAAATGCAGATTGATAAAGGAGCAGAATATGGATGTTATAATTTGGGCAATTATCTTAGGAGCTGTTTTTTACATTAACAAAAAATCAAAGAGCGCAGGCAGTAAAAACACGCAGCCAAACAAACCGAGACCGCAGCAGAAGCAGATACAGCAGATATGGAACAGCATGCAGAATACAGTTCAGTCGGGTATGAATGCATTGAACCAGACATGTCAGCAGAAATCACAGCCACAGATGCAGCAGAGAGTACAGCAGCCTCAGAGACCACGGATGCAGCAGAGAGTACAGCCACAGCAGAGAGTACAGCCACAGCAGAGAGTACAGCAGAGCAATCCGGATATAGTGCAGAGGGCCGTGAAAAATAACGCACGCTTTGCGGATGATACGACACAAAAAGAGCTTGAGGCTATGCACGGACATAGCGAGGCACAGCAGAGGATGGCTCAGGAGCACTCAAGAAACTGCCAGACACTGCATACCAAAGCGGCAGACGGTGCAAAGATTATAGAGGCTGAGACACAGAGCATGTTTGGCAGTGTTGAGGATCTGATTGCCATGGGATACAGTGGCAATCTGGAGTTTGAGAGAGATTTCCTTGGGGAAGGCTTAGACATGATTAACAACTTTTAAATAATATGAAAAGAGGCAGAAATGATGGACAGAACACCAAAGCCCGGAGAGCTTTACAGGCACTTTAAGAATAAGCTGTATCAGATAGTTACAGTGGCGACACATTCAGAGACAGGGGAAAAGCTTGTGATTTATCAGGCTTTATATGATGATTTTGGGATATACGCCAGACCACTCGACATGTTTGTAAGCGAGGTGGACCATGAGAAATATCCTGATGTGAAGCAGAAATACAGATTTGAGAAGATCACACTTAAGGATAAGCCGGAGGATATGTCGGGAAAGAGTATCTCTTTGAGCACTAATGCGATTGCAGCTAATGCACCTGAAGCTGTGAGTGTTCAGACACAGGCATGTTATGAGCCGGCACCGGATGCAGATGAAGGCCAGGCACCGGATCCGCGTTTGCTGGAGTTCCTTGATGCGGATACCTTTGAAGAGAAGTACAATATACTTATTTCAATGAGGGATATCATAACCGACCGCCTTATAGATGACATAGCGGTGGTTATGGATGTTGTAGTTCCTGAGGGCCCATTGCAAAAGCGGTATGATGATTTAAAGAATACGATAAAGACCAGGCAGTACTATGAATTTTCCAATCGGCTCAGATAGCTGTTGTGATATTTGCCGGATTCAGTGACATCCTCGCCAAACCAGTCAGGCGCTGTGAATTCATTTGCTGCGTCGACAGAGTCGAATTCAACCTCCACGAGTGTAAGAGGAGCCAGATCACCCTCAAATACATCAAGCTCTGCGGTCAGACCACCGTCAAGAGGTATGAGATAGCGTGTCTTTTCGATGAGACGACCGTCAATCTTTTGGACAAGATGGTCGTAGGCTTCTTTTGTGAGAGGAAGATTGTACTCCTCGCGCACCATAAGACCGGCTCCCTTGTAGGTCATATAATAGCTGTCATTTGAGCGTCTGACTCTGACAACAGGCGAGGTGCACAGATAGCCCTGGGCGATTTTTTTGCTCGCGTAGCTGTCTAAATTGGAAGGAAGCTGTTTAAGTAAGTATTTTCTTTCGATTTCCATGGTATATCCTTTCAGGTTACTGGTAGATTTATAGTTACGGTTTATACTTTTGTTTTACCCTCATATCATTTATATATGATTATAATGACCGGTATTTAAAAATTCAAGGACGAACCGCAGCTTTTTATAGTATGATTAAAGGGTCAAAAGGTATCATAGTATTATCAAAGAAAAATAAAGGAGAAAAATATGATTAAAGTAGGAATTTTTATGGCAGACGGCTGTGAGGAGATTGAAGGACTTACAGTAGTCGATATAGTTAGAAGAGCAAAGCTTGAGATTGAAACCATATCAATCACGGAAAAAGCCGAGGTGACAAGCTCTCATCAGGTGACATTTAAGACAGATACCACAAAGGCACAGGCTGATTTTGACAGCTACGATGCAATCGTACTGCCGGGAGGCATGCCGGGTACATTAAACCTCGGTGCTGATGAGACCGTAGTAAAGACAATTAAGAGATTCGCCGCTGAGGGAAAGCTTGTTGCAGCGATATGTGCAGCGCCTAGCGTGCTCGGTGAGAATCATATACTTGAGGGCAAAAAAGCTACCTGTCATCCGGGTTTTGAGGAAAAGCTGCTCGGTGCACAGTGGCTTGAGCAGCCTGTAGTTGTGGACGGCAATGTGATTACAAGTCGTGGAATGGGAACAGCTATTGCGTTTGCACTCGAGCTTGTCAGATACTTCACAGACGATGCCACAGTAGAGCATATTCGACAGGGACTGGTATACTAGACCGGCAAGCCCTGTATTATAACAAAAGAGGTCACACACCAAACCCCATGGTGCGCGGCCTCTTTTTATGCTTGCATTTGAAGCGTACATTTGAAGCCTGCTATTGCAGAGCTTATTTCATCTGCTGCTCCTGCTTCATGATCATCTGCTTGACCATCTCGCCACCGATTGAACCGGCCTGCTTAGAAGTAAGGTCACCGTTGTAGCCCTCTTTTAAAGGAACTCCAAGCTCTGAAGCAACCTCTTCCTTGAAACGGCTCATAGCCTCTTTTGCCTCCGGTACAGAAGCCTTTTTACTACTTGATGCTGCCATAATGCAATACCTCCTTTTAAAACGTTATACACAAGCTGTATGTGTATGGAAATATTATGCCGTAAAATGACAAAAATATGTTTTGGTATTGCTGACAATTTATGGAATTATACACAAAAGCAAATTTAATGTAAAAAACACTGGAAATAGTGGATTTGTTGTGTTATAATCATCCAATGACTGGGCTTAGCAGTTTAAAAAGCATGCCCACATTACATTTGATGTACATACCATTCATATATATTTTTAAGGAGGATAACGATTGACATGAGTGTACAGGTTGAGAATTTAGAGCATAATATGGCGAAGCTTACTATTGAGGTAGCAGCTGAGGAATTAGAGAAAGCATTGGATTCTGCATATCAGAAGCAGAAGAAACAGATTAGTGTACCTGGATTCCGTAAAGGAAAAGTGCCAAGAGCTATGATTGAGAAAATGTATGGAGCAGGTGTGTTCTACGAGGATGCAGCAAACATTCTTATGCAGCAGACATACGCAGGTGCAGTTGACGAGAGCGGTGTTGACATTGTTTCACGCCCAACAGTTGAGGTTACTCAGATTGAGAAGGGACAGCCTTTCATCTACACAGCAGAGGTTGCTGTAAGACCTGAGGTTACTCTTGGTAAGTACATGGGCGTTACAGTTACAAAGATCGACACATCAGTTTCTGATGAAGAGGTTGACGCTGAGCTTGAGAACCAGAGAAACAAAAATGCAAGAACAGTTACAGTTACAGATCGTCCTGTAGCAGAGGGAGATACAGCAGTTATCGACTTTGAGGGATTTGTTGACGGAGTAGCTTTCGAGGGTGGAAAGGGTGAGAATCATCCATTAGAGATTGGTTCACACACATTCATCGATACATTCGAGGATCAGTTAGTAGGAAAGAACACAGGCGATGAGGTTGAGGTCAATGTAACATTCCCTGAGAAGTATCAGGCAGAAGACCTTGCAGGAAAGCCGGCTACATTCAAGGTTAAGATCAACGAGATCAAGGCTAAGGAGCTTCCAGAGCTTGATGATGAGTTTGCACAGGATGCAGCAGGTGTTGATACATTAGCTGAGTACAAAGAGGAAATCAAAAAGAACCTCACAGAGAAGAAAGAGACAGAAGCTAAGAAGACTAAAGAGGATGAGGCTATCCAGAAGATTATCGACAAGTCAAAGATGGATCTTCCTGAGGCAATGATTGAGACACAGTGTGAGACAATGGTTGAGGAGTTCGCTCAGAGAATCGCACAGAGCGGTCTTACAATGGAGCAGTACTTACAGTTCTCAGGCATGACAGTTGACCAGCTTAAGGATCAGGTTCGTCCTGAGGCTACAACACGTATCCAGAGCAGCCTTGTACTTGAGCAGATTGCCAAGGAGGAAAACATCGAGGTTACTGATGCAGATATCGATGCTGAGGTAGAGAAGATGGCTAAGGCATACGGCATGGAGGCTGATAAGCTTAAAGAGTACATGGGAGATGCTGAGAAGGAGTCTATGAAGAAAGACATTGCTATCACAAAGGCCGTAGATCTTATCATGGACAACGTTAAAGAGCGTGCAAAGGCAAAGAAAAAGGCTGATGCAGAAGAGTCTACAGAAGAATAAGATTTTTGAATCAAGATTTGATTGACTGGCTCAGAAGCCTATTTTCTGAGCCGGTCTTTTGAGCTTTTATAAAGGAGGTATTTTATATGAGTTTAGTACCATATGTCATTGAACAGACCAGCAGAGGAGAGCGCAACTACGACATTTACTCCAGATTATTAAAAGATCGTATCATTTTCCTTGGAGAGGAAGTAAATGAGACAACAGCCAGCCTTGTTGTTGCCCAGCTTTTATTCCTTGAGTCCGAGGATCCGAATAAGGATATCCACCTTTACATCAATTCACCGGGTGGAATGGTTACAGCAGGACTTGCTATTTACGATACTATGCAGTACATCAAGTGTGATGTTTCAACAATCTGTATCGGTCTTGCAGCAAGCATGGGAGCTTTCCTTCTTGCAGGCGGTGCAAAGGGCAAGAGATATGCTCTTCCAAATGCAGAGATTATGATTCATCAGCCATCTGGCGGTGCAAAGGGTCAGGCTACTGAGATTCAGATTGCTGCAGAAAATATTTTAAAGACAAAGAAGAGATTAAACGAAATTTTAGCAGCCAATACAGGCAAGCCATACGAGACAATTGCAGCTGATACAGAGCGAGACAACTATATGTCAGCACAGGAAGCCGCAGAGTATGGTCTCATAGACAGTGTAATAACAAACAGATAATCAGAAGTTAGATGAATTTAAGAGGGTACCCCATATGGGATGCCCTCATGCAATAAAAGGAGTTAATAATGGCAGGAAAAAACGACGGAAAGATTCGCTGCTCATTTTGCGGTAAGACACAGGACCAGGTAAATCGTTTGATTTCCGGACCTAATGGAGCTTTTATCTGCGATGAGTGTATAGATATATGTGCCGAGATTCTTGAGGAAGAAGGCGTAGATGGCCATGAGGACAAAAGCAGCGCTAAGGATGATATAAATCTTGTTACTCCGGAGGAGCTTAAGGCGTTTCTGGACGATTATGTAATAGGACAGGACCAGGCAAAGAAGGTGCTTTCGGTTGCTGTTTACAATCACTATAAGAGAGTTCTGGCAGGTGATACATCAGATGTAGAGCTTCAGAAGAGTAATATTCTCATGCTTGGACCTACAGGCTCAGGAAAGACACTTCTTGCGCAGACACTTGCCAGAGTGATAAATGTTCCATTTGCTATCGCTGATGCTACAACACTTACAGAGGCAGGATACGTAGGTGAGGATGTGGAGAATATCCTATTAAAGCTTATTCAGGCGGCAGATTATGATATCGAGCGTGCAGAGCATGGTATCATTTATATAGATGAGATAGATAAAATTACAAAGAAATCAGAGAATGTCTCAATCACCAGAGATGTGTCAGGCGAGGGTGTACAGCAGGCTCTTTTAAAGATTCTTGAGGGCACAGAAGCATCTGTACCGCCACAGGGCGGAAGAAAGCATCCGCAGCAGGAGCTTATTCCTATTGATACTACTAATATACTTTTTATCTGCGGTGGAGCATTTGATGGTCTGGAAAAAATTATCGACAGTCGTATGGATACATCATCTATAGGCTTCAATTCAGATGTAAAGTCAAAGACAGAGCTCAATGTAGGAGAGGCGTTTAAGCATGCACTTCCACAGGATTTTGTAAAGTTTGGATTGATTCCTGAGTTTATCGGACGTGTACCTATTACCGTTTCTCTCGAGGCACTCGACAGGGATGCACTTATCCGTATACTTAAGGAGCCTAAGAACTCGCTTATCAAGCAGTACACCAAGCTTTTTGAACTTGACGGAGTAGGTCTTGAGTTCACAGACGATGCAGTAAATGCCATCGCTGACAAGGCACTTGAGAGAAAGACAGGAGCCAGAGGACTTCGTGCCATCATGGAGGCTGTTATGCTTGACCTTATGTATCGTATACCATCAGACAAGAGCATCAGCAAGTGCGTAATCGACAAGGATACAGTTGAGGAAAACTTAAAGCTTGATGGTGATTGCGTGCCTGAGGCATATATCGAGGAAAAAGCGGCATCGTAAGTACATGGCGGTATTTTACAAAAGATACAGCATCGGATAATATAAATTGCACAGCGGTTTGTTATGCATGGCTGTGCAATAATACAGGAGATATAAGTGGAAGAACAGATTATGAATATGCCTGCAGTAGCGCTGAGAGGGCTTACTATTCTGCCGGGGATGATTGCCCATTTCGACATCAGCAGAGAGCGCTCCCTTCGTGCTGTTGAGGAGGCTATGGAGCAGGATCAAAAGATTTATCTTGTCACACAAAGGAATGTGGACAGTGAGGACCCGACTCAGGAAGACCTCTATCAGATGGGTATTGTTGCTGATATAAAGCAGGTTGTCAGATTACAGAATGATGTTGTGAGAATACTCGTAGATGGAATAAGCCGGGCAGCATTGCTTGGCTTTACCGGTAATGAGAAGTACCTTGAGGCAGAAATCTGTTATTGTGATAGTAATGCAGACAGCCTGCCGGAGGATCTCAGGGAAGCCATGCTTCTCGGAGTCAGAGAGGCTTTTCACAGATATGCGGCAGTCGTCGGCAAAATCAGCAAGGAGCTTATCAGACAGATAGATCAGTATGAGGATCTTGAAAAGCTCATTGATTATGTAACCAACAATCTGCCGGTGTCATATGAGCTTAAGCAGCAGGTGCTTGAGGCAGAGGATATCAATGACAGATATCAGGTTATAGTATCATTACTTCTCTCCCAGGTGGAGGTTATTTCCATAAAGAATGAGCTTCAGAAAAAAGTAAAGGTTCGTGTGGACAAGCATCAGAAGGAGTATGTGCTTCGTGAACAGCTTGGTGTGATACGTGAGGAGCTGGGCGAGAATGCTGACTCGGAGGCTGATGAATATGAGAAAAAGCTATCTGAGTTAGATGCGCCTGACTACGTAAAGGAAAAGACGAAAAAAGAGATAAAGCGCTTTAGAAATATGAGCAGCAGCTCATCAGAGAGCACAGTTGAGAGAGGCTATATAGAGACAGTACTTGAGCTTCCGTGGAACAAGATGTCTGTGGACAACAAGGATCTTGACCATGCAGCACAGGTGCTGGATGATGATCACTACGGATTAAAGGATGTTAAGGAGAGAATACTTGAGTTTCTGGCAGTCAGAAATCTGACAAGCAAGGGAGAGAGTCCTATAATTTGTCTTGTAGGTCCTCCGGGAACAGGAAAGACAAGCATAGCCCGTTCAATTGCGTCTGCACTGGAGAAGAAATATGTGCGTATTTCTCTTGGTGGTGTGCGCGATGAGGCAGAAATCCGTGGACACAGAAAGACATATATCGGCGCTATGCCGGGCCGTATAGTAAATGGCTTAAGACAGGCAGGCGTTTCAAATCCTCTCATGCTGTTGGATGAGATAGATAAGGTGTCAAGTGACTACAAGGGTGACACATCAGCCGCTCTTCTCGAGGTGCTTGACAGTGAGCAGAACTGCAGATTCAGGGATCATTACATCGAGATGCCTGTGGATTTGTCGGAGGTGCTTTTTATTGCAACGGCAAATGAGGTTTCAGGTATTCCAAAGCCACTTCTTGACAGGATGGAGCTTATCGAGGTGTCAAGCTACACTGAAAATGAGAAATTTCACATAGCAAAGGAACACCTGGTTGAGAAGCAAAAGAGCAAAAACGGAATTAAAAAGGAACAGCTTACGATAACAGATGGTGCTTTAAAGGATATCATCAGGCTGTACACCAGAGAGGCCGGAGTCAGAAGCCTTGAGAGGACTATCGGCAAGCTGTGCCGCAAGGCTGCCAGGGAAATCTTCAAGGACAGCGAAGCTGCTGTAAAGGTTACAAAGACCAATCTTAAGACGTATCTGGGCAATCCGAAGTACAGTCCGGAGAAGAAAAATGATCACGCAGAGGTTGGAATCGTTAGAGGCCTGGCATGGACCAGCGTGGGCGGAGTTACACTCGAGGTTGAGGTGAATGTGCTGCCGGGCAAGGGTGAGCTCGTGCTCACCGGTAAGCTTGGCGACGTGATGAAGGAGTCGGCACAGGCGGCACTTAGCTATGTGCGCTCAATAAGCGAAGGATATGGCATTGATGCAGAGTTTTACACGAAGCATGATATCCATATACATATCCCGGAGGGCGCAGTGCCAAAGGACGGACCATCTGCAGGCATCACTATGGCGACAGCCATGCTCTCAGCCATTACAGACAGAGCTGTCAGGGCAGATGTAGCCATGACAGGCGAGATAACACTGCGCGGCAGGGTGCTTCCGATAGGAGGACTCAAGGAAAAGCTGCTTGCAGCCAAAGTAATCGGAATAAAAACAGTATGTATTCCAAAGGATAATGAAAAGGACCTGGAGGAGATTTCAAAAGAAATAACAGACGGCATGGAAATCGTGCCGGTGGAGAGATTTTCACAGGTGGAGAAGATAGCATTTGTAAAATAAGAATGAGGAAGAGATTATGGTAATTAAAAGTGTTAATTTAGAGACAGTTTGCGGAATTACAAGCACAATCCCTGACAATGAGTATAATGAAGTGGCATTCGCCGGCAAGTCAAATGTAGGCAAGTCGTCACTGATCAACGCACTCATGAACAGAAAGTCACTTGCCAGGATCTCTTCACAGCCCGGCAAGACACAGACCATCAATTTTTATAACGTCAATGACGCCATGTATCTGGTCGATCTGCCGGGCTATGGCTATGCCAATGCCAATATCGAGATAAAAGCTAAATGGGGACAGATGATAGAAAACTATCTTCACACCTCCAAAAAGCTTCAGGCAGTGTTTCTTTTAATAGATATAAGGCATGAGCCATCGGACAATGATATCATGATGTATGACTGGATGGTAAACCAGGGCTTTGCACCGATTATCATTGCAACCAAATCTGATAAATTGAAAAAAAGCCAGATTGCCGCACACATAAAGACTATCAAGGATGTGCTTCATGTGAAGCCGGGCACGGTAGTTATACCGTTTTCGTCCATGTCAAAGGAAGGCAGGGACGAAATCTGGAATCTCATAGATTCACTCGTGTTTGACGAGGAGACGCTTCTTGCCATGAAACAGGAGGAAGAAGCAAAGCGCGAGGCAAAATCAGCTGCAAAAAGAGCCGCTGCATCCCAGCCACACAAAAAGGAGCGCTGGAAGAAGACCGGAAAGCCGGTTGCCAAAAAGACTAAAGAACGCAGAGATAAGGCCAAGAGCAAAAAAAGCGTTAATAATCATAAAAAGAAATAAAGCTATAGAAAGAAAGGCGAATATTTAATATATGAAGAATAAATGCAAATTTGTAGGCATTATGTTTTTGTGTATATTGATAGTGTGTACGCTTGCGGTAATGGCATATGAGCACACAGCAGGTATGAAAGGCGCTGCCGGTGGAGCATCAAATGCTTCGGGCAATACAAAAAATACAGACGAAGCTGATGATATGCTTACAGTCGTGACATCCTTCTATCCTATGTACATTGCCACTTTAAACATAGTGGATGGTGTGAAAGGAGTGAGACTCGAAAATCTGAGCGAGCCACAGACCGGTTGTCTGCACGATTTTCAGCTAACACCGGAGGATATGAAGCTTTTATCCACAGCCGATGTTTTTGTAATAAACGGAGGCGGTATAGAGTCGTTTATGTCTGATGTGGCAAAGGCGTATCCGAAGCTTGATGTGGTTGAGGCCTGTGAGGATGTGGCACTTCTTTCTGAGGATGATGCAGACAGTGACCACGACCATGACCACGAAGCAGACGCAGAATCAGATAGCGCGCACGATCATGACCATGGTGATGAGAATGCCCATGCATGGATGAGCGTGCCGCGTTACCGCACCATGGTTCAGACAATCGCATCCCAGCTTGCCGAAAAGGATGCAAAGCATGCTGATGAATATTATGCAAATGCAAAAGCATATGATGCAAAGCTTGCAGTGCTTGAAGAAAAGATAAATAGCATAAAGAGTCTTACCAATGGACAGAATATCATCATATTCCATGAGGCCTATGCGTATGTAGCTGATGATTTTTCCATGAATGCATGCTATCTGTTAGACCTTGACGAGGAGCGCTCAGTCAGCGCAGGTGAGATAAAGCAGGTAATAGGTGCCATAAAGGATGACGGAGTGTCGGTAATACTCGCTGAGGAGCTCTACGGAAAGAGCATGGGAGATACCGTATCGCGTGAGACAGATGTGCATGTGATTTATATCGACCCTCTCAACAGGGGAGAGTACGACAAGGACAGCTATCTTGATGGTATGGAGCACAATATAGAGCTTATCAAAGAGGCAATTACTAAATAAAATTGGAGAAAATATGCGGAAAATAATACAGCCATGTGGCTTTCATTGCATAAAAATAAATAACCTTGGAGTGAGCTTTGGAGAGCAGACAGTGCTTGAGGATGTAAATATGCACATACACTGTGGCTCCTTCAATGTCATAATAGGCCAAAACGGTGCCGGAAAATCTACACTCATAAAGGCGATACTCGGCGAGATACCTCACACCGGTACGATTGAGTTCAAGGATACTAAGGACGGACATATGGCTAAGCTTAAAATCGGCTATGTGCCGCAGTCTGTTAATATCGAGAAAAATACACCGGTCAGCGTGTATGACCTAATAGCAAGCTATCAGTACAATTATCCTGTTTTTCTGCCAAAGAGCAAAAAGATAGAGGCAAAGATAAGGGAGACACTCGAGGTATTTGAGGCTGAGGAGCTCATCGACAAGCAGGTGTGCAACCTCTCGGGAGGACAGCTGCAGAGAGTGCTTCTTTCCATGGCAATCATGGACGAGCCGAATCTGCTGCTGTTGGATGAGCCGGTGTCCGGAATAGACCAAAACGGCATGGAGCTTTTCTATAAGACCATGGATTATTTAAAGACTCACTATGACCTTGCAATCATACTGATATCGCACGATTTGGACTATGTGGCAAAGTACGCAGACCATGTTGTGCTGCTTGATAAGACCGTTGCAAAGCAGGGAACTGTGAAGGAAGTATTCGAGAGCAGGGAATTTGAGAGAATTTTTTACACAGGAGAGGAATCCTGGGTGAGAGAGGAGGAACACAAATGAATATAACCTCCTGGCTTCAATATGATTTTATGAGAAATGCCCTTATCGCTGTGCTCATCATCACACCGCTTTTTGGCATAATGGGAACCATGATTGTAAACAAAAAGATGGCATACTTTTCAGATGCACTCGGACATTCAGCACTTACAGGAATCGCTGTCGGAGTGGTATGCGGCATGGCAGACACCTCGCTTGCCATGGTGATATTTGCGATAGTGTTTGCACTTCTTTTAAATAAGATAGGCAGTCTGAACACTGCATCGACAGATACCATTATATCGGTATTTTCATCGTGCTCTGTGGCGATAGGTCTTGCGATACTGTCAAAGGGCGGCAATTTCAGCAAATACTCAAGTATACTGGTGGGCGATGTGCTAAGCATCACAAAGACTGAGATAGTTTATCTAATTGTGATTTTTGTGGTCACTATAGTGTTCTGGGTGCTTTGCTTCAATAAGCTCAACGCCATATGTATACACAGGAGCGTGGCAAAAAGCAAGGGTATCCATGTGCGTCTTCTGGATAATCTGTTTGCGGTGCTTGTAGCACTCATAGTTATGCTATCCATCAAGTGGATAGGCATACTTATCATAAATGCTCTGCTTATATTACCGGCGGCTTCATCAAGGAATATTTCGGAAAATATGCGTGAGTATCATTTCTTTTCAGTGATATTTTCAGTATTTTCCGGTATAGTCGGCCTCGCAGTGTCATACTACACCAATGTGGCAACAGGTCCGATGATAGTGATTATTGCATCGGTAATATATTTTTCGACATTTATATTTGGCAGAAAGCTGAAAAAATAACGGCTAAAGCTATAAGCAACAGACGCAAAACAGCCGATACACAATATAAGAGAAAGACTGTTTAGCTATATCAGACGCTATACAGGTTGATAATAGTATAGCGGGAAAGGATTCCCGCACGCACATTACCAGGGAGGGATGAGAGATGTTAGATGCTATTTCAAGTGTAGTTTCAGCAGTAGCGGCGCAGAGTGTCACAGCAAAGGACGAGGCGCAGACAAAGAATACTAATACCGCTTCAAAGAAGCAGGATGCAAAGACGGATAAGTCGGATGCAAAGACTGCAGGCTTCAGCGACGAGGCAGCTGTATATGAGAAATCAGACAGCAAGGATGATTCAAAGGATACTGCAAAGAGCACAGTAAACCAGAAGATGAGCAAGGCAGACAGAGATGCACTGGTACAGGCGCTTAAGGATGATGCCAACGCCAGACAGCAGCAGCTTATCGAGATCGTCAGAAAGTCCATGACAGGACAGGCTTCAACCTGGGACAAGTCACAGGGCTTAAAGAGTCTGTTTGAGAATCTGACTGTAGATGCAGATACGATAGCGCAGGCCAAAAAGGACATCGCAGAGGATGGATACTGGGGAGTTGAGAAGACCTCAGACCGTATTCTTGACTTTGCAAAGGCACTGTCGGGAGGCGACAAGGACAAGGCTGATGAGCTTTTGAATGCATTCAAGAAGGGCTTTTCACAGGCAACAGGAGCCTGGGGAGACAAGCTGCCATCAATTTGCCAGGATACTTATGATGCCGTAGTCAAGAAGTTTGATGACTGGAAGAATGGCACAGAGGACACACAGGTACAGGGCTAGAAGCCGGATGTGTATGTAAAAGTGTCGTGATGGAACGAATATTATATAAGAAATCTGATTTATGAATTATGAAAAGGGGGCTGCACGCAGCGTGCAGTCACCTTTTTAGTGCTTGTATAATTTTTTGAGAGGTGTATAATAGAAGAATAGTATATAAGTATCATTATTCATGTGGAGGAAATATCATGAAATTAGACATGTCAAAGTGGAAAGCACTTAGCATCAAAAATCGTTTAAAGAAAGGCTTCAGACTGACTACATTTGTAGCATCGGCATCGGGGGTTATCGCGGGTATTCTTATGATTCTTGTATCAATGAGATATTCCAGCGCACTAACCTTTTACGGATTTTCACAGGGAGATATAGGAAAGGTTATGGTAACCTTCTCAGAGACACGAAGCGCTACACGAGCTCTTATCGGTTATACAGCTTCTGACACATTAAGTAAGATGTCTGATACACATGATTCTAAAAAGGAATCATTTCAAAAATACTGGAAAGAGCTGCAAAGCTCTATAAAGACAGGTGAGGAGCAGGATATGTATGATGATATAAACAGTAAGCTCGATTCATACTGGAGTCTCGATGATGAAATCGGACAGTTAGGTAGGAATGCTACAGATCCTGAGACACAGAAGGAAGCCGAGGAGAGAGCAGTAGCAGAGCTTGCACCTGCATATGATGAGATATATCAGCAGCTTGTTGCCCTTATGGATACAAAGGTAACAGAGGGAGATAATTTAAGCAAGAGATTATCATTAGTATCATATGCCGCATTTGGTATTGTTATTGTTATCATTGTCAGTTCATATTTTATCTCGATGAAAATCGGGGACGAAGTTGCAGTTGGTATTTCTAAACCACTCGATGAGTTAAAACAGAGATTACGTACATTTGCACAGGGTGATCTTGAGGCTCCATTCCCGGCAGTTGATTCACAAGATGAAATTGCTGATATGGTAGGGGTTGCGAAAAACATGGCAGCAGACCTTAAGACTATCATATCTGACTCTGACAAGCTTCTTGGAAAGATGGCAGAAGGAGATTATACAGTTTCATCAGACATGGAAGATAAATATACCGGAGATTTTATTGGACTTCTCATGGCAATGCGTCAGATGAAGACACAGATGAATGATGTTATGTCACATATCAATGAGATATCATCACTTGTTACAGCAGGTTCTAACAACCTTGCTCAGGCAGCACAGGAAATCGCAGAAGGTGCTATGGATCAGTCAGCAGCCATTGAGGAGCTTCAGGCTACATTTGCAGATATCACAGGCGGTGTTGAGAAAACATCTGAGAAGCTCAATGATACATACAGGATTGCACAGGAGTATGCTGAGGAAGCAGATCACAGCCATACAGAGATGCAGGGCATGGTTGATGTTATCGGACGCATCAATGATACATCTAAGCAGATTGAGAATATCATTTCTGAGATTGAGGATATTGCCAGTCAGACAAACCTTCTTTCACTCAATGCAGCTATCGAGGCAGCGCGTGCAGGTGAGGCAGGTAAAGGATTCGCAGTTGTTGCGGGACAAATCAGAAGTCTTTCAGAGCAGAGTGCCAAGGCTGCAGTTGACACACGTCAGCTTATAGAGAGTGCCATTGCGGTATCTAACGAGGGTAATGAAGCTGCAGAGCGCGTAAGTACTTCTATTGAAAAGGTTATTAATGGTATGAAGGAAGTTGCAGATTCTTCTCAAAAACTCAGCGAGATTGCAGAGGAGCAGGCAAAGGCTATGGAGCAGGCAGAGGCCGGTATTAATCAGATATCAGATGTTGTACAGTCCAACTCAGCAAATGCAGAGGAAACATCAGCAACAAGTGAGGAGCTTTCAGCACAGGCGGAGACAATGAACGAGCTGATTAGCAAATTTATATTGGAAAAGAAATAGAAAAATTGTACATACGAGTTTAGAAAAACTTTTTAAAAAAAGCCCCACAAGCATTATTGATATGTGCTGTGAGGCTTTTTGTTGTGGTGCGTTAGAGGGTTACTTTTTAAATCTAGTAAACATGTACTATGTGAACATAGTTTTTTGTGCGATACGTGGAAAATCTGAAAAGTAATGAAAATGAACAATTAAATGAGAATATTTAAATTTGCTCTTTTTGGCAGGGTGTGTTATAATCCTTGTATACAAAAAACAGAGGTAATACAATATGGGTAGTAATAACGATATTTCATTAAAAGCATTAGCCAAGATTAATCTGGGGCTCGATGTTGTGAGGCGCAGAGAGGACGGATATCATGAGGTCCGTATGATTATGCAGACCATTCATCTGTATGACAGGCTTGATATCAAAAGGACAAAGGAGCCGGGCATACAGATACAGACCAATCTGTCTTTTCTCCCTGTAAACGAGAACAATCTCATATACAAGGCTGCAAAGCTTCTGATGGATGAGTTTTCTATAACTGACGGTGTATCAGTGAAGCTGGACAAGCGTATTCCTGTTGCAGCAGGGATGGCGGGGGGCAGTACTGATGCGGCAGCTATGCTTATAGGTGTAAACAGGCTTTTTTCACTGGGACTGACAAAGAGACAGCTTATGGAAAGAGGTGTGCAGATAGGTGCGGATGTACCATACTGTATTATGAGAGGCACGGCGCTGGCCGAGGGCATAGGAGAGGCGCTTAGTCCTCTTCCTCCAATGGTAAAGTGTCCGGTGCTTATTGCAAAGCCGTCCATCTCGGTATCCACAAAATTTGTGTATCAGAATCTGAAGCTTGATGATACGACTATTCATCCGGATATAGACCACCTGATAGATGATATAAAGGCTAAGAATCTGCATGATATCGCAGCGCATATGGGAAATGTCTTAGAGACTGTGACCATACCAAATTATCCGGTGATAGATGAGATAAAGAAGCATATGCTTTCAAATGGCGCGGTAGGAGCCATGATGAGCGGTAGTGGTCCGACGGTTTTTGGTCTGTTTGACGATGAAGATACTGCAAAGAAAGCGTACAAAGCCATGAGAAGCTCACATCTTGCCAGACAGGTGTATCTGACATCTGTATACAATAATCGCAAATAACGTGATATCCGGATAGCACAGCGGGTGCTTTATAGTTACTTTTTTCTTATATGTGAGAATGATAATACAAGAGATAGGAGAAGTTTGATGACTGATAATTTAACTTTAAATATGGATGCATATCTGCCACTGCGTGATGTGGTTTTTAACACACTTCGTGAGGCAATTTTAAAGGGTGAGCTCAAGCCGGGAGAGAGACTTATGGAGCTGCAGCTTGCGTCAAAGCTTGGAGTCAGCCGTACACCTATACGTGAAGCAATCAGAATGCTTGAGCAGGAGGGGCTTGCAGTCACAATGCCGAGAAAGGGCGCAGAGGTTGCCAAGATGACTCTTAAGGATATGGAGGATGTGCTTGAGGTGAGAGAGGCTCTCGATGAGCTTGCAGCCAAAATAGCCTGTAAGAAAATCAGTGATGAGCAGCTTGCGAATCTAAAAACCATAAAGGACGAGTTCAAGAGGAGCATGGATTCAGGAGATGTGAAAAAGATAGCTGAGGAGGATGTGAAGTTTCACGATGCTATCTATGAGGCAACCAGCAATGCGAAGCTTGTATCTATGATGAACAATATCCGCGAGCAGATGTACCGCTACAGAGTGGAGTATTTGAAGGACCCAAAGAATTATCCGATGCTTGTGAAGGAGCATGACGCCATCTACAGGGCGCTTGAGGCAAGAAATATGGAGCTTGTGACTACAGAAATGCATACGCATGTGGCCAATCAGGCGGTTGCTGTGAAGGCTGTGATACAAAAGCAGGATGAAGAGAAGAAATAAAACAGAAATATAACAAGATTATAGCAGACAAAGATAATAAAATACAAAATAATATAACAAAACCAGGGGCTGCCGGTTGCACTGACGTGTGAACGGCGGCCTTTTTTTAGTGGCTTAGTTAGTGGCTTAGATAATAGAAAAAAATAAGTAATCAGGGATATTTGCGGGCTTGTATGGTCATACTATATCAGGGATTTTAAATCTTACGGGATTTATTGGGTATATAGGAGAGTTAAAGATGACCACAAACATAGATGAGAACATAAAAAGCTTCAGGCAGATATATTCTGACTGCTCAGATATCAAGATACAGGAGATGTATCTGGGGCGTGATGCTTCCATAAAGTGTTTTGTTGCATATATTGAGGTGACATGTGCAGGCTCCGGTATCAATAACAGTGCGTTTGGACGATTTACATCATACCTTGAAGGGATAGACCGGGATCAGGTTAAGGAAGTACTTGACAAAAATCAGGCAGCTCTATCCGAATTTGCGCATCTTCATACGGTTAGAGAGGCAGCCCAGATGATGCTGACAGGAGACGTGATATTTTTTGTGGATGGCTATCCGGATGCCTTCAAGCTTCCCGACAAGGGATATCCCGCCATGTCAATTCAGGAGATTGATTCGGAAAAGGTCATAAGAGGCTCAAATGAGGGCTTTGCTGATTCCATAAAGATAAATACTGCACTTATCAGGCGCAGGTTAAGGAGCACTCGCTTAAAGTGTAAAGAGGTGAAAAAGGGGCTTCGCGGACACAGCAATGTGGACATATTGTATGTGAGAGACCTCGTAAAACCGGGACTTGTAGAGGATGTGGAAAGGAATCTGGACAGCTATGTGATAGACCATGTGGGAGATTCGGGAGTCATTGAACAATTTGCCGAGGTGAAATGGTATTCACCGTTTCCACAGCTTCAGACCACAAAGCGGCCGGATGTGGCGGTAAATGCGCTCCTAGAAGGGCGGGTGGTGGTGCTGTGCGATAATTCACCGATAGCGATAATACTGCCAACCACCATGAACAATTTTTTAAAAACCGCAGATGATTACTATAACAGAACGATAGCGGCAAGCTTTGCCAGGCTGATAAGGTACGTGGCTGCCTTTATGTCATTTACATTGCCGGGGCTTTATCTGGCGGTCACAAATTTTCATACACAGATACTGCCGACACCACTCATACTGGCATTTTATGAAGCCAGACTCGGCTGCCCGTTTCCGCAGCTCATAGAGGTGCTCATGATGGAGCTGTCCTTTGAGCTGCTTCGCGAAGCCGGCATAAGACTTCCCGGAGCAATGGGAAACACGATAGGCATAGTCGGAGGCCTCATAATCGGACAGGCAGCAGTGGATGCAAATTTAGTAAGCCCTATAGTGGTCATTCTTGTTGCATTCACCGCACTCTGTTCGTTTGCCATACCGAGCGAGGAGTTTGCATTTTCATTTAGGATACTCAAATTCGCTGTAATAATGATGTCGGCATGGCTTGGATATTTTGGATTTTTAATAAGTCTGATGGTGATACTTTTGCATCTCGCAAAGCTCAAAAGCTGTGGTTACCCATACATGATGCCATTCGTGGGCAGCGAGCTGACAGGCGGCGAGGATGAAAAGGACAGTATCATACGATTTCCGCTTCGCAGACTATGGAGGCGGCCTGTATTTGCAAGGGAAAATGAGTGCAGAAAGCTGAAAGGAAATAAGGATGACTAAAAATATGAGCACAAGCTACACATTTGCACAAAACGAAAGCATATCGCCCCGCCAGCTATACAGGCTATACGTCTTTAATCTGCTTGGAGTCGGCACACTGGTGCTTCCAAACAATCTGGCGAAGCTTGGAAAGTATGCTTTTATCTCAATCGCACTCGGAGTATTCATGGCATGGCTATTTATGTGGATAGTAAGCGAGGTACGTGAACGTAGGAAAACAATATATGACAGAAGCATTGATAAAACAAAATATGCGAAAATGTTAATTTATGATTTAATTATTGCAATATACGAGCTGTCACAGGCCGCATTTCTTGCATGGATATTTGTAAAGCTGATACGTGACAGCCTTATACCGGATGAATCATTTACAGTTGTACTCCTTGTGATAATGGCGGTATGCGCTTATGCGCTAAGTGGCGGAGTGGAGTGCCGTGCCAGGGTATACGAGGTAGTATTTTTCTTTGTGCTGATACCGCTTGCCGCTATGCTTTTGTTTGCGCTATCGGATATGAGATTAGACTATCTGATGATTAAGGACAGAGTCGGTGTGGACTTTGGCATAGCGGATATATTTGCGGGCGCATACTATGTGTTTGCAGCATCCATTTCCGTGTTCAATATACTGTTTGTAAGGGAACGCACTGCCTCACAGATACGAGGGAGTGTGAGTAAAGCAATATTCACATATGCAGGCATTCTTTTTTTATTGTATGCAGTATTGCTTGGAAACTTCGGAAAATATTCACTGTCGGAAATAGAGTTTCCGGCTGTCGTACTGATGAGTGATGTGCAGATAAAAGGCAGCTTCTTCAAGAGGGCAGATGCACTGATGCTGTCGGTGTGGTTTTTCACGTTGTTTTCAGTACTCAATATGAGCCTTTATTATGCGGTTTTAAGATGTGAGAATTTTGCTGAAAATACGAGAGAAATTATATTTACATTTAATAAAAACCGGCATTCCTGTAGCAATAAGCAATTTGGCTCTGACAGACAGAAAAGTCATGACAAGGAAAAGAGCACTATGAGAAGCTGGTGCATCATTTTTGTCATAGCAGTCACAGTGACCTTAGCATATATTCTTGAAAGTGGAGATGAAATCGTGAAAAAATATCTTGGATTTTTAATGTGCATAGCGATACCGGTCATAGTAGTGCTGACGATAGGTCTCATGCTTACCGGCTGTAGTGCAGTGGAGCTTGAGGAGCGTTGCTTTCCGACACTTGCTGCGGTGGATGTTGTAGCTGTAGATACTGACGAAATAACCGATAAAGAAGTAACAGGTAAAGATGTAACTGATTACAAAGAATATGTTAGCCACAGAGATGATTTGGCAAATGAAAGTAGCGGATATATAGAGTTTTATTATAACATGGACAAATCCTATGAGCCCGAATATGCAGATGATATCAAAACAGCCGTGGACAGCTTCGAGGAGCGGCTGTCACAAAAAGCCGATACCAATCATCTGAAGGTGATATTAATAGGAAAAACACTTAGAAAAGATAAAGCAGCTTATTCAGACTTCATGGAATATTGCAAGACATCAAAAAAATTTCCGAGAAACACATATGTGTGCATAGCAGATGATATAAATGATATCTTTGATAACATGGGTGATTATTATGAGCAGAAAATAAATAAGGAGAATCATGAGGATGGTGAACCGATAATTACACTTGGCACATTGCTGGATGACTATACGAATGAAATTCATGGAGCATGGTAAAAATTTCAAAAAGGATGAATAATCTTTTCAAATAAGGCAATACTTGTTTACATGAGAAAGAAAATAATAATAACAACCATAGCAATAATATCCCTTACGGCAGCGATAGCTGCAAAAAATCATACACCTGCCGCAAACACCAATAGTATAGCGTGTACAGCCGACATGCAAAAATCCATCGCCGGCAAAATCCTGCGTTTCCACGTGCTGGCAAACAGCGACAGCGAAGCAGACCAGAATGTGAAAAAGCAGGTGCGCGATGCAGTAGGGGCTTACATAGAGCCATATCTGCTGGAGTGCGAGAATATCGAAGAAACCAGAGCCACCGTAAATGACCATATGGACGAAATAATAGCGGTATCAAAGGAGACGCTTGCAGCAAACGGTTTTACATATGGCGCATCGGCAGAGCTTACACACACCGATTTCCCGGAAAAGACGTATGGGGACTATACATTTCCTGAGGGAAATTACGAGGCGCTTGAAATAACACTGGGCGATGGAGCCGGTCATAACTGGTGGTGCGTGCTGTATCCAAACATGTGCTTTAGGGGCAGTGTGTACGAGGTGGTGGAGGACGAAGCAAAGGAAAATCTTAAGGAGGTACTCACTCCGGACGAGTATGAGAGCATATTTGACAGTGGAAAATATGAAATAAAACTAAAAATCCTTGATATTTTCAGATAAAACAGTTAGTATATTCATGCTGAAAAAATATATTAAAAGAAAATATGTGATGAGAAATTATTAAAGCGTGAATTAATTTAGATATGCAAGAGGATAAGGAGAAAGAAATGACAAAGGATGTAGTAGTATCATTAAAGGGCCTGCAGCTCGCACCGGATCAGCAGTCGGATGCTGTAGAGGTGATTGCCCCGGGAGAGTATTATATAAGAAATAACAAACACTATGTGCTTTTTGAGGAGATAATGGAGGGTGAGACCCAGACACTCAAAAATATGCTTAAATTCAATGACAATTATCTTGAGTTCACCCGCAAGGGACCTATGAGTGTACATATGATATTTGAGAAGGGAAAGAAAAACCTGACATATTATTATACACCGTTTGGAAGTATCCAGATAGGTATTGATGCCACAAGCATAGAGGTAAAGGAGACTGAGGACGAGATAAGGGCAGAGGTAAAGTATGCACTTGATGTCAACTATGAATTTGTAGGCGACTGTCACATCAATATAGCTGTGAAGAAAAAAGGCGCAGCAGTCAAAATTGCATAAAAGTCTGCCAAGTCTATGGGGTAAAAAATATATAAAGCATATAAAAAACAGAGCATGTGAGGATGAAAGCCATCCCACATGCTCTGTTTATGTACATGAAAATTAAATCATGATATTATTTCTGCTTAGCCTTTTTGGCAGCCTCTTTAGCAGCTTTTCTTTCAGCCTTTGCAGCCTCCTCAGCCTTGAGCTGTTCGTTGGCCTTGCTGTAGTTTTCTGCCATTCTTGCACGGAAGCCTTTCTTCTTCTTAGGCTTCTCAAGAGGTCCTCTGATACCGCGGACAGCTGTGATGTAGATACCGCTGACAGAAGCCTTAACCTCTTTCTTTAAAGGAATCTCATCAAAGATCTGCTCGTCTGCGATAAGAGACATGACTCTTGGTCCGACCTTGGCCTTGACTACAGGAAGCTTTGAGCGGCGCATAAGCTTTGGTGTCTGCTCAATAATCTGCTGTGGGAGACCGGCATCCTTTAGCTTCATACGCTTTTTGTCAATGATTAGCATATTGACTGTCTGTGATGCAGCAGCTATCTGTTCGTCCTGCTCTTCCTTTCTTTTTTGTGCTTTTTTACCGAGGATTGTTAATACTATAAATGCTACCACAAGCACTACTGCGATAACAATAAGTACGATTAATGCTGGATTCAAAACGTATCCCTCCTAAAAATTTGCTTATTTAAATTAATTCTATCAAATATGCTAAAAAAAATCAATCTTTATTGCAAGAATAGGTAAAACCGTAGTATAATAGAACTATATTTTGGAAAAGTCTTTAGAAGACGCAAAGGGGTATTTATTAATGAAGAAAATTGCTCTTTTGGCTGATGGCTGGAGAAGATATGTAATATATTCGTGGGTTGAGGGTATCATGGGAGGCTCTAAAGAGCTGGGACTGGATGTGTGCCTGTATTTTTACAACACCAACGGAACCTGGAGTCAGGATTCAAAGTTTAACAAAGGCGAGTATGCGCTGAACGATTTGCCTGATTTAAACAGTTTCGACGGAGTGGTATTTGACTGCACCAATACGACCAACCTGGATGAGATACAGTATATGGTCAGAAAGCTTCAGTCGGTAAATGTGCCGGTAGTGAGTATCGGGTATAAGGTTGATGGGTTTTACTATGTAGGCAACGATAATAAGAGGCTGTTTCGCAAGGTAATGGATCATATGTACTATGCGCATGGCTGCAAAAGCTTTGTGTTTGCAGGTGGTCCGCCGTATCATTATGAGAACAGAATGCGTTTTGAGGCCTTCAAGGAGGCTTTAAGTGATTATGGCATACCACTTACAGCTGATATGTACATGTTTGGTGATTTTGATTATCAGACAGGTGTCAGGTATATGAGTGATTGGCACGAGAGCAAAAAGCCGTTACCGGATGTTTTTTTATGTGCAAATGACAATATAGCAGCAGGACTGTGTGCGACAGCAGAGGTTCTTGGATACAAGGTACCACAGGATTTTAAGGTCACAGGCTTTGACAATCTGGATAAGGCTGCGTATTTTAACCCACAGATTACAACAGTGGATAACAACAGGGGCAATATAGGCAGAAATGCTCTTGAGATATTTAAGGCGCTTTGGAATGGCACGGGCGATGCTTCTGATAAATACCTTGATTCTGAGTTTATCCCGGCTGAGAGCTGCGGATGCCCTAATACCGGCAGAGTGGATTATCGTAATTACATAAAGAATATTATCAAAGGCTCCGTTGCAAGAGAGCAGGAGGAGGATGCAGTAATGATCCTCCAGAAAGAGCTCGAGGAGTGCAATGAATACTATGATTTGTTTGAGAGATACTCTGACTATATACAGAGCATGAAGTGTGACGGAGTGTATGTGGTCGGTGTTTCTGATCTGGCAGCTGCAAGGAACAATGCACACTTTAGGAAGCATGGCTATGATATTGACGACGAGGTTGTACTCTATGCGGATGACAAGGACAATGGAAAGCTTGAGTTTAAGAGTGTAAATGACCTTATGCAGTACATGCAGAGTGTAGATAAAAACACCTGCTATATGTATTGCTCGCTGCATTTCAGGGACGAGATAGTGGGCTATGTAATACTCAGGAATCCTGAGTTTTTGTACGACCATCCTGAGCAGTTTGATATACAGTCTGCCCTGCTCAAGAGGCTTGAGAATCTTTTTAAGCAAAAGGTACTTGAGAATACAAATAATGAGCTTAAGAATCTCTACAACCATGATGCGCTCACAGGCCTATACAATCGTGTGGCATGCAATGAGATGGTCATTCCTATGTTTGCTGAGCTTGAAGCTCAAAATGTCGGCTGCACCATAGTATTTCTCGATGTGGATGATTTCAAGGATATAAATGATACCTACGGACACCAGTACGGTGACGAGCTTTTAAAGACTGTGGCGAGGGTGCTTGATGAGCAAAAGCCTGAGGGAAGTATGGTATATAGATTCGGTGGAGATGAATTTATCGTGTTTATCCCTGGGGACAGACATGACACTGCTGAGAAGTATATAAAGCGCGTGTATGATATCATGGAGCAGCACAGCCTGTTTATCAGTCACGGCATCATATATACGAAGCCGGGCAGTGGTAAGAGCTTTGACGATTATCTAGTAAGTGCTGACACAAAGATGTATCAGCTTAAGCAGCAGCGCAAGCAGAAAAAGGATAGCAATTTCTTAAAGGGAGTGGATATTTCATCCGTTCCTATGATGGTTGACAATAATATACAAATAATGGACAGGGAAGGTCATGTGTGCAGGGTATTTGATTTTTTAAAGCTGAATAATGTAAATTCAGTCCGTCTGCGCATATGGAATGAGCCTGATAAGGTGCCGGAGTCTAAGGGGTATTGCAGTCTTACATATGTTCTCGAGATGGCTCATGTCATTAAAAAATACAAAATGCATTTTCTGCTTGATTTTCATTATTCAGATTACTGGGCAGATCCGGGACAGCAGAATAAGCCTGATGCGTGGAAGAATTTAAGCTTTGATGAGCTGAAGGAGGCAGTGCACAAGTACACATATGATGTGCTATACAGATTAAAAATCATGGATTGTGCGCCGGATATGGTTCAGATTGGCAATGAAATAAGGAGTGGTATGCTGTTTCCGGATGGTGCAGTGCCACAGTACAGGCAGCTGGCTGCGCTTGTAAATGAGGGAATCAGAGCTGTCAGGGAGCTGCTCCCGGAGACAAAGGTCATGATTCATCTGGATCAGGGAGGCAGATATAACTGTATTATGCCTTGGTTTGATTCTATGTTTAATGCGGGCATGCTGCCGATTGACGCGATTGGCCTTTCCTTTTATTCGTTCTGGCATGGTACCTTCATGGATTTGAAGGATACTATGAGCAGGCTCATAAAATTATATAATCTGCCGGTTTATATTGTGGAGACAGCTCATCCGTGGAGGCATTGCAAGGGAGATCATATCTCGAAGGAACTTATGGAGACTGCAGGCCTTGATGCAGGCAGCGCAGAGCAGAAGAAGTCTCTTGAAATAATCATGCAGATAGCAGCAGAGGTGTCAAAGGATACCGGAAAGACAGGTGTATACTACTGGGAGCCTGTCGGTGTGCCTGGTAAAGGCATGGGAACCTGGTTTGAGAATATGGGTATGTTTGACGAGCATGGCAGGGCTTTGCCGGGCTGGGATGCAATCAGGGACTTTGATCCGAAAAATCCGCCGATTAAAGAGCTTGACAAGTATATTGAATCACTTTATGAGTATGAAGAAACACCGGAGGTGGAGGATTTCATGAAGCTTCTTATGATTCATGGAAATCTAATCTCAAATCCTGAATTCAAGGATGGATTTAATAATTGGCAGATTGAGACAAGCCTCGAAGAAGGACAGTATACACTGGGTAAGGATGGAGTGTTTATCTCTTCAGATGCCAATTTTGACTATTCGATAAGCCAGACGGTGGATATTGAATATACCGGTGAGTATATAGCAGCGGTTGACTATAGAGGAACCAATACAACAGGTGTCGAGGTCGAGCTGTTTATGGATGTGGAGGATGAAAGCGGCGTTCATACATATACAAGCGACATTTTCCCCGATGATATCAGGTTTGTGACACATCTGCTTAAGCCGGTAAGGCTGCAAAAGAATGCCAGGGTGACAGTAGGGCTTAGAATGCATACTCCTCCGGTGTTTGCAAAGATAAAGAAAATTTCACTCGTTGTAATTTAACCTGATATGTGATATTGTAGACAGGTATAGTGTTTTGCGGATGCGTTTTTGCCGTGGCAGGGCATTGTACTTATAAATAACATGACTTACAGATTTCAGGAGGATTCCAATGAGTGAGAAGAAGAATACAGGTAAGAAGGCAGTCATAGCAGTGATTGTGATTGCACTTATCGTGGTAATTATTGCGCTTGTTGCTGTGATAAGCGGCAAGAGCAAAAAGGGTGGCTCAAAGAGCGCAACAGAGTCTGGCACCGAGGCCGGCAGCGAGACGATGCGAAGCGGACAGTTTGACATAGACTACGCAAAGCAGGTTACAAAGCTTGCAGACTATTCAGGTGTTGCAATTACTGTCTCAAACGATTATGAGATAAACGATACAGCAAAGCAGACATATCTGACCAATGTGCTTCAGTCATATGGTGCAGATGCGTACAAGCAGGTTACAGATCGTGATACAGTTGCAGATGGCGATTATGTCAAGGTTGATTACACAGGATATAAGGATGGCAAAGCATTTGATGGTGGCTCAGCTACAGATGTGATGCTTGATGTGACAAATAACAGCCAGGTCGGCGGTTCATCATTTATCGATGGATTTACAAAGCCTTTAATCGGAGCCAAGGTGGGTGACAAGGTTAAGGGTGACGTGACATTCCCTGAGGATTATGGCAACGATGACCTAAACGGACATACAGTTACATTTGAGTATACAGTAAAGGGCATTTACTCAGCAGATCCTGTTGCACTTGCTGATATGACAGACGAGCAGGTCAACACAGTGTTTGGAAAGGCCGGAGTGACAACAAATGCCCAGCTTACCACACAGATTGAGAAAGATTTGAAGCAGCAGCTCTACAGCGCTGAGGTGGACAAGATAAAGAGCTACATGATTGACAACAGCACAGTTGAGATTCCTGATGAGTATCTACAGGCCAGACTCAATGAGTATATTGCTTCATTTACCAAGGAAAATGTCAAGGATGGACAGACACTTAAGAAATATTTAAAGTCCAACTACAACATGACAGTGGATCAGGCCACAGAGAAGTGGAAGGAGAATCTGACAGACCAGATAAAGACAGAGTTCATCTTTGGGCTTATCGCTGAGAAGGAAAATATCAAGATGGATGATGATGCCTTCAACAGCTATGTGGATTACATCGTATCAGCCAGCAATGGCCAGTTCAGCAAGGCTTCTGAGGTATACAAGTATTTTGGAAGCGGACACAAGGATGAGGGAAAGACATACCTTAAGAACCAGTACCTTGTAAACAAGGCTATTGATACAGTCACAGAGAAAGCAAATGTGACATTTGAGGATGGCAGTGCAGCGCCGGATACTTCAAGTGGCAGCGCGGATGCCGAATAATAACGATAAATATGCTGTCTGTGGTGATGCGCAGGTAGCTTAAATGGAGGATTAGATAATGGAACTTACAAACATACGCGAGATTTTCCGCAACAAGGACAAATTCGCTGACAAAGAGGTGACTATCGGAGGATGGGTCAGAAGCAATCGTAATTCAAAGAATTTTGGATTTATCGTGGTAAACGATGGTACATTTTTTGAGCCAATCCAGGTTGTATACGGAAATGGCTTAGACAACTATGATGAGGTTGGCAAGATCAATGTCGGAGCTGCAATTATCGTAAGAGGTACACTTGTGCTTACTCCGGATGCAAAGCAGCCATTTGAGATTCAAGCCGCAGAGGTGACTGTTGAGGGGGCATCCACACCGGATTATCCTCTGCAGAAGAAGAGACATACATTTGAGTATCTTCGTACAATCTCACACTTAAGACCTCGTACAAATACTTTTGAGGCAGTTTTCAGGGTGCGCTCACTCTGCGCATATGCTATTCACAAATTCTTCCAGGAGAGGGATTTTGTGTACGTGCACACACCGCTTATCACAGGAAGTGACTGTGAGGGTGCAGGAGAGATGTTCCAGGTGACCACACTTGATTTGAACAATCTCCCTATGACAGAGGAAGGAAAGGTGGATTTCTCAAAGGATTTCTTTAATAAGCCTACCAACCTTACTGTTTCAGGACAGTTAAACGGCGAGACATATGCTATGGCATTCAAGAATATCTACACCTTCGGACCTACCTTCCGTGCGGAGAATTCAAACACCACACGTCATGCGGCAGAGTTCTGGATGATTGAGCCTGAGATTGCTTTTGCAGACCTTGAGGATGATATGATGCTTGCAGAGAGCATGCTCAAGTATGTTATCAGCTATGTGCTTGAAAATGCACCTGAGGAGATGGCATTTTTCAACAATTTCGTGGACAAGGGACTCCTTGACAGATTAAGAAATGTTGTTGAAAATGATTTTGCCCGTGTGACATACACAGAGGCTATCGACATCCTTTCAAAGCACAATGACAAGTTTGATTACAAGGTATCATGGGGCTGTGATTTACAGACAGAGCATGAGAGATACCTTACAGAGCAGATTTATAAGCGCCCTGTATTTGTCACAGATTATCCGAAGGAGATAAAGGCCTTCTACATGAAGCTGAATGACGACGGAAAGACCGTTGCAGCAGTTGACTGTCTTGTACCGGGAATCGGAGAAATCATCGGTGGAAGCCAGAGAGAGGATGACTACGACAAGCTCCTTGCCAGAATAAATGAGCTTGGACTTTCAGAGGATGACTACAAGTTCTACCTTGACTTAAGAAAATACGGCTCTGCAAGACACGCGGGCTTTGGATTGGGCTTTGAGAGATGCGTAATGTATCTTACCGGCATGGGCAATATCCGTGACGTTATCCCATTCCCTAGAACAGTTAATAACTGTGAGCTGTAATCACGAATGAATTTCATACATGAATAATTACCGCCCTTTGCACATATATATGATGTGTGGAGGGCGTTTTTATGTGGAGAAAAATCAAAGGTCCTGTGATAACAATATGTATCATGCATCTTACGGCGCTTTTGTGCCTTATCATACTTTCTATAGTACAGTGCTTTGTCGACATGGCGGAGTGGATAAGCTTTGCACTTGCCATGGCGGTCAATATAGTGGTGGGGCTTGTGTGCGGATTTTTGCTCAAATGCTGCTTTCACCGCAGACGTTTTATCAGGGTGACGGTCGTAGCATACTGGATAACGTATGTGATAGCAACAGTGGTCATAGATATAGGTGAATCAAAAAATATATTCGAGCTTTTGATAATACTCCTTCTGGTAATGTTTTCAGCGCTTGTTTTTCGCTAAAAAAAGGACTTTTCATATTGATAATGCTGTGATATAATGTTGAGAGCAAATATGATGTGTCAATCAGACATCGTTAAATGAAAAGGAGATAAAAATGAAACACGTAAAGACATTAAATACAAGAAAATTACAGAACACAGTTAAAAAGGGCGGATGTGGCGAGTGCCAGACATCATGCCAGTCAGCTTGCAAGACATCTTGTACAGTTGGAAACCAGACTTGTGAGCAGTACAAATAGTCATAGGTGAAGCGGATTTAAAGAGTGTGCGCTGATAGGTGCACACTCTTTTCGCAGTGTAATTTTAAAATGTGTATAGAAAGAGAGGAATATTGTAGTGGTTCATCAGTACAGGAACAACGGCTATAATATTGTCTTAGATGTCAACAGTGGCGCAATCCATGTGGTGGATGATGTCACATATGACGTTATTGAGCTGTTTGAGGACAACTCAGCTAAGGAGATTATTGAAAAGCTTGTGGACAGGTATCCACAGACGGAGATAGAAGAAGCAATACAGGAAGTAAATGAGCTTAAGGATAATGAAGAGCTCTTCACAGAAGATACATACAAAGAGCGTATCATAGATTTCAAGAAGCGCCAGACAGTTGTAAAGGCACTTTGCCTTCACATCGCGCACGACTGCAACCTTGCCTGCAGATATTGTTTTGCAGAGGAGGGCGAGTATCACGGCAGACGAGCTCTCATGAGCTACGAGACAGGAAAACAGGCACTTGATTTCCTGATTGCCAATTCAGGCAGCAGAAGAAACTTAGAGGTAGACTTCTTTGGAGGAGAGCCTCTCATGAACTGGGATGTGGTGAAGCAGCTTGTGGCATATGGAAGAGAGCAGGAGAAGCTTCATGACAAGCATTTCAGGTTCACACTCACCACAAACGGTGTGCTCTTAAATGACGAGATTATGGAGTTCGCCAACAAAGAGATGGATAATGTAGTTCTTAGTATAGACGGACGCAAGGAGGTTCATGACCGTATGAGACCTTTCAGAAAGGGTGCCGGCAGTTATGACCTTATTGTTCCGAAATTCCAGAAGTTTGCAGAGAGCAGACATCAGGACAAGTACTATGTGAGAGGTACATACACACATTTCAATACTGATTTTTCAAAGGATGTGCTTCATCTGGCTGATTTAGGCTTCAAACAGATTTCGGTTGAGCCTGTGGTGGCACAGCCTACAGATGAGTATGCACTTAAGGAATCTGATTTACCTGTGCTCTTTGATGAGTACGACAGACTTGCAGCAGAGATGGTAAAGAGAAACAAGGCAGGAAACGGCTTCAATTTCTTCCATTTTATGATAGATTTAGAGGGAGGACCTTGTGTATATAAGCGTCTTTCCGGTTGTGGCTCAGGAACTGAGTACCTGGCAGTGACTCCATGGGGAGATTTATATCCATGCCACCAGTTTGTGGGCAATGAGGACTTCCTTATGGGTAATGTCTGGGATGGCATCAAGGCCACTGACATCCAGGATGAGTTTAAGTGCTGTAATGTTTATGCCAAGGAAAAATGTCGCAACTGTTTTGCCAGATTCTATTGCAGCGGTGGCTGTGCCGCCAACTCATACAACTTCCACGGCACAATCACTGATGCCTATGATTTAGGCTGCGAGCTGCAGAAGAAGCGTATAGAGTGCGCTATCATGATTAAGGCAGCAGAGGCTGATATGGCAGATGATGCACAATAATTTGAATTTGTCACGGGAAACGGATAGCGGTATTTGTGACCCGTGTGCGAATATATTTGCCATCTGTATACCTATATGGATGGTAGCAAAATGACAGGAAGGTATAAGAAAATGAAAAAAGGAAAGAGTTGGGTGATTATCCTTGTGGCAGTCATTTGTATCGGCTTGCTGGGCTGGTATTCCACTGCAGTAATCACCGACACAAAGCAAAAGCAGGAGGCAACTGCTAATGGTGAGAGCACCAAGGATAAGGATTATCAGAATATCAAGCTTGGTCTCGACCTCTCAGGTGGTGTTTCAATCACCTACCATATCAAGGACAAGAATCCTTCAGACAAGGATGTAAATGATACTATCGCAAAGCTCGAGGAGCGTGCAGAGAGCTACACAACAGAGTACTCTGTATACAAGAGCGGGGATGACCGTATCACTGTAGAGATTCCGGGTGTTGACGACCCTAACAAGGTACTCGAGGATCTTGGAAGTCCGGGATCACTGTACTTCATCGCCCAGTATGACAGTGACGGAAATGCCAACTATACACAGGACACATCGGCCCAGGGCGGCTACAAGCTCAACTATGATATTGACACCTTAAAGGCCAATGGTTCAGTCATCCTCGATGGTAACGATGTAAAGGATGCAAGCGCCCAGTATGACCAGTCATCATCTACATCAACCAAGGAGCCTGTTGTTTCATTAAAGCTCAAGGATAAGGCTATTGACACATGGGCAGATGCCACAAAGAAGGCAAAGGATGCAGGACAGTCAATCGGTATATACTATGATGATCATTTCATCAGCGTTCCTACAGTAAGCGCCGTTATCTCAGATGGTAACTGTGTAATCAACGGAATGAAGGATTACGACGAGGCAACAAGCCTTGCAACATTTATCCGTGTCGGAGCCATCAACCTTCAGCTCGAGGAGTTAGAGTCAAATGTTGTTGGCGCACAGCTCGGTGGAACAGCGCTCACAAATGCAGTAAAGGCTGCAATTATCGGAATTATCTTAATCATGATATTCATGATTGTGCTCTATGGTATACTCGGTGTGGTTGCATCTATCGGACTTGCACTCTACTCAATGCTTACAGTACTGTTTATTTACTGGTTTGAGATTACACTTACACTGCCGGGTATCGCGGGTATCATCCTTGGTATCGGTATGGCAGTAGATGCAAACGTTATCGTATTTGCCCGTATCCGTGAGGAAATCGCAGGTGGCAAATCAGTGCTTGCTGCAGTAAATGAGGGCTACAAGAAGGCTCTTTCAGCCATCCTCGATGGACAGGTTACTACATTTATCGCAGCACTTGTGCTTATGGTGCTCGGTTCAGGTACAGTAAAGGGCTTTGCATACACACTTATGATTTCAATTATTCTGTCACTGTTTACAGCTCTTTTTATTGCAAAATACCTTACAAGAGCATTTTACGGTGTCGGTGTCAGAGCTGAGAAGTTCTACGGCAAGGCAAAGAAGAGAAAGGTTATCAGATTTGTACAGAACAGAGTTAAATACTTTGTTATCTCAGGTGTAGTTATACTTGCAGGTATCGGCGGCATGATTTATTTCGGTGCTACAAGCGGCAATGCATTAAACTACAGTCTTGAGTTTGTAGGTGGTACATCAACCACTGCAGACTTTGGCAAGGATTATACAGCCGCAGAGGTTGAGAAGGACATCGTGCCTTCAGTATCAAAGCTCCTTGGCAATAGTGCAGTGCAGGTTACTACAGTCCAGGGCAGCCATGATGTCACATTAAAGACACGTACACTTTCACTCGATGAGAGACAGGATCTCGCAGCTCTTCTTGAGAAGGATTTCAATGTTGATGCATCAACTATAGAGACTCAGAGTATCAGCTCAACAATCAGTGGAGAGATGAGAACAAACGCTGTAAAGGCAGTTATTATTTCATGTATTTTCATGCTGTTATATATCTGGTTCAGATTCAAGGACATCAGATTTGCTTCAAGTGCTATCCTTGCGCTGGTACATGATGTGCTTGTTGTAGTCACAGCATATGCACTTATCAGAATCTCAGTCGGCAGTACGTTTATCGCATGTATACTTACAATCGTAGGTTACTCAGTCAACGATACAATCGTTATCTTTGACCGTATCCGTGAGAACCTTCACGGTATCAAGAAGTACTCAGCAGATGAGCTTGCTGATATAGCAAACGAGTCCCTTACACAGACACTTTCACGAAGCATCAATACTTCGCTTACTACATTTGTTATGGTATTGTTACTCTTTATCTTTGGTCATACATCAATCAGAGAGTTCTCATTACCACTCATGGTAGGTGTGCTTTGCGGAACATATTCTTCAATCTGCATCGCTACAGAGCTGTGGTATGTGATGAAGCTTTATCTGGGCAAGAGCGCCATCAAAAAGCAGGCGGCTGCACCGGCTAAGGTTTCTAAAAAAGCTAAGAATTAATAATTAATTTATGGCCCGGCCTTTAAAGGCTGGGCTATTGTTTTTTGTGGACTTATTAATATATGCAGATATGTTTATATATTTATAAATTTATGTGCGGAGTAATAGAATGGAGCATTATTTATATGAAAATTTTTCTGATTTATCTGCTTCTTATGAATATAGCAGGCTTTGCTGCTATGGGAATTGACAAGTGTAAGGCCATGGCACACGCATGGCGCATCCCGGAGAAGACATTATTTGGGCTCAGCCTGCTGGGCGGAAGCGCCGGTACCTGGGCTGGGATGTATGCCTTCAGGCACAAGACAAAGCATTGGTATTTTGTAAAGGGGATGCCGCTTATTTTCTTTATCCATGTGGTTATTGCATGTGTTATCTACAGGAATTTCTATTAGAAATTTAATTATACAAGGTAACAAAATACTTAATGTAGGTAAAAAGTAACAAAAAAATGTAGCATATAAGTACATAATTGTGTATAATAGATAACAGGTACAAAACCACTACACAACTATCAAGGAGGGCAAAATAATGTGGGCATATGAAAGTGTATTTTATCAGATTTATCCGTTAGGCTTCTGTGGGGCACCATTTGAGAATGATGGTGTTTTGGAACACAGAATTTTAAAAGTGAATGACTGGATACCTCATATCAAAAAGCTTGGGGCAGATGCAATCTATTTTTCACCGGTGTTTGAATCTGATACACATGGATATAATACAAGGGATTATACAAAAATAGACACAAGGCTTGGCACAAACGAGGACTTCGCACAGGTTTGTGACAATCTGCACAAGGACGGCATAAAGGTAGTGCTGGATGGTGTGTTCAATCATGTGGGAAGAGGCTTTTGGGCGTTCCAGGATGTGCTTAAAAACAGAGAAAGCTCACCATATGTGAACTGGTTTGGCCGTATAGCGTTCGATGGCAATTCAAACTATAATGATGGATTGTGGTACGAGGGCTGGGAAGGAAACTATGATCTGGTCAAGCTTAATCTGAGAAATGAGGATGTAATCCAGCATATCTTTTCAGCGATAAAGGGCTGGGTAGACGAGTTTGATATAGACGGGCTGAGACTTGATGTGGCATACTGCCTCGACCATGATTTCCTCAGAAGACTAAGGGAGTTCTGCGACTCACTAAAGCCGGATTTCTTCCTGGTGGGAGAGACACTGCATGGTGACTACAACCAGATTATGAATGATGCGATGCTTCACTCGGTAACGAACTATGAGTGCTATAAGGGTCTGTACTCGAGCTTTAATTCCATGAATATGTTTGAGATAAATCATTCGCTTCTCAGACAGTTTGGACCGGAGCAGTGGACTCTCTACAAGGGTAAGCACCTGCTGTCATTTGTGGACAATCATGATGTGACAAGAGTGGCAAGCATACTGACCAATGAAAAGCATCTGCCACTAATCTATGCACTTGCATTTGGTATGCCGGGCATCCCTTGTGTGTACTATGGCAGTGAGTGGGGAGAGAAGGCAAAAAAAGAAGACGGTGACCCGGCTCTGAGGGCATGCTTTGAAGCGCCACAGTGCAATGAGCTGACTGAATGGATTTCAAAGCTCGCAGAGGCAAAGAAGCAGTCAAAGGCACTCTGCTACGGTAATTTCTATTCGGTTGTGCTCACAAACGGCCAGTGCGTTTTCGGTCGTGAATGTGATGGTGAAAAGGTATTCGTGTGCATCAATGCCGCAGACCAGCCGTTTTTCGCGGGCTTTGATATGGGAAAGGGTGATGCCACAGACCTGATTACAGGTGAGCAGGTTACATTAAACGGTGGCCTTGAGCTGCCACCTTACAGTGCATACTTTTTGAGATAACATTTGTATGGACAATAAAAGAATTAATAAAAGAAAAAATGAAAGAAAAGAGCTCATATGTGCTGTCACAGCCGTAGTGGTACTTTACACAGCTATGGAGTCGATAGGCATCACATGCCCCATTAAGTTCATCACCGGAATATCATGTGCAGGCTGTGGCATGTCGAGGGCATGGATGGCATTTTTACACCTTGATATAGCAAAGGCATTTACATACCATCCGCTTTTTTGGCTTGTGCCTATTGCGGTAATAGTGCTTTTGTGTAAATCTAAAATAAATATTAAAATTTATAAAATAATTATATTTACAATCATCATTATGTTTGCTATAGTTTATATGTGCAGATTGATATGGTCAGGCGATGATGTAGTGGTTTTTGAGCCGCAAAACAACATCCTGTTTCGTATCATCCGTGTAATAAAAAGCAAATAAAAAAGGAGAAAGAAGATGTTTTGCGAGAAATGTGGAAAAGAAATTCCTGATTCAACAAAATTCTGTCCATACTGTGGAGCACCTGTTTCCAAGGCACAGGATTTTGTCAACAAAGCAGGAGAGGCCTTCAATGCAGCAGAGCAGGAGCTTGGAAGTGCATTTGATGAGGTAAAGCAGTCCTTCACAGGAAATAGTGCAAACCAGCAGAATGCAGGTGGACAGTACAATGGAGGCTACCAGAACAACGGAGCCGGACAGTACAACGCAGGCTACCAGAATAACGGAGCCGGACAGTACAACGCAGGCTACCAGAACAACGGAGCCGGACAGTACAATACAGGCTACCAGAACAATGGTGGTCAGACTCCTCCACCATACAGGGGAGAGAAGTTAAAGGACGACAGAGGTCTTGCCTCATACATCATCCTGTCTATTATTACATGTGGTATTTATGGATATTATTTCATCTACAAGATGGCTCATGATGTCAATATAGCATGTGATGGAGATGGCGAGAATACATCAGGTCTCGTAGCATTTATCCTGCTTTCAATGATTACATGCGGTATCTATGCATGGTACTGGTACTATAAGCTGGGCAACAGACTGGCAAATAATGCAGGCAGATACGGACTTGGCATTCAGGAGAATGGAACCACTGTTTTGATGTGGTGTATATTTGGTACACTTATCTGTGGAATCGGACCATTCATCGCTATGTATATCCTTATCAAGAACTCAAATATGATCTGCAATGCTTACAACAGGACACATGGACTTATGTAATTTGAGTTTTGATTTAATTTAATTAAATAATTTGATTATATTATTTCTAAGGCGGGAGGCAGTTTGCATTAAGCAGACTGTCTCCTTAAATATTGTATATTAAATTAAACGGTAAATATTATTGAAAAAGGTCATTCAGACATTGACAAAAATTTGTCAAAGTGTTACTATTTTTTTATAAATTACGACAGAAATGTCAGTTATACATAGGTTTTTTAAGGAGGATTTATACAATGAGCGAGTTCAAAAATTTAACACTTGACGTAGCAGATCAGATTGCAGTACTTGCAATTTCAAGACCGGCTGCTCTTAATGCATTAAACAGTGAGACTCTTGATGAGTTAAATGTAGCATTAACAGAGATAGAGGCAAGAGACGATGTTAAGGTGCTTATCCTTACAGGTGGTCCTGACAAGAAGGGCAACGAGTTCAAGTCATTCGTAGCAGGAGCAGACATCTCAGAGATGGTTAATTTCACAGCACCACAGGCAAGAGCATTCGGAATCAAGGCTTCAGAGCCATTCTTCAAGCTCATGAATATGCGTCAGGTAACAATCGCAGCTGTCAATGGATTTGCACTCGGTGGAGGATGCGAGATTTCTATGGCATGTGATATCAGAATCGCTTCTGAGAACGCAATTTTCGGACAGCCTGAGACAGGACTTGGAATCATCCCTGGCTTTGGCGGTACACAGAGACTTGCTCGTTTAGTAGGAATGGGACGTGCTAAGGAAATGATCTTCACATGCGACAATGTAGACGCTGCAGAAGCATACCGCATAGGTCTCGTAAATAAAGTAGTAGCAAAAGAGGAGCTTATGCCAACAGCTAAGGCTATGGCTGCAAAGATCATTTCTAAGGGAAGCTACGCAATCTCAGTTGCAAAGGCTGCTATCAACAACGGATATGATATGGATATCAAGAACGCTGTTGAGATGGAAGCAAACCTCTTTGGTGTTGTAAATGATACAAACGACAAGAAAGAGGGAATGGGAGCATTCCTTGAGAAGAGAGCTGCAAACCTCACAGATTTCTAAATAATGATTTGAATTATTTATTGTATATGAATTAAAATAGCCGGTGTGTTAAGCACCGGCTATTTTGTATGAATCAGATTAGATTATTACTCTCACGATAAACATAGTATCAGATACACTGTACTGGCATTTGCCGCCAAGTCTCTCAGCAGACTGTCTGATGCTTTTTGTACCAAGCCCATGCCCTCTTTCTGTTGCAACGGGCATATCGTTTATGAGCTAAGGCATTGTCGTTTTCATTGTTTTCGATGAAGGCAGCTATATTATTCAGAAAGTGTCTCATATCGTGGCGCAGCAGAGAAACATTTTTACCCCTTAAGTCTTTTTGACTTTATTATATAATCTTTTTTGTAAAGCGTAAACAACAGTCTTGAAAAAAGAATGAAACGTATCTATAATTAGAGTACTGTTCACATGGCAGTGTTAATATATAATTATAGATTTACAAGAGGGAAAAATGAAGTCAAGAGCAACACAGACCAAAGAACTGGATATGGTGAACGGACCACTCGCAAGGAAGATACTGATTTACTCCATACCGCTCATGTTCTCAAACCTGCTTCAGGTATTTTTCAATATGACGGATGTGGCAGTGGTGGGAAAATTTGCAGGTGCAAGAGCACTCGGCTCGGTCGGTTCCACGACAATCATCATCACACTCACAACAGGCATACTGCTTGGCATGGGAGGCGGTGTCAATGCTGTCACGGCACTGCACATGGGAGCAGAGGACTATCAGAGGGTGCATAAGACCGTCCACACATCGGTCATCCTGTGCTTTATAGCGGGACTTTTACTGTTAGTGGCAGGCATGGCTTTTTCAAAGCCACTGCTTGAAGTGATGAATACAAAGCCTGAGCTTATAGACGGTGCTACAGCATATCTGATGATATATCTGTGCGGTTCGCCGGCGCTTGCGCTTTATAATTTCGGCAACGGTGTGCTGAGCGCAGTGGGAGATACAAAGAGACCTCTCATATACCTGAGTATCTCAGGAATTATCAATATAGTGCTCAACCTGTTTTTTGTAATAGTGTGCAGACTCGGAGTGATAGGAGTTGCCATCGCAAGCATCATAGCACAGTATATCTCAGCGGCACTCATTATCAGGTTTCTCATGAAGACATACGGCAGCTACGGCCTGCGCATGAAGGATATAGCGATTGACAGGGATGCAGCTGCAGCAGTGCTTCGGATTGGAGTGCCGGCTGCGATACAGTACTCGCTCTTTGCCATAGCCAACATATGTATCCAGACATCCATCAACTCCTTCAGCCATGTGGTCGTGGAGGGCAATTCAGCCGCCACCAATGCGGATTCGCTCATCTATGACATGATGGCGGCATTTTACACCGCTTGCACCAGCTTCATAGCTCAGAATCTGGGCGCAAGAAAAAAAGAAAGAGTGCTGAGAACATTTTTCATCACACTTGCATACTCGTTTCTGATGGGACTGGTGCTTGGAGTGGCATTGTTTATATTCCAAAGACCGTTCCTTTTGCTCTTTACGAGTGATGATGCCGTGATACACTATGGACAGATCAGAATTGGTGTGATGGCATTCGTCTACTGTGTATCAGCCTTCATGGACAATGCCACAGCCGCCGCCAGGGGCATCGGAAAAAGTGTAGCACCTACCATCATAGTGGTTATGGGCTCTGTCGTATTCAGGATTATATGGCTGCTCACGGTGTTTGCGTATTTTAAGACACTGCAGTCCTTATATCTCATATACGTCATTTCGTGGACGCTCACCGCAATCGCCGGCAATATATACTTTGCGTACCACTATAGGAGAATTTAGCGGACAGCTATAATAAAACTGAATAGTAAGCGATAAGAACAGTCAGACATATGTGAGAGATGTGCCCGGCTGTTTTTGCGGTTTCGCGGCTGTCTCTCTTTTATAATAGGATAATAGGAATTTGCCTGATATTTTTATTGCCCTTTTGCGGTTTTAATGCTACAATCAAGCCAAAGCATTATATTTCTGTTGAGCGACACCACAGTACACATTTTTATCGGTGCGTATCACTTTGAAGAGGGTAGAACCACTTAGTATTTTTCGACAAAGACATGGAAATTTTCAATGCTTTAAGTTACCTATCAATAGCAGGGAAAATGGATATGTCGATTGAGAAACATTATGTGAATGAAGCTGACTGGGGTTGTTGATGCTTTATATTGACAAGAAATTTTGTATCATGCGATATTCTATTCTTCTTGCTTACACAACTAAACAGGAGGAGAATAATGTCGGGAGAGACAAAAGAGGTTTTTGGCAGTAATTATGGCCAGAACGATGTAATCATCAACGGATTGATTGAAAAAATGACGCTGTTTGATGACAATCTGATGAGTCTTGTATTCGGGCAGAATATCGAGACAACGGAGTTACTGCTTCGCGTAATAATGGAGCGTGATATTAAGGTTATAGACGTCTGGGGGCAGGATGAATTAAAAAATCCAGTGATTGGTGGGAGATGTATTACCTTGGATGTGCATGCAATAGATGTCGATGGCAGACATATTGATATCGAGGTGCAGATTAATGCTGAGGGATCGCATGTCAAAAGAGCCAGATATCACAGCAGTATGATGGATGCGAGGATGCTGGAGGAAGGACAGGAGTTTAAGGAGATTAAGGATTCATACGTGATTTTTATTTATGATCACGATAAGTTCAGAAAAGGACTGCCATTTTATCACATTCAAAGGCGTGTTGATGAAACGGGTGAAGCCTTTGGAGATGGTTCGCATATTATCTATGTAAATGGAAGGTATGAAGGTAATGATGATATAGGTCGGATGATGAGAGATTTTCATCAGTGCAGGCCGGAGCTGATAAAAAGTGAGACATTGTCAAAAGCGGTGGCTTATTACAAAGAAAAGGAAGGACGTGGTGCTATGAGTGAAGCTGTAAGAAAGTACGCAATGGAATATGCAAAAGAGTATGGTGAGGAACAAAGAAGAGAAGGTATGAAGGCTGGAATTAAGGCTGGAATTAAGACTGGCATTGAGACTGGAATTGAGACTGGCATTCAGACCGGACGTCGTACAGAAATATTCTTATCGGTTCAGGATGGGGACTATTCGGTGAACAGGGGAGCTGAGAAGCTTGGAATGTCAGTGGATGAGTTTGAGAAATCAATGAGTGAGGCAGGCTACAGAGTGCCGGAGTTAGTGTAACACGTATATATACAATTAAAATCGAGGCATGTTTAATTATGGAAAATTCAAACGAAAAAGAAGACATGAGAGCACTTATTATGGTATTTGTAATATGGCTTTTGTTATGGTGTGTTGATAATAGACAGTATTTTTTTGAGTATCTGCCGCATCACTCAGATTATGAGATAGTGGCAGCATATAAAGCTTTTAATGGTGATATGCGTGATAATATAATCAGGGTATATGTACCGGATAGGGATAATGCTATCGGATATATAAAGGCAGACTACACAGACAAAGAGGAAAAGCCTATATATGTAGGATACAGTAAGGAAAGGTCACCTCACGTTGTACGTAAAACACCGGCGCTTTCAAAAGGAATGATTTTAGCGGGAGGAATCATTCCGGCAGCAATAGTCCAATATTTTTTTAGAAAAAAGCATAAATAGTGTCCTTAGACACGCAGGAAATTTAGAGACCCTTCAGGATTGTCAGTGCCCTTCTCAAGCAGCGAGATGAGCTCTGAGATAGTCTGTTCGGTCTTTTCTTTTGTGGACGGAATCAGTGTATTGTCAAGCTTCACGACGAGCACGAGAAGCACAATCTCTGCAAGCGCATCAGGCTGTTGGCACACGATAAGTCCCTCAGCTGCTCCCTGCCTTATGATTTCACCGGTCACCGGCTTTAGCTCGGTAATCAGGTAATTGATGTATTTGTTGTGCAAAAATGCATTCTCCTGTACACCATTTCCGGCATCGGACTGGATTTTTAAAAAAGGCGGCAGAGGAGTTGCGGCATGCCTGAAATATCATCGCCATGCGCACAAACGGAGATATATCGGTGCGCTTTGCAAGCTCCTTTGCGGTGGCAAGCGGCTCTTCGTAGCTTTTTGCCATAAGTGCATCAAAGATAGCCTCCTTTGATGAAAAATAATAATATATGCTACCCTTGCCTATCCCGGCTGTCTGGGCGATTTCGCTGACAGATATCTGGGATATTTTTTTTGTTTCTAAAAGGGTTCTTAGCGCTTCAAGTATCTTCTCGTATTTTTCCGAATTTGGTCTTGTGGAATGTGGCATAGTGGATCCTCTTATATTAGTTACGTTTATTTTAATATATATTATCACAATCCATATGATTCTTCCATGAGATTTTACCGGGGGAATAGGTTTTGGTAAAAATGATATGATACGTTTGGATAGTTTATGAAAAAATAACAGAATAGTTTGAAAATGAAAATATTTATATTGACCGACGGTCGAAAAAGTGATACTGTAATGAAGTAACAAGTTGACCGGTGGTCGAAAAGGAGAATTGATATGACTTATGCAGATATGTTTTCAAAGGTAAAGGGACTGTTTATGGAGTCTGATGTGAGCGATATAAGCGAGCACCTTGCTTTTCAGTTCAATATAACAGGAGAGGCAGAGGGAATTTTCTATGCCGAGGTAAAGGATGGTGTGCTGGCAGTGGAGCCGTATGAGTATTTTGACAGGGATGCGATTTTTATATGCAGCGCTGAGACTCTTTTTAAGCTGGCAGAAGGAAGGCTTGATCCGAGTCTTGCATTTACAACAGGCAAGCTCAAGGTGGAGGGAAATATTGATAAGGCACTTCGCCTGAAGCAGATTATAGACAGTAAGAAGGCGTAGGTGATGAAGATGAAGTGGGGAATAATTGCAGGTGTTTTAGGTGGTATTGCTGCAGCAGAGGCAGGCGGCAGTGCTTATTTCTACAGGAGGACCATGATGCGCTACAATGCCAAGAAGGAGCGCACGATGAAGATGTCCGGGGTTGACTGGGAGAGCTATTACAGCTTTATGAAGCCACGCGGAGAGTGGATGAGAGCACAGGCTCATGAGGATGTGTGGATTAGGTCCGATGATGGATTAAGACTGCATGCCACATATTTTCCTGGGATAGATGGAGGTAATCCGGATAAAGCCGTCATATGCTTTCACGGCTACACAAGTGAAGCTATGTCTGATTACAGCAGCATATCCAATTACTATTTAAAGAAGGGCTATAGCATGCTGCTTGTAGATGCGAGGGCACATGGACAAAGCGAGGGTAAATTCATAGGCTTCGGCTGCAAGGACCGCTATGATGCGCTTAAGTGGATTGACTGGATGATTAAGAAGGCAGGCAATGGCATAAGGATTGTTTTGATGGGAAATTCCATGGGAGGTGCCACTGTGCTTATGGCAAGTGGACTTAATCTGCCGGAGCAGGTGAAGGGAATTGTGTCAGACTGTGCATTTACCTCGCCTAAGGCGGTATTTACACATGTGCTTCACAGCATGTACCATCTGCCGGCTTTTCCGATGATTCAGATTGCAGATTTTGTGAACAGAAAAATGGCAGGGTATGGGCTTGATGAATGCAATGCTGCAAAAGAGGTGCAAAAGGCGAAGCTGCCTATTTTGTTTATCCATGGTGATAAGGATACATTTGTGCCATGTAGCATGTGTGATGAGCTTTATGCAAGCTGCGCGTCACAAAAGACAAAGCTGATAGTAAAGGGTGCAGGACACTGCGAGAGCTATTACAAGAATACGAAAGCTTTCGAGGACGCACTTGATAAATTTTTGGAAGGAGTTATGAGATGATGAAGACGAGAAAGGGACACAACGTATATCCGATTACGGTTGCACAAAAATTTCATTTGTACTATGCAAAGTACTGTCCGAATATGGCAGTACTCAATATAGGTACAAGCCTGACAATCGGCACGGAGCTTGACTGGAACGTGCTAAGGGATTCAATCAACTACGCGTATGCCAGAAACGAGGCCATGCGTATCCGCTTTACAAGGGATAAGGATGGAGAGTGCTATCAGTATATTGCGGATGTGGATGAGGATTTTAAAGAGAGAACTGTCGATTTCAAGGATTTTACGGATGTAACCATGGAGGAGGCAGAGAATGAGATGCAAGGCTGGACACAGGTGCCGTTTGAGTTTGAGGACTCTCCTATGACCAAAATCGTGATGATAAAGATGCCGGATGGATTCAATGGAGTGTACTTCTTAGGTCATCACATGGTGGTTGATGCGCAGTCACTTATTGCATTTTTAAAGGATATTATTGAGATATACTGTAATGCCATGTATGAGGGAGTACCTTTTCCAAAGGATATGTGCTCATATATCGAGCAGCTTAAAAAGGATCTGGCATATGAAGCCGGAAGTAAGGCACAGCTTAGGGACAGAGAGTTCTTTGAGAAGCTTATCAGACAGTCGGAGCCAATCTACAACGGAATCGACGGCACAGCAAAGCTTGATGCGGCAAGAGAACTGATGCATGATAACAAGCTAAGGAGTGCATTCAATGCATCGGATGATGTCACCTCAGCGCTTGATATCTTTCATCTGGAGGCTGAGCCGACAAAGCGTCTTATGGATTTTTGCGAGAAATATCATATTTCGCTTGCTTGTCTGCTTCTCATGGGAATCAGGACGTTTTTCCAGAAGGAAAACGGCTTCGATGATGTCTCCGTAAACAATGCCATCGCCAGACGTGCGACACTTAAGGAGAAGAAGTCAGGCGGCACACGTATTCATTCGTTTCCGTTTAGGACGTGCTTTTCAAAGGATGTACGCTTTATCGATGCTGTGTATACCATTAGGGATAAGCAAAACGAGCTGTTCCGCCATGCAAACTACAACCCGACAGAGTACTTTGCACTGCGCTCAAAGACCTATCCGCAGCCAAAGGCGGGGCTTACATATGAGCCGATGTCGCTTACATATCAGCCTATGACCTTAAAGGAAAAGGGCTTAAACGACCTGGGAGATATAAAATACAAGACTAAGTGGTACCCGAACGGCATGACTACACAGGCTATGTATCTAACGGTAATGCACCGCCCGGAGGACAACGGACTGGATTTCAGCTTCGAGCATCAGGTCAAGGCAGTCTCAAGAAAGCAGCTTGAGTATATGTACTATTACCTGTGCAAAATCATGTTCAAGGGAGCAGAAAACCCTGAGCTTACAATAGGCGAAATCATTAAATTAGTGTAGTGGATTAGGAAACGTATTAGGTAAAAGGAGATTATTATGTTTGATGAATTAGTGGAAATTATCTGTAATTATGTTGATGTTCAGCCGGCAGATGTGCACGAAGAGTCACGTTTTATGGAGGACCTGGGCTTTACGTCATTTGATTTCATGAGCATGCTCGGGGAGATAGAGGATACCTTTGATGTGGAGGTTGAGCAGACAAAGGCTGCAGAAATCCGCACAGTACAGGAAGCAGTCGATTATCTTGAGACATTAAAAGACGCATAATGGGCGCAGATAGGAGAAAATATGTTATTTCACACAATTCCTGAAATTCTTTCATATGCAAATGAAGCTTACGGCGCAGATGATGCGATAAGATGGAAGAAATCCAAAAATGAGATAGAGTCAAGAACCTACAGTGAGCTTAAGAATGATACAGACAGCTTTGCCAATGCCATCGAAAAGCTTGGCAAAAAAGGGCAGCATATCGCTGTAATAGGCCCTTCATCATATGAGTGGATAGTATCATATCTGGCAATCACAGAAAGCGGAAGTGTTGCGGTTCCAATCGATGCATCGCTTCCGGCAGCGGATATATGTGAGCTTTTGGACAGAGCCGATGTGAGGATGCTTATATTTGATGAGGCACGTTCGGATGTGGCTGAGGCCGCAGCTAAAAGCTGTCATGATATAAATGTGTATGTGTCTATGAACAGTACAGAGCATTGTCCACAGGTGCTTTCGTTTAAAGGGCTTATAGATGACAACAGGGGAAGCTACGAGCCGGCAGTGGCAGAGGATGCGCTTTGCACTATCATGTTTACGTCCGGAACCACAGGAAAGAGCAAGGGAGTCATGCTGACGCAGAACAACCTGGCTGAAAATGCCACATGCCTTGACATGAAAATTGGACCTCACACGGTAATCTTGTCTGTGCTTCCGATACACCATGCATACTGTCTGAGCATGGATATTCTGAAAGGAATTTCACTGGGTTCGGTAATCTGCATCAATGATTCCATCATGCGCATGGCAAAAAATATACAGCTTTTTACTCCCGACATGATTCTTATGGTGCCTCTTATGATTGAGACATTTGCCAGAAAGCTCGAGGAGGTAAGGGCAGCAGGACTTCCTGCAGAGCCGGTCCGTAAGAAAATGTTTGGAGAGAGGCTTCATACAATCTGCAGTGGCGGTGCGTACCTAAATCCTGATTATGTTGATTTATTTGCAGAGTTTGGTATCACCATATTGCAGGGCTATGGCATGACGGAGTGTTCTCCGGTCATAAGCACAAATCTAAGCTGGGATATCCGCAAAAACTCGGTAGGCAAGCTGATGCCAAACTGTGAGGCAAAAACAGTTGACGGTGAGCTTTTTGTCCGCGGTACAAGTGTGATGCAGGGCTATTATAAGATGCCAAAGGAGACTGAGGAGACACTGTCGGACGGCTGGCTTCACACGGGTGACTTAGGCTATGTGGACGAGGATGGATATATTTATCTGACCGGCAGAAGAAAAAATCTGATTATCACCAAAAACGGTGAGAATGTGTCACCGGAGGAGCTTGAAAACGCTCTGAGCGTAAATCATCTCATAAAGGAAATCATAGTGCGTGAGTCTGAAGGAGTGATTGAAGCTGAGATTTTCCCGGACAGAGAGTATGCTCAAAATGCAGGTATCGTCGATATAAGGGCAGCACTGCAGGCGCTTATCGATGAGTACAATGTGAATGCACCTGCCTACAAGCGTATCTATAGCCTTAAAGTAAGGGAGAGTGAGTTTGAAAAGACGGCTTCACGTAAGATAAAGAGAAGCTGATAGAAATAATCACATAGTTACTATAATACTAAAAAGAGGAAGCCGATGCATGTGGCTTGCATCGGCTATATATGAAAAAGATTAGTATGAGTATTGCGTAATTAATATGTTTTGTTGCTTTTGTTTTGTATCTTTCGTTTATGATGTTAGTATACAAATCAATTGTGAAAACCGTGTGTTTTGAATTTCACTTTTCTGTAAACAAAATATGAACAAACTGTGCAGTCCTAAGGTACCATAAAAAATCCTTAGACAATATCATGATTTTGTGTATAATTATAGTATCGGTATTTGTTATTGCATATAGGATAAGATTTTATGCATAATCAAACAGCGATATTATTTTTTACAAGGGGAAAAAGATGAAATTATTAAGTTTTGCAATCCCATGTTACAATTCAAAGGATTACATGGAGCATTGTATAGAGTCTATCCTGCCGGGTGGAGATGATGTGGAGATAATTATTGTTGATGACGGTTCAAAGGATGAGACGGCAGCGATAGCTGACAGATATGCAGCCGAATATCCTGACATAGTAAAGGCTGTACACCAGGAGAACGGTGGACATGGAGAGGCTGTAAACACAGGTCTCAAAAATGCCACAGGCAAATATTTCAAGGTCGTTGACAGCGATGACTGGGTGGATTTGGAATCATACAAGAAGATACTGGACAAGCTAAGGGAGTTTGAGCAGGAGAATACACAGATTGATATGCTTCTTGCCAACTATGTCTACGAGAAAGAAGGAGCAAAGCGTAAAAAGGTTATGCGTCAGACCGGCTTTCCACGCAATGAGATATTTACCTGGAGTGATATAAAGCATATTCACAAGGGACATTACATACTGATGCATTCGGTAATATACAGGACAGAGCTTTTGAGAAGCTGTGGACTCAAGCTGCCAAAGCATACCTTTTATGTGGATAATATCTATGTATATAAGCCGCTTCCGTATGTGCGCACGATGTACTATCTGGATGTGGACTTCTACAGATATTTTATCGGTCGCGATGACCAGTCGGTCAATGAGCAGGTGATGATACGCCGTATTGACCAGCAGATTCGTGTAAATAAGATTATGTTTGATGATGTCAAATTGAATGAGATAACAAATGAGATGTGCAGGAAGTATATGTACAGCTATCTGGAGATTATTACGACTATTTCTACTATTCTGGCAATTATCTCAGGCACCGATGAGAACATGGCTAAGAAGGATGAACTGTGGGCATACATGAAGGAGCACGATGAAGAAACCTACAAGAAGCTGCGCCATGGCGTCATGGGACAGTTAATGAACCTGCCGGGCAAGGGAGGCAGAAAGGTAGCTATCGGTGCGTATAAGCTGTCACAGAAGGTTGTCGGATTTAATTAGACGGATGTGAAATAAGGAGTATTATATGGATGAAGTATATAAGCAAATTGTTAATATAGCAAAAAAATATAATACAAAAAAAGTAGTGCTGTTTGGTTCACGCGCCAGAGGCACGAATCATCCTAAAAGTGATATTGATCTGGCTATTTATGGATGTGAGGATTTTGGTGATTTATCGGATTGTCTTAATGAGGAGTTGTGGTCTTTACTAAAGCTGGACATAATAAATATGGATGATAAGCATATTTCACCGGTACTGGTGACAGAAATAGAAAGGGATGGGAGGGTATTGTATGAAAAAGTTTGACCAGTATGTCAGCCACTTGAGGATATTGTCAAGGGCATTTGATGAAGACTTGACAAATGATTTTATTGTGAGCGGTATAATTGATAAATATTATATACAATTTGAGCTGGGCTGGAAGGTCTTAAAGGAGCTGTTACGATATGAGGGCGCTAATCAGGCTGCAACAGGTTCTCCAAGAGAAATTATAAAAACTGCATATGCGTATTATGATTTTATTGATGAGAGTGTCTGGCTTGGAATGTTAAGAGACAGGAATGATACAACTCATATATACAATGAGGAAGCTGCACGTCAGCTTGTGAATAAGGTGCTTGACAGTTATATTCATGAATTTCAGGTGCTGGAAATGAAAATTAAAGAAAGATATTCAGATGAGGTATTATCATCAATTAATTAAAGTAAAGACCACAGAGCAAAACAGAGACTCTGTGGTCTTTTAATATTGCAATTAAATTACTCTCCAAGTGTGAGCATGGTATCTATGCAGGCCTTGGCCTTTGTTCTTATATCGTCAGGCAGTATGATTTCTTCTCCGCCTGCTCCCTTAACACAATTGTATACATCCATCAGGGTAGTGAGCTTCATATTGTGGCATACGCAGTCTTTTGAGAGCGGATAGAAGCTCTTTTCAGGGCACTCATACTGTAAGTGCTGCAGTATGCTGTTTTCAGTTCCGATGATAAATTCCCTGTCTGTGCTGTTTTTAGCATAGTCAATGATGCCGGTGGTGCTTCCGATATAGTCTGCAGCCTTTGAAACTTCAGCAAGGCACTCCGGATGTACGAGAAGCTTTGCAGCAGGATGAGCCGCTTTTGCTCTCTCAACATCTGCTATTGACATGCGCAGGTGAGTAGGACAGCCACCATGTACAAATTTGAAGGTCTTTTCCGGAACCTGTTCCTCAACCCATGCGCCCAGATTGCAGTCAGGGATGAAAAGAATCTTGTTATTGTCAATATTTTTAACAATTTTTACAGCGGATGAAGATGTGACGCACACATCGCATATGGTTTTAAGCTCTGATGTGGTGTTTATGTAGGCAACCACTGTATAGTCAGGGTTCTCGGCCTTTAACGATTGTAAGAGCTCTACATCGAGCTGCTCCGCCATAGGACAGCCGGCTGAGCTGTTTGACAAAAATACATGCTTGTCAGGAGATAAAATCTTGCAGGTCTCTGCCATGAAGCGGACACCGCACATGAGCACATTCTTCTGTGGTGCTGTGGCAGCCTGCTTGCTGAGTCCATATGAGTCGCCTGTGAAATCGGCAACCTCAAGTATCTCGTGACTCTGATAAGCGTGAGCTAATATACAGATATCATTTTCCTTCTTTAATCGGATAATCTCATCCTGTAATTCTCTTGTTGTCATCATAATATGATATACCTCTTGAAATTCCTAGTGTGATTGAAGCACAGTTGTATCAATGTAAGCCCATTTTGGATTTTACATAAAGAACCGGCCAAAATAAATAAGTTACTTGTCATTATACTTAGCTGTAAACCAGCTGTCAACACAAAAGTTTTACAGGTGTCTTGTCAGTTGTAAATTTTAGTGTTATAATACGCCCATTACAGTAAATCGCATCCAGGGGGATGTTGCTAAAGAAGCGGCTACATCGGTGGATGCAGGTAAATAAAAGAGGTAACATACTATGAATACAGATGTACTTATTGTGGGAAGCGGCTGCTCAGGTCTTTATTGTGCGCTTAAGCTTCCAAGAGACATAAGAATTACACTGATAACAAAGTCAGATCTGGAGAGCAATGATTCATTTCTGGCGCAGGGCGGCATGTGCATGCTTAAAGAGCAGTCTGATTTCGACAGCTTTTTTGAGGATACCTTAAAGGCCGGCCACTACGAGAATGACAAGGAGTCGGTTGGGATAATGATAAACTCATCCCCTGAGGTGGTTAAGGATCTTGTTTCATACGGAGCAGATTTTGCGAGAAATGATGACGGCTCACTTGCCTATACGAGAGAGGGAGCTCATTCACACAACAGAATTATTTTCCATGAAGACGTGACCGGAAAAGAGATAACAAGCACATTGCTTGCACAGGTTAAGAAGCTTTCAAATGTGACACTCATGGAGTATACAACGATGGTTGACATCATCGAAAGGGATAACAAATGCTACGGCGCCATCATCAGAAAACAGGATGGCACGCTGGAAAAGGTGACAGCGGCATACACTGTCATGGCCTGTGGCGGAGTTGGAGGACTGTACAGATTTTCAACAAATTTCAGACATCTGACAGGTGACTCACTTGCCATTGCAAAAAAGCATGACATAGAGCTTAAAAACCCAGACTATGTGCAGATTCACCCAACGACCTTTTACACGAAAAAGCATGAGGACAGAAGCTTTCTCATTTCAGAGTCCGTAAGAGGTGAGGGTGCTAAGCTTTTAGACAAGAATATGAACAGGTTTGTCGATGAGCTCTTACCAAGAGACGTGCTGACCGGCAAAATCCGTGAGCAGATGAAAAAGGACGGCACAGACTTTGTCTGGGAGGATTTGCGCACCATTCCAAGGGATGAGCTTGTATCACATTTCCCAAATATCATTGAACATTGCAAGGAGATGGGATATGATGTCTTCAAGGAGCCTATTCCTGTTGTTCCGGCACAGCACTATTTCATGGGCGGTGTCAAGGTGAATCACCACAGCCGCACATCCATGGAAAGTCTCTATGCAGTTGGAGAGACCGCTTGTAACGGAGTGCACGGAAGAAACCGTCTTGCAAGCAATTCACTGCTTGAGAGCCTGGTATTCGCAAAGCGTGCAGCAGGACAGATGGCGGAGCTTGGCTTTGTAAATGATGAGATAGCAGCCAAAAAGGCCGCAGATAGCATCGACCTCGCAGACTACAGCGATGAAAAAGCTGTAGAGAGAGAATACAGGAAGCTCGCCATGGAGGCAATAGAGGGCCGCACCGGCGCACAAGACATGAATGCCGAATCAGGTGTCACCTACATTCAGGCATAAAAGCAAGTATCACCCCGGCACCACACAGCATAAAAAGTGCGAAACCGTAATAAATAATAATTTGAACGAAAGGAATTTAAATATATGTACGATCAGGTAACACTGGGCCTCAACGTAGACCCATTCATATTAAGCGCATTAAAGGAGGACATCACAAGCGAGGACGTGTCCACAAACAGCGTGATGCCACATCCACAGGCAGGAGAGGTGGATTTAATCTGCAAACAGGACGGAATCATCTGTGGACTGCAGGTTTTTGAGAGAGTTTTCACACTGCTTGATGCAGATACAAAGGTAGAGTTTTACGTAAAGGATGGCGATAGGGTAGAAAATAAGCAGCTTATCGGCAAGGTTTACGGAGATATCAGAGTACTCTTGTGCGGTGAGAGAACTGCGCTCAATTATTTACAGCGCATGAGTGGAATTGCCACATATACCAGTCAGGTTGCAGCGCTCTTAGAGGGCACCGGTATCAAGCTTTTGGATACCAGAAAGACAACCCCAAACAATAGAATTTTTGAAAAATACTCGGTCAGAGTCGGTGGTGGAAACAACCACAGATACAATCTCTCGGATGGAGTGCTTCTTAAGGATAACCACATCGGAGCAGCTGGCGGCGTAAAAGAGGCAATCGCCATGGCAAAGGCCTATGCTCCGTTTGTCAGAAAGATTGAGGTTGAGGTAGAGAGCTTTGATATGGTGAAGGATGCGGTTGAAGCCGGTGCCGACATTATCATGCTCGACAACATGTCCACAGAGCTTTTAAAGCAGTGCATCGACTACATTGACGGCAGAGCCGAAATTGAGGTTTCGGGAAATGTTACCAAAGAAAATATTGCAAGAATAAAGGGTCTTGGTGTAGACTATGTATCAAGTGGTGCGCTCACACATTCAGCGCCTATTATGGATTTATCACTTAAAAATCTACACGCAGTATAGATTTTAGATTGCCGGTCGCACTATGCTGTGACAGTAATGTTTTACAGAAAGGAACGAAAATGAACGGTGATGAGAGAAGAAAAAAAATAATAAATATTCTATCCTCGTCAAAGTCGCCTGTGGCGGGAGTTGCGCTTGCAAAGGAGCTTGATGTGAGTCGTCAGGTGATTGTGCAGGACATAGCACTGCTTCGAGCAAACGGAGCCGCGATTTTTTCGACAAACAGAGGATATCTGATACAGGCGGATAAGCAGTATTCGAGAGTATTAAAGGTGGTTCACGAGGATGATGAAGTAGAGGAGGAGCTTTCAACAATAGTTGATGCCGGAGGCCATGTGAAGGACGTATTTGTATACCACAAGGTCTACGGAGTGATCCGCGCTAATATGGACATCAAGTCCAGACGTGATGTCAGAAATTACCTGGAGGAAATCCGCACAGGAAAGTCCAGCCTTCTTAAAAATGTAACTTCAGGTTATCACTATCACACAATATGTGCGGAGAGTGAAGAGGTGCTTGATGCCATACAGGAGGAGCTTAAGCAGAAGGGCTTCCTTGCAAAGCTGCAGGACTATGAGCCGGTGGATTTCTGGGGAGACAACGAGGACGAGGCAAAGGCTTAATTTTATCGTAAAGTTAAAGCGTAATATAATAATTGCCCGGGTGAAAGCCCGGGCTGTTTTTTGCTTTTTATTTAATTTCCAGATTTTCACCTGTAAGCCCTATGTATGATCCATCAGGAAGTCCACCTTCAGGATGTCCGATGAGCCATTTGTTTTTAGCTGCAAGAAGAGCATCTTCTCCGCCGGTGTGTGGATGTTCCAGGGCTTCATTTGTGCCTTTTGGAAGTACAACGGCTACCAGAAATCCGCCAGCAGATGCATTACATGGTGCGTAGTGCAGTGTTGTGGCATAAAGCTCGACTGCTGTTCCGGAAGGAATCCTGAAAGCTTCCATCAAAGAGGTATCATATGTATTTTCCACGGAGATATCCTGCTGTCGGCCGAGTATCAGTATGGCATCAGTTGCGGCAATATTGACCTCAGAGCATCTGTGATATTCAACAGCATTGAGCTTATGATTGTTGCCTATGCACCAGCCTATCTGTATAGGAAGCTCCCCGTATGTTTTCTGTTGTAATTCTGTAGCGCATTTTAGCTTTTCAAGTGCAGAAATGGATGGCTCATAAACCACATCAGCAGGAATTTCTACTGTCTGCATTGTGCTGACCAGCTCTGTAAGATCTATAGAGTCGATCACCTTTCCATATTTCTTAAAACATTCTTCTGTTATTTCATGTATGATCATTATATGGTCCTCCTGATTTTTAAAATTGTAAAAATTATAATGTATGACAGAGAAAATGTCAGCAGGATAAATTATTGTTTTATACCCTAGTTATTAGATATATTTATTTTAGGATTTGTAAAAATATTTTTTATGGAATATAATGACTATTATGCAATTTTATAGCAGAGACTGAACAAAAGAAAATAGGGAGAAAACATGGTATGAAAAAAAGATTGGTTTCCTCAGCGGTTACAGTGGCATTGTTTATCGGACTTATAGCCGGTGTTACTTTTCAATCGTCAGATAAAAAAGAAATAAAGCATTTTACGGCTTTTTTTTCTGTAGAAGGAGATAATATAGATCCGGATAATGATATAAAGCAGCTCATAGCAGAGCAGATCGGTGCTGAATGTGAGGAAACCTGGCTTGTTGGACAGGATAAGGACGATGCAATAAATTCTCTAATAGCAACCGGGAAATATCCGGATTTTGTATTGGGTGAGACTGCGCTGTATGAGGCAGATGCACTCATTCCAATAGATGAATACTGGGACGATTATCCGAACATAAAAGAATATCTCAGTGATGAACAATGGGAAAAGTTAAGACAGCCGGATGGACACATATATTGGATTCCACAGTTTGGAGTATCACATGGGGATGATGTGGAGATGCTGCATAATGGTGAAGCCTTCTGGATTCAGACAAGAGTATTAAAATGGGCTGGATATCCAAAGATTACAACGATAGAGCAGTACTTTGACCTGATAGAAAGCTATGTACAGGCAAATCCAACAATGCCGGATGGAACAGAAAATATACCATTTACGATGCTTTGTGATGACTGGCGGTATTTTTGTCTTGAAAATGTACCGCAGTTTCTGGACGGATTTCCAAACGATGGAAGCTGTATGGTGGACACGGAAACCAAAAAAGTGATGGATTACAATGTGAGCGACACAGCCAAAAGATATTTCGGAAAGCTTAACGAAGAGTTCCATAAAGGAATAATGGATCCCGGGGCGTTTAATGCCACCTATGATCAATATCTGGATAAGCTGTCAACAGGAGCTGTGCTTGGGATGGTCGACCAGTGGTGGCAGTTTTATTATACAATAGATCCTGTATTCAAAAAACAGAATCTGGCACAGCTTGGGTGTGATTATGTTCCTCTTCCTGTCACGATTGATGATGGTATTCACAACAGATGGCATACAAACAGGATGGCAGAAATAGATTATTCTTCAGGAGTGTCCATTACCACCTCCTGTAAAGATATCGAAGGTGCGATGAAGTTTGTCAGTGATCTTCTGGAATCTGATATCATAAGAGAAAGGTTCTGGGGGGAGGAGGGCAAGGACTATTCAGTCGATGAAAACGGTTTGTTTTACCTTACCAATGAGCAGGCAGAGAAAAAAAGTGACAGCTCATATCATACAGCGCATATGTGTTCGTACTCATACTTTCCAAGAGTGGAGGGAATGCTTGATGATGGTATAAATGCGTTTTCAATGGAGTTTCAGCAGAACGAGTTTTTCAGAAATCAGCCTGTGGATATTCAGGAATGTTTTAAAGCCTATGGAGTGGAAAACTATGTAGATATGCTTGGAAAAAATGAGGCTCCCGGCTCGTGGTATCCGATGTATTCATATTCAGATTCAATTCCTTCGACCTCTGAATGTGGGAAAGCAAAGAATAATATTGTGGCAGTAAAGAAAATATGGCTGCCGCAGGTTATCATGGCAGATGATTTTGGTGCTGCCTGGGATCAGTATATGGAGAAGTACAATGCCTGTAATCCACAGATATATTTTGATTATTTACAGCAAAAGGTAAATGAAAATTAGCAATATTTGAATACTGTTTGGCAATTTATTAATAGAATAACAAGCCCCTGTTCGTTTACACTTATATATATCAATAAACGAATGGGGGGATTTTATTTTGGATGATTTAAAAAATGGTGCTTTGTATATAGGCACGATACCATCATCAATGGACAATAACAGATGCTCAGTCACACTTGAGGATGATGGAAGTGTTACCTTTTATATCTATGCGCCAAATGCCAATAAAGTAGAAGTAGCCGGAATGGGAGGCTATTTCAGCTCAGAACGCATACAGTTAAAGCCTGATATGCAGGGTGGATTTTCGGCAAACATTAAAGATTTCCACTGGGCAATGCATTATTATTTCTGGTATGTAGATGATGTCTGTATAACAAATCCTCATGCGGCTATATCATATGGCTGTTTTGCTGCAATAAACACATTTGAAGTGCCAAAAGAGGGCGAGGATTTCTATTTTGTCAGGGATGTGCCGCATGGAACGGTAAGTCTGTGCAAATATACCTCACAGGTAAACGGTCACATAAAGGAGAGCTATGTGTATACTCCACCCGGATATGAGAGTGGAGATGTAAGGTATCCTGTATTGTATTTACAGCATGGTGTCGGGGAGAATGAGACCGGATGGGTATGGCAGGGTAAGATGAATTTCATCATGGACAATCTGATAGCAGACAAAAAATGTGTGCCGATGATCATAGTTGCAAGCAGTGGCTACGCATTTAAGGATAACGAATACCCTGTATTTTTTCCGGGAGATTTTGACAGTGAGCTTGTAAATAGCATAATCCCTTATATAGAGGAAAATTTTAAGGTCAAAAAAGGAAGAAACAACCGTGCTGTGGCAGGACTTTCACTTGGTTCAGGACAGGCTACGGATATAGCGGCAAGACACCCGGAGCTTTTTTCAGCAGTTGGAGTATTTTCAGGTGTTGCAATACATCTCATGAAAAAAATCATCGACAGCCCATATCGGTTTGAAGCTGTCTTTATGTCGGCAGGAGATAAAGAAAAAGAGATACTGCTTGGAATCAATGAGATGGTAAAAGAATTTTCACGACAGGGGAAAAACAGTACACCAAAAGTATATGAGGGCTATCATGAATGGCATGTATGGAGAAAGAGCTTTAAGGATTTCGCACAGATGCTTTTTACATGGGATGACGCAGAACTTGATGATATTAATAAAGCTGTCCCGGTCAGATCAAAGAATATTGATTTTACCACACCGGTACAGGCGGATGAGAGCATGGTATTTTTTGATCCGGTGTACAGGCAGATACAGTTCGAAAATGACGAGGATGGAAAACCGGCTGGCAAATATCCGGATGTCATACATGGTATCCGTGTGACGGAGGATAACAGCATTGAAGTAAATCTTTTTGCACCTGATGCAAAAAGCGTGAGCGTAGTTCTTGAAAATGGCACGGAGGAGCTTCTTTACAGATCAAAGAAAAATGATGGTTATTGGGAAAAAACAATAGGTAATCCGGCAGAGGGATTTAACTATGTGACATTTATGGTAAATGGAACACCTGTAGTAAACCCTGCGGCACCTGTAGGGTTCGGATATAACAGGGCTGTAAACTTTGCTGAGGTACCTGAGAGGAACTTTAGCTGGCATGAGCTTAAGAAAACAGAGCATGGTCAGATACATATCCATTATTCGTGTGATGGAGACGGACAGGTCAGTATGAATTATGTTTATACACCAGCCGGTTATGGAGAGGATAATTGTGATACCGGCAGAGTATGTGTGCTTGAGTGTGCTGCGGACGAAAGAAATTTTTGCTGGATACATCAGGGAAAGATAGCAAATATCATGGATAATCTGTCGGGTGAAGGCAGGATAAAAGGAATTATGATAATAATGGCAGACAGCACGATATCTGATGATATCATCGGGAACATAACAGCCATATACGGAATTAGGGACAGTGCACGGAAAGAATGGTTCAAAAAAGGAGATAATGAATCCTGGACATCATGCAGACACAGATTTTTAAATTTCATGTGCGGGATACAGTAAAACAGCGACAAAAAGGAGAGAAAAATGGCAGGAGCATATAAGACAGGCAAATACAGAAATATATTCAAAGAGTATGGGTATCCGGAAGAAGAAATTCAAAAAAGAGTAGAGGATACTTTTAACACGATATTCTATGGGAATGATGATGAACGTTTTTATCATGAAGCCGGTGATGATATGGGATATATGGAGGATACCGGCAATCATGATGTGAGAACCGAGGGAATGTCATATGGCATGATGGTATGTGTACAGCTGGACAAAAAAGCAGAGTTTGACAGACTGTGGAAATGGGTGCGCACATATATGTATATAGAAGATGGTCCGGCAAAAAATTATTTTGCGTGGTCATGTCAGACAAACGGAAAGCGAAATGCCGATGGACCGGCACCTGATGGTGAAGAGTATTTTGCAATGGCATTATTTTTCGCCTCTAAAAGATGGGGAGATGGCGATGGTATATTCTGCTACAGCAAAGAGGCACAAAATATCTTAAGGGAGTGTGTACACAAGGGTGAGCCGGGACACAGCGGAGAGCCAATGTGGGAGCCTTCCAACAAGCTGATAAAGTTTGTCACAAATATGGATTTCAGTGATCCTTCATACCATCTGCCGCATTTTTATGAACTTTTTGCCCAAAGGGCTTATGAGGAGGACCGAGACTTCTGGAAAGAAGCAGCAGCTGCCAGCAGAGCATATCTGCACAGTGCATGCCATGAAAAGACAGGACTTAGCGCAGAATATGCAGATTATGACGGAAAGCCTCATACGGGGCATCAGGAAATATTTGGAAGACATGACTGGTATTACAGTGATGCATACCGCACGATCGCCAATATAGCGATGGATCATCTGTGGTTTGATGCAGATCCGTGGCAGATTAAAACGGCAGAAAGGCTTCAGAAGTTTTATTGTGAGGATCAGAAGGACAATTGGGATGGGGTATTTCTTATAGATGGTACACCGCTTGATGAGAAGGCACTTCATCCGGTAGCAATCATTGCTGTTAATGCAGAAGCTTCACTCGCAGCAGATGGAAAATATGCAAAGCAATGTGTTGAAAAGTTCTGGAACACTCCGCTTAGGACAGGTGACAGGAGATACTATGACAATTTCCTTTACATGTTTGCAATGTTAGCACTTTCAGGAAATTACAGGATTTATTGATTTTAATATACAAGAACCTTAAGCTGGAATGATGAAACAGTCATAAACTATAAAAGACAGGACAAATATCTATAATTTCTCCCGGTGCAAAGCACCGGGAGTTTTTGTATCATATAATCATTATAGCTGATAAAATTGACACAACAAGGAGGCAGCAAGATGGCAGGTCCAAAAGCACCAAAGGATCCGGAAAGAAAAAGAGCGTATTTCTACATCATGAAGGATAAGGATATATACGGCTCAGTACAGGAAGATGGAAGCATTATACATTTTATATATGAAAGCGATGGAAGACTGATAAACAGTGCACAGATAGCCGGAAATATAGAAAATAAAGAGGAACTGGGGCTGTTAGAGACAGTGGAAGGTTTTGGCAGGCTTGTACACAGCATAGGTGTATCTGTGGAAACAGATAATCAAAACGAACAGATCGAATTTGTGTTTCAGATGTACGGAAAGCAGGACCTGTACGGAGGCGGTACTAATCTTAAGGTAAAGCTGACGGGCGATGGAATGGAGAGAAAGATATACCTGTCAGATTATAAGTGGACACCGGATGATGATATACCGGGACAGATAAAGTTCATATTTAATACACCGGATATCATGGGAAAAGCGAGTGTCAGACTGTATCTGAATGACGGCTATGAGGCTCCGGCAGATATTGAGGAAACAGAGGTGGATATGAACTCTGATGAATACTGCAGGATGATAAGTCATTCGCTTATGAATATGGGAAATGCATACCGCATAAGAAAAGCCATCGAAAAGACAAGAGCCGGAAAAGAGGTAACACTTGCATACATCGGTGGATCTATCACACAGGGAGCAGGTGCGGCACCTATAAATACAGAGTGCTACGCATACAAATCCTATCAGCTTTTCCAGAAGCGGTTTTCCGCAAAGAATAATGTGAAATTCATAAAAGCCGGTGTGGGCGGCACACCATCGGAGCTGGGAATGATCAGATTTGACAGGGATGTACTAAGAGACGGACAGCAGCCTGATATAGTAGTTATTGAATTTGCTGTAAATGATGAGGGGGATGAGACAAAGGGCGACTGCTATGAAAGCCTTGTACGTAAAGTACTTAATCTGCCATGGAAACCGGCAGTCATATTGCTTTTTTCCGTATTTGCAAATGACTGGAACCTTCAAGACCGCCTAAGCCCGGTTGGAAAGCTCTATGATCTGCCTATGGTAAGCGTGCTGGATGCGGTTTCCCCTCAGTTTGCATTAAAAAATGACGAGGGAAGGGTAATAACCAAAAATCAGTTTTTCTATGATATGTTTCATCCGGGCAATGCAGGCCATTCCGTCATGGCAGACTGCATAGAGTATCTTTTTGAAAAAATAGATCAGGCAGGGCATGCAAGTTTGAATGCATTTGAACTGGGACTGACAGAGGAAAAAATATTGCAGGAAAAACTAAATCTTGCACCGGTAATAGGAAACAGCTTTGAAAATATAAGACTGCTCGACAAAAAGGATATATATGCAAAGGCATATATTGACGAGGGTGGCTTTGATTCGACAGATACACAGCTGCAAAGCGTTGAGATGGATGATCAGCTTTCGCTGACTCCGGAATTCCCGTATAACTGGATGTATGATGGCACAAAAAATACATTAAACAGGGTAAAAGCGTATTTCGAGCTTGAGATGGAGTGCAGGGCACTTCTCCTTGTATTTAAGGATTCGGGAGAGGTAAACGTGGGAAAGGCGAAGGTATATGTGGACGGAGAATATCATTTTACGGCTGATCCACATATCAATAACTGGCAGCACTGCAATGCGGTAATAATATTTAACAATAAGACCAGTGAAAATCATGTTGTAAGAATTGAAATTGAAGAGGAAGACAGAGACAAGCAGTTTACGATACTGGGCTTTGGATATGTATTATAGAGAATGAGAGGTAAGAGACATGGTAACAGCAAAAAATCCAATACTTTCAGGTTTTTATCCTGATCCATCAATATGTAGAGTCGGGGAAGACTATTATCTGGTGACATCAAGCTTTGTGTATGCACCGGGTGTTCCCATATTTCATAGCCGGGATCTGGCTCATTGGGAGCAGATTGGCAATATACTTGACAGACCATCGCAGCTATGCGTGGAAAATGAAGAAATATCGAGAGGTATTTTTGCACCGACCATAAGATATCATGAAGGAACTTTTTTTATGATAACGACCAATGTATCGCATGGCGGCAATTTTATAGTGACAGCGCAGGATCCGGCAGGACCGTGGTCTGATCCGTATTATTTGGGAGAAGAAGCAGTAGGAATAGACCCAAGCCTTTTCTTTGATGATGACGGCAGATGTTATTACTGTGGCACACGCCCAAACCCTGAAGGAGTACGCTACAATGGAGACTGGGAGATATGGATACAGGAGCTTGATCTTGGAACCATGAAGCTTAAGGGCAGGAGCATGGCCATATGGAAAGGTGCTGTAAAGGGCTGCATATGGCCGGAAGGACCACATATCTACAAGATAAACGGATATTATTATCTGATGCATGCAGAGGGCGGCACCGGACCGGAGCACAGTATAACGATAGCAAGAAGCACGGAGCTTTTTAAATGGTTTGAAGGATGTCCGAGAAATCCGATATTTACACACAGAAATCTGGGGATGGATTATCCGGTCATCTATGCAGGACATGGTGATCTGGTGGATGATATAAACGGAAACTGGTATGTGGTCATGCTTGCGTCAAGACCATGCAAAAAGCACAGCAGTATGGGCAGGGAAACCTTTATTGCAAAAACAATATGGGAAAACGAATGGCCGGTAATAGCACCCGGGATAGGACACCTTGAGGATACGGTAGATATACCGCTTGAAGAGTGCAGATTTATAGATGAGATATCAGAAAATGATTTTATAACTTTCTGCGAAGCCAAGCCTGATAAGAGGCTGGTTGGAATAGGAAAACGCAACGAGTCTTTTTACTCCCTTAAGGAAAATCCGGGAGTACTGAGACTGTACACAAACAAAGAGCAGATCACTGATCTTGGCACAAGTGCATTTCTTGGACTAAGACAGAAGGGCTATGAGTTTACGGTAAAGACAGCAGTGCGTTTTATCCCACAGTCGGATAATGAGACGGCAGGACTTGTACTTTTCCAGAACAATGAGAATCATCTTCGCGCTGAGATAACAATGGAAGCCCAAAGGCTGGTATTTGTGGTGACTACACATATTAAGGGAACTGACAAAAAGATAGCAGTGGCAGATATTATGGAGTACAGCGTTACAGAAAAAAATCCACTGTGGAATATATGTATGATCTGTAAGGAACAGGAAGCATCTATATGGATAGGTACGGCCGAAAAGAGCGTAAAAGTCGCAGAAAAAATAAGTCTGCTGCCATATACCACAGAAGAAGCAGGTGGCTTTGTGGGCTGTACGGTCGGTATGTATGCATCCTCAAATGGCAGCAATAGTGATAACTATGCAGAATTTTCATACATAATGCTCACCCAATAAACATTTTGCGAAATTCAGTCGGGGTGCAGCCCTTTTCAGTTTTGAACACCCTTATGAAAGTGGATGGATTTGCAAAGCCTGACTGCATTGCAGTCTCGGTGACAGATATATTGGGATCAGCCAGAAGGGTCAGGGCAAGCTCTATTCTTTTCTGATTTAAGTATTTGTAAAAGGTATTATTGGTAAACTGCTTAAATAGCCGGGTAAAGTGATATTTACTGAATCCGGCTATTTTTGCGATTTCATCAAGTGTTATGTCCTCAGTGCAATGTGTATCGATATACTCACAGATAGACAGAAAACGCTCCAGATATTCCTGCTGCTTGTGTCTGCCTACATTAAAATGACAACTGCTGGCAGTATGATGTCTTCCAATAAGGACAAGTACTTCAAGTATTTTGGAGTAGATCACGGCTTCTGATAGAAATGAGTCGGTCTGGTATTCATTTGATATATCAAGCAGCAGTTTACGGATATTGCTGTGGATATCACCGGAAGTTTCCGGGGTTAGCGTTATAGCAGGTGCTATAAGGGTAAGTATGGAATTTAATTCCTTTATTTTTGAGACAGCAGACCACTCAATCTGCAGGATAAGCCTTTTTCCGGTGTCAGGTGCGATAAGCCTGTGTTTTACACCGGAAGCTATAAAGATAATATCATTCTCATTAAGATGTACCAAATCATCCCCAATCTGCACTGTATAGCCGCCTTCAAGTGGCATGATAATCTCCATGGGAGTATGCCAGTGAATGGGATAATCTTCTGCTTCCGCATTTATAAAAAGCTTTACATTGCTGTATTCTTTATATTTTACTGTCTCATGTATTCCATTCAGATTTTCGATCATATATACTTGTCTCCATACGGCTGATATTTATGCGCATTTGCGTGAATATAGTTATTATAGCACAAATAGCAATTTTTGAACATTGTGGGGCAACAATTAGAAAGAAAATACTGCATGAATCTGGTAAAATCATTATATAAATTAAAGGAGAAGTCACTATGAGTAAAAAAACTATAGAATATGCAAAAAAACTAGTATCGCAGATGACAATAGATGAGAAGATAAGTCAGATGCTGTATGAGTCACCGGCTATAGAAAGACTGGGGATACCGGAATACAACTGGTGGAATGAGGCTCTTCATGGAGTAGCAAGAGCCGGTGTTGCTACAGTATTTCCTCAGGCGATAGGTCTTGCGGCAACTTTTGATACTGACCTGATAGAAAAGATCGGAGATGTTGTATCAACGGAGGGTCGTGGAAAGTTCAATGAATTTTCAAAAAAGGGTGATCACGGAATATACAAGGGACTTACCTTCTGGGCACCTAATGTAAATATATTCAGAGATCCAAGATGGGGCAGGGGACATGAGACATACGGGGAAGATCCGTACCTGACAGGTAAGCTTGGCTGCGCATATATAAGGGGATTACAGGGAGATGATCCGGATCACTTAAAATCGGCAGCCTGTGCAAAGCATTTTGCGGTACACAGCGGTCCGGAAGCCATAAGACATGAGTTTGATGCGAAAGCATCAAAGCATGATATGTATGATACATATTTGTATGCCTTCAAGCGATGTGTAAAGGATGCAAAGGTTGAGGCTGTCATGGGGGCTTACAACAGGGTAAATGGAGAACCTGCCTGCGGAAGCAGGACACTGCTTAAGGATATACTGCGTGACGAGTTTGGATTTGAAGGTCATGTGGTGTCAGACTGCTGGGCAATACTTGATTTCCACGAACACCATCATGTGACGGATACAGTTGAGGAATCGGCTGCTATGGCTGTAAACAACGGCTGTGACTTAAACTGTGGAAGTGCATTTTTACATCTTAAGGATGCTTATGACAAGGGAATGGTTTCAGACGAGGCGATCACGGCAGCAGTAGAAAGGCTGATGGAGGTGCGTATCCGTCTGGGCATGATGAAGGATTATCCATCGCCATATGAGGACATATCGTATGAGGTTGTAGAATGTAAGGAGCATGTGGAGCTTTCTGTGGAGGCTGCCAGAAGAAGTCTTGTACTTTTAAAGAATAAGGACAATTTCCTGCCTCTTGACAGAAAAAATGTTAAAACTATTGCGGTTATCGGACCAAATGCCAACTCCAGGGATGCGCTTATAGGAAATTATTATGGTACCTCATCAAGATATATCACTCCACTTGAGGGATTACAGCAATATCTTGGAGAGGATACAAGAGTGCTTTATGCAGAGGGCTGCCATCTTTACAAGGACAAAGTACAGGGACTTGCAGAGGAAAAGGACAGATTTAAGGAAGCCCTCATCATGGCAGAACAGTCAGATGTGGTCGTAATGTGTCTTGGACTTGATGCAACTATAGAAGGTGAAGAGGGGGATGCCGGAAATGAATATGCAAGCGGTGACAAGCTGGGGCTTATGCTTCCGGGACTTCAGGAGGAACTTTTAGAGGCTGTTGCAGCAGTAGGAAAGCCGGTAATACTTGTGCTGTCAGCAGGAAGTGCGATAGATCTTTCCTGGGCAGAAGAGCATGTGGATGCCATTATAGACAGCTGGTATCCGGGAGCCAGAGGCGGAAAGGCTGTTGCAGAAGCTATATTCGGAGAGTATAGTCCGAATGGAAAACTGCCGGTTACATTTTATCAGGGCACCGAAAATCTCCCGGAGTTTACGGATTATTCAATGGCTCACAGGACATATCGCTATACAAATGAGAATGTGTTATATCCATTTGGATATGGACTGCATTATGGTGAGACAAACTATGATGGACTGTCAGTGGATAAAGCAGAAAGTGATGTAAACGAACCTGTCGAGGTGTTTGTAAATGTGACAAATGACAGCAGATATACTGTAAATGAGATAGTTCAGCTCTATATCAGGCACGTTGATGCTGCAGAGTATGAGCCGGGATATCAGCTAAAGGGGATTGAGGTTGTAAAGCTTGAGCCACATGAGACTAAGAAAGTAAAGCTGACTCTTTCGCCAAGGGACTTTGCTGTGATAGAAGAGGATGGAAGCTGTGTAGCTGTGCCGGGAATTTATGAGATATCCGCAGGAGGACAGCAGCCTGATGACAGAAGCACAAAGCTCACAGGCAAGAGGACAGAGCGCATTGAGATCGCAAGATGTGGAGAGAAAACAGGGGTAGATTATTAATAATAAATATGTTATTTTATAATTAATGATAAGTTAAAACAGACTTTAGGAGCGGGCATATGTCGGCTCCTTTAAGTGATTTCAGAGGAACTGTTTATGAGAAAATCAATATGGAATGCCATTGAGAGAAAGCTTGATGATTATTCACTCAGAAAAAAATTTTACATATTTTATGTACTGTGTGTCATGCTGCCGCTCATAGTGACTGATGCAGTGGTGCTTTCCATCGTAAATAATGCTGAAAAAGAAAGCAGCAGACATGAAATGTCGAGCATAGCAAGTGCTGTGGGATATAATCTGAGCAGCATGGTCAATAACGCAGGAGAGGCAGCTAAGAGTATCTATACCAGCAAGCGCATAGATGATTTTATATCAAAGGAATACACAAGCTCTGCTGAGTATGTATCAGAGTATCAGAGCTTCTTTCAGGATACACTTTTTGAAAACACACTTGGAATGAGCAATATAGTGTTTTTCCTGTATGCTGACAATCCTACAATAGTAAATGGCGGAAAAGTAAATGATATGTCTGCTGTAAGAAATACGGATTCTTACAGACTACTGGAGCAGAAGGGAAGCGGAGGACTTTTTTTTGTATATGAAAAAGGCGGAGCCGGATTGTCAGATGAAAGACGTATGATTTATATGCAAAAGCTGGATTTTTACTCATCTGATATCGAAAAGGTACTCAAGATAGAGTTTAATTATGGCAGCATGATGCGTACTTTTAAGAATATGAATTATGATAATGAAGTGCTTATCTGCCATGGAGATGACATAGTGCTGTCAAATGGGGCCTACAGTGGAATCAACAAACCATTTAAGACATTGGAGGCGATTGGGAAAATAAGCGACTCCGTATACAGGCAGCAGCTCTCTTTGTATGGCTGTGATCTTGATATATATGTGTTTAAGACACGCAGTAATATATGGAGCATGCTTATGCACAATGCACCGATCATTGTTTTTCTGATGCTTATAAATGTATTCTTTCCACTTTGTCTGGTCAGTATCTTTAACCATTCCTTTACGAGCAGGATATTACAGCTTTCAAAGGTGTTTAAGTCGGTTGACAGCGAAAAGCTTGTATCTATGACTGACAGGGAGAGCAAAGATGAGATCGGCAGCATGATAAAAAATTACAACAGGATGGTAAGCCGCACAAATGACCTGATCCAGACTGTATATAAGAATAAGCTAAAAGAGCAGGAGATGCTTGTAAGTCAGAAAAATGCAGAGCTTCTTGCACTGCACAGCCAGATAAATCCGCACTTTCTGTTTAATGCGCTTGAGAGCATACGAATGCACAGTCTGCTTAAAAGGGAAAATGAGACGGCTGATATGGTTGAAAAACTCGCAATCATGCAAAGACAGTATGTGGAGTGGGGAAATGATGCTGTAACCGTTGCAAAGGAATGTGAATTTGTAAAAGCCTATCTGGCATTGCAGAAATACCGGTTTGGCGAGCGGCTGAACTATAACATAGATATAGAAGCAGACTGCATGGAATGTCAGGTGCCAAAACTTACGCTTGTAACCTTTGTTGAAAATGCCTGTGTGCATGGCATAGAAAGTAAAGCTGCTCCGGGCTGGATATTTGTGCGTATATTCAAAAAAGCCGGGTTCATGCATATAGAGGTTGAGGATACAGGCAGCGGAATTGATCCGGATGCTCTTGAAAAAATGAAAAGTAACATGAAAAATGCAGATATCGATATGTTAAAGACCGGTGGCAGAGTGGGCGTGATAAATGCCTGCCTGCGTATCAAAATGGTAACGGAATCTAAAGCAGTATTTGATGTGGACAGTGAGGAAGGCTGCGGTACGACTGTGATGATAAAAATACCGGAAACATATTTATAGGAGATTTAAAATGCTTAAAGTATTATTGGTGGATGATGAGCCTTTTATAATACAGGGGCTTAAGGTGATCATTGATTGGGAAAATGAAGGATTTGAGATAGCAGGAATGGTCTCAAATGGAAAGGAAGCCCTGCAGTTTCTTGAAAATGAGAATGTGGATCTGGTCATAGCCGATATAAGGATGCCGGAGATGACAGGACTTGAGCTGCTTGAGACTTTGAGAAAAGATAAAAAATCAGATGTGTATTTTGTGATATTAAGCGGTTATGCAGATTTTAGCTATGCGCAGCAGGCTATGCAGAATGACTGTACGGATTACATACTAAAGCCGGTGGACAAGGAGATGCTGCTTAAGGTACTAAACAAGGTTCTTGTGCTCAAAAACGAGAAAAACAAGATCGACGAGGATAACAAAAAGATGAAACAGGCATACCTTGCAGGACACCTGATATCTCTGATACGGGGCAAATATGATGAAGTAAACCTGAACTATGTAAAAGAAAATATGAGGTGTGAGGGTGGAGCAAGGTATGTTGAGATACAGGTGGAGCAGTTTCCGGCAGGTGATGAGATACTCGATAGTGATATGAGAAGCTTACAGCGCAAGATGTACGAAAGCTGTGTTGCTTTTCTGGGGGCTGATTCGGCACATTGTGTATTTGATGTATCGGTAAATGAAAAAGTGTATGACATAGGCTTTATATGCTCAGATTATATGGCAGAGGAAGCCGCAAAAAACGAGAGAAAATATCTGGAGGATCTGAGAAGGTATATATGTGATAATACACAAAAGAATATAGTTATGCTGGTCGGAAGAAAAGTATCAGATATATCAAAGATAGCCAGATCATACGGCAATGCATGTATGCTCAGGTCGTTTCAGGGATTTCGCATAGTAAAGAGCATATATTACTATGAGGATGAAGTAAAGATATCGGCAGATGGAATAGTGCTTTGTAAAGATAGTCTGGATGAGCTGCTTAGGACAGTGGAACAGAACAACCATGTTGAGATAAGAAATGCAGTTGCCACATTTTATGATGAGATGTCCAGCATGGGTATGAATGGGGAAAGCATGAACTTAAATATCAATTATCTGTTGTTTCAGTTCATACACCTGGCAAGTGAGCAGGATGATAATGTAAATCAGCAGGAGATTTTGCGACTCATAAGTGAGAGCAGCTTTAAGACCGGTATTGAGAGGGGAAGCCGTGCACATATGACCAGATTTTGCTGTGAGTATGGTGATTATCTGTCGCAGCTTAGAAAAAATGTGTCAAGAGGTGTGATCGGCATGGTAGAAAAGGAAGTAAGAGACAATTATGCCACGAACATCACGCTTAAGAGCCTGAGTGAGAAGTATTATGTAAACAGTGCATACTTAGGGCAGCTTTTCAGAAAAAAATACGGACAGTCCTTTAAGGATTATCTGAACAATTACAGGATGGAACGTGCGGCAGAGCTTCTGCTTAGGACTGATAAGAAGATAATACAGATAGCAGAGGAAGTCGGATATCATGATATGGATTATTTTGTGAACAGGTTTATACAGGTAAAAGGCTGCACACCGGCGCGTTTCAGACGGCAGATGCAAAGTGGAGAATAATATATATTACTGCAAAACAGGGTAAATTATAGTTTTTTCGAGAAACTATAGTTTACCCTGTTTTTGACTATAGTTACTCCGATTGTTTGAAAACTTAAAAAGTATAAAATTAAGTTATCAAAAGGGAGGACATTACAATATGAGAAGAAAAAAAATTGTAAGCATGCTGCTTGTGGCTACTATGGCAGCAACAATGTTTGCCGGATGTGGTAATGATAGTGGCAAAAAAGGTAGCTCCGGAGGTGTGAAAGAGTTTGATGCATTCTTTGCTGTACCGGGATCTGAAATCAATGATGATAATGAAATCCAGAAGATCATCGAGGAAAAGACAGGTGTAAGGGTAAAGGAAACCTGGCTTACCGGACAGACAGCAGATGAGGCAGTCGGAACAATGATCGCAGGTGGCGAGTATCCTGATTTCATTGAAGGTGCAAGTGGACAGAAGCAGTTATATGAAGCAGGTGCACTTGTTCCACTGGATGACTACATCGAGAAATATCCAAACATCAAAAATCTTTTCACAGAACTTGAGTGGGAAAAACTTCGTCAGGATGACGGACATATCTACTGGATACCACAGTTTAGCTGCATAAAGGGAGACGAGAAAGTCTGCACACACAATGACGAGGCATTCTGGATCCAGGCAAGAGTACTTAAATGGGCTAACTATCCGCAGATCAAGACACTGGATCAGTATTTTGACCTCATCGAGAAATATAATGAAGCAAATCCAACAATGGCTGATGGAACAGAAAATATTCCATATACAATCCTTTGTGAGGATTGGAGATATTTCTGTCTTGAGAATGCACCACAGTTCCTTGACGGATATCCAAACGATGGATCATGTATGGTAGATCCTGATACAAAGAAAATACTTGACTATAATACATCTGATACAGCAGTTAAATATTTCAAGAAGCTCAATGAAGAGTATAATAAGGGAATTGTAGATCCTGAGTCATTCACACAGACATATGATGAATATATCTCTAAGCTTTCTACAGGACGTGTACTTGGAATGATTGACCAGTGGTGGGATTTTGCATTCACAGCAGGTGATGCAATTAAACAGGCAGGTCTTGCTGAGCAGGGATGCGATTACATTCCGGTACCTGTAACAATCGACGGCCGTGACAATCAGTGGCACAATGCAGGCGGTGCTTTCAACGAGGCAACAGGTCTTGCTGTTACAACAGCCTGTGATGATGTAGATGCGGCCATGAAGTTTGTAAATGATCTTCTTGATCAGGATATCCACAATCTCAGATTCTGGGGTGTCAAGGGTACTGACTATGAAGTAGATGAGAATGGTGAGTTCTACAGAACAGCAGATGAGAGAAAGCAGGCTTCTGATACAGCATACAAGGCTTCTCATTTATGCTCATACTCATACTTCCCACAGTACAATGGAACAAGTGATGATGGAATCAATGCCAACAAACCTGATGGACAGGCAAGAGAGTTCTATGATGGTCTTAACAGTGATGTACAAGAAGCTTTCGATGCCTATGGTGTTAAGACATATGTTGAAATGCTTGGAACAAACGATGCACCTGGAGATTGGTATCCGATGTGGTCATACTCTAACAACTTTAACACAAGCACTCCTGGTGGAGTAGCCTGGACAAAGATTGGCGAAGTTAAGCATGAGCAGCTTCCACAGGTTGTTATGGCAAAAAACTTTGACAAAGCATGGGATACATACATGGATGCATACAATGCATGCAATCCACAGGATTTCCTGGATGAATTACAGACTGAGCTTGATAAAAGATTAGAGCAGGCTGCTAAGTTCAAATAAAGCTTAAATGAAATTTAAGGCAGGCAGATGTAATAGCGTTTTATCTGCCTGCTGCCTTTTAAGGAGTGGTGTCATGTCATTAACGAGAGAAAATAAAAAAGAAAAGGTCAGAAAACCTAGAACAAAAATTACATGGAAAGAAGTCAAACGCCAGAAAGTGCTGCTGTTCTGGGCAGCAATAATGGTGGCATATGGAGTCGTATTCTATTATCTGCCGCTCGCTGGCTGGGCAATGGCATTTCAGGATTACAAACCAAGACTTGGTATATTTCATTCTGCATTTGTTGGATTGGACAAATTCAAGATGCTGTTCTCGGATATGACATTTATCCGTGTTATAAGAAATACACTCGCAATGGGCGTTATCAATCTGGTTGTAACTTTTGTCACAGCCATAGCATTTGCAATCTTACTTAATGAGATTGCATCAAAGGGTGGAAAGAAAGTAGTACAGACTATATCATATCTTCCACATTTCCTTTCATGGATCATTGTAACAGGTATTTTACACGATATGCTTTCAGGAACAGGTATTGTAAATGAGTTCCTTGTAAATATGCATATTATAGACCAACCGATAAACTTTTTCGCACATACGGGATATTTCTGGCCGATAGTGGCATTTGCCAATGTATGGAAAGAAACAGGATGGAATGCAATCATATATCTTGCAGCCATTACATCAATAGATCCTTCACTTTACGAAGCAGCATCTATTGATGGAGCGGGACGCTGGGCAAAGATCAAGTACGTAACACTGCCGGGAATCAAACCAACTATCATAATCCTTCTTCTTATGAATGTAGGTAATGTTTTAAATGCAGGATTTGAGATACAGTATCTCTTAGGAAACGGTCTGATACAGAAAGTATCACAGACTATTGATATTTATGTACTTAAATGGGGCATAAGCCAGGGAGATTATGCAATAGGTACTGCAGCAGGTATATTCAAGAGCGTGGTAAGTATAATTCTTATATTTATTGCAAATAAAATTGCCAAACATAATGGTGAAGAGCAGTTGTTTTAAGGAGGTCTTGTACGATGGCAGATATAACAGCAGGCTCTGTAAAGAGCAAAAAGAAAAAGAAGATAAGTATATTTCCAATTGTAAATTGCATCATTATGGTATTGTTTTTGATCATAACGCTTTATCCGGTGCTTAATACACTTGCGATATCGCTTAATGATGGTACAGATGCATTAAGAGGTGGAATTTACCTCTTACCAAGAAAGTTTACCTGGAAGAATTATATAACGGTTTTACAAAAAGATAATCTTATAACAGGAGCATACATTACTGTTGCCAGAACAATAATTGGAACAGTCTTAGCACTGGTGGCAAATGCAATCCTTGCTTTTATAGTCAGCAGAAAAAGATTTTTGTTCAAAAGAGGTTTATCCCTGTTTTGGGTTATCACAATGTATGTCAATGGTGGATTAATCCCTACCTTCCTCCTGTACAAGGGACTTGGGCTTACCAATAGTTTTTGGGTTTATGTAGTCCCTGGAATGGTCAGTGCGTTTAACATGCTTGTTATCAGGACCTATATGAATGGAATTCCTGACAGCTTAGAGGAATCAGCGCAGCTTGACGGTGCAGGATATACCACCATTTTTCTGAAGATTTATTCACCTCTCTGCAAACCGGTATATGCGACAGTAGCTTTATTCGTAGCAGTAGGACAGTGGAACTCATGGTTTGATGCAATGCTTTATAACCGTATGAATACAAAGCTTACTACATTACAGTATGAGCTTATGAAGCTTCTTTCAGCTGTAACAAATCAGGGAGGATCAGCAGAAACATTGAAAAATGCTGTAGGTGCAGTTACACCTACCTCAGTTCGTGCCGCAGCAACAATTATAACAATGCTTCCGATCATATGTATTTACCCGTTTTTACAGAAATACTTTGTTACAGGACTTACACTTGGTGGAGTTAAAGAATAAATATTTTTTTACAGGATGCCCGGCAGGATAACTGCCGGGTGTTTTTGTGTAAATGTTTATTTGAAAGGAGAATTTTCTTCAAATCAGGAGCAAAATGAGAAAAATGGTACGTTGGCACTAAATAGTAGTGGATTATTATAAAAAAATGTTGTATAATAAAGCTACTCTAAAAACTCAAACAAAAGAAGGGGGATTTTATGAATAGTCAACAGTATAACAGAGCCAACAAACGTGTATTCCTGGCGGTAATCATAGTATTTGCATATATAGCATTTACGTTATTTGCAGCAGTTGGGACAAAAGATGCTGATATTACCAGGATAAGTATACAGCTTGTTGCGGCAATAGCAGTAATAGTAATAGCTGTAATTGCATTTATTACAAAAAGAGACAGCAGAACAGGTGCGCTTATACTTGTAAGCGCCATGACAGCAGGATATTTTATTATCGCACTGATCAATTCAACAATCGGTACATGGACATATGCCCTGCCGCTTGTTATTGCAGCGATGATATATCTGGATATAAAGATGATGATGGTGATGAACGCAGTAATAATCATATCCAGCGTCATCAGGCTTGTAATGCAGCTTGGAATAGGGGGTACAGTTCTTCAGAATGATGTGATAGCAGTTTTTGTACTTGTACTTGTGGGATATGCGTCAGACAGCATCACGATTCTTCTTACCCATTTCTTCGATGAAAATATGGAAGAAATCAAAGAATCTGCTATGGCACAGGTGGACAGCAATAAGAAGATGGTAATGGTTGCGGAGAATATTTCAAAGCACTTTGACGAGGCTATGACCATGTTAAATGATCTCGATGAGTCTGTTGCGGTGAGCCATAGTTCAATCCAGGAGATAGCAGACAGCACAGAGAGCACTGCGGAGGCTATCCAGAAGCAGGCAGCTATGTGTGTTGATATTCAGGGAAATACAGACAATGCAGAAAGTGGAATCAAGGCTATGATAGATGCCTCACGCCAGACTGATGAGACCGTAAAGCAGGGAGCTGATGTTGTGGAAGAACTCAAGGAGCAGGCACACAACGTGGCAGAGGCAAGCAATGTTACAGTGTCAGTTATCCAGAGTCTTACAGCTAAGGTAGAGGAAGTAAAGAGCTTTGTTGAGTCGATTATCAATATTTCTAACCAGACAAATCTGCTTGCTCTCAATGCTTCAATTGAGGCGGCCAGGGCAGGTGAAGCAGGAAAGGGCTTTGCGGTAGTAGCAGATGAAATCAGACAGCTCTCAGAGCAGACAAAGGATGCATCAGCCAATATTACAGAGATTATAAACAAGCTCAATGAGGACACAAGGCGTGCCAACGAGAGTATCGAGAACTCAGTATCATCGGTAGAGAAGCAGAATGAGCTTATCGACGATACAAGAGACAAGTTTAATGCCATGGGAGAGGCCGTTGAGCTGTTGATGAAGGATATCAATGTGGCTGAGGAGAGTATCAAAAAGATTCTTGATTCAACAACAGTCATATCAGACAATATCACACACCTTTCAGCTACAGGAGAAGAGGTTGCAGCTTCTTCAACGGAGGGACTTCGCATGGCTGATACCACAGTCGAGAGCATGGCAAAGTGCAAGAAGGTACTGGAAAATATCTATATGCTTGCGGATGACCTCAAAAACTCTGTTGAGGAGAATGAGGAAGAGCTTAGTCAGAAATTTGATTTCTAAGAGCAGTAATATGTTTTTTACGGCAGGAGCGCATTTGCTCCTGCCATTTTTATATATTTTTTATGATAAAAATATTTACATTATTGTAATATATGATAAAATATTTCTAACACAATAACACAATGGCTACATAAACAATAGGATATATGGAGGAAGTTATGGACGATAACAATTATATGAACAATGACAACCGGTCGTCAGGCACACCGGACAATACAGGTGTATTCGGTCAGTCTTCAGGAACAGCAAATGGCTCAGACGCATACAGCCAGCCGCAGGACACATACAGTCAGCCGACAGACACATACAGTCAGCCGACAGACACATATAATCAGTCTGTATCCCAGCAGGAAAGTGGGAATGCATATGGACAGTCATCAGACCAGACAGGCAGCACAGACGGATATGTCAATAATCCGGGCAGTGCATATGGTTATGCAAATCAGGGTACATACAATCAGAATCCAAATGCCCAGGGTGCATACAATCAGAATCCAAATGCCCAGGGTACATACAACCAGAACACATATGATCAGGGCTCATTTAATCAGTCAGCTTACGGACAGACGCAGTATGGCCAGCAGCCAAACGGACAGGGTGGCTACAATCAGACTGCATACGGACAGACAGCCTACAATCAGCCACAGTATGGAGCTAATCCATACAACCAGCCGCCAAAGAACAGCAATGGCTTTGGTATAGCTTCTCTGGTACTTGGAATCGCATCTATTGTACTGTTTTGTACATGCATCAATTATGTGACAGCTCTGCTTGCTATCATTTTTGGTATTATACATATCATAAAGGGCAACAACAAGGTGTTTGGTATAGTTGGTATAGCAACAGCAGCTATCTCAGTTATAGTCAGCATCATATTCTGGGTTATAGCAGGCTCAAACGTAAGCACAGATTTTGAAAAGGAGTTCATGAAGGGCTTTGATGAGGGCTATGAGTATTATAATGATGACGATTCCTATGAGGATTACGATTATGATTATGATTCTTATGATTATGATGATTTTGATTATCAGAATTTTGAGTATGATGGCATTTATTAGAGTTAATTATTATCAAATTATTACAGAATCAATTACATCTTGACAACAGTGGCTTTTCAGTTATATACTTAAACACAGTTAGTAAAAGGCAGTGACGAAGACAGTAGAGATGGCAGGAAAGTCAAAGAGAGCCGGGGCAGGTGAGAGCCGGTATGAGTAGAGCCGTTTTGAAAATCACTTCTGAGCCGCAGGCTAAAATCGCCATACAGTGTTGCGAGAGTAGGTTCTGACGTATTCCCTACGTTACAGGGGCGGGTATGCAAGGGTATTTCCCTTAAGTACATTGTAATAGGTGGTATAGACGTATCAGGCACGCGTTCCTAATTACAGGAATGTGTGCCTTTTTTTGTGAATATTCCATAAACCGAAAATTCTAGTGGAGTAAGCCACAAGGAAGCCTCGTAAGAGTCGAATTTGAGGTGCATGTTGGGATGTTCACGAACAATATAGAATAAGGAGAGATAGTCATGTACAACAAAGTTGACACCAATATGAACTTCGTTGAACGCGAGAAGAAGACAGAGCAGTTCTGGAGAGAGAACAATATCTTCAGAAAATCTATGGAAAACAGAAAAGAAGGAGAGACATACACATTCTATGATGGACCTCCTACAGCAAACGGAAAGCCTCACATCGGACATGTTGAGACACGTACCATAAAGGATATGATTCCAAGATTCCAGACCATGAAGGGCAAATATGTGCCACGTAAAGCAGGCTGGGATACACACGGACTTCCTGTTGAGATCGAGGTGGAGAAGCTTCTCGGCCTTGACGGCAAGGATCAGATTGAGAACTACGGACTTGAGCCATTCATCAAGAAATGTAAAGAGTCTGTATGGAAATACAAGGGTATGTGGGAGGATTTCTCCAACACAGTAGGTTTCTGGGCTGATATGGACAATCCATACGTCACATATGACGACAATTTCATTGAGTCAGAGTGGTGGGCTCTCAAGGAAATCTGGAATAAGGGACTTCTTTACAAGGGCTTCAAGATTGTTCCTTACTGTCCTCGTTGTGGAACACCGCTTTCTGCACAGGAGGTGGCACAGGGCTACAAGACAGTTAAAGAAAAATCAGCAGTAGTACGTTTTAAGGTAGTAGGAGAGGATGCATATTTCCTCGCATGGACCACAACTCCATGGACACTTCCAAGCAACGTGGCACTCTGTGTGAACCCTAATGACACATATGTAAAGGTAAAGGCTGTTGATGGCTACACATATTATATGGCAGAGGCACTTGCAGACAAGGTGCTCTCACAGCTTCTTTCAAAAGAGGACGCAGAAGCAGGCAAGAAGGCATATGAGGTGCTTGAGACATACAAAGGAAAGGATCTTGAGTACAAGGAGTATGAGCCGCTTTATGACTGCGCTAAGCAGGTTGCCGATAAGCAGGGCAAGAAGGGCTTTTTCGTGACATGTGACACATATGTTACTATGTCAGACGGTACAGGAATCGTTCATATCGCTCCTGCATTTGGTGAGGATGATGCCAATGTCGGAAGAAATTATGACCTTCCATTTGTACAGTTTGTAAACGACAAGGGAGAGCTTACAGCCGAGACTCCGTTTGCCGGTATGTGGGTAAAGGATGCAGATCCTGAGGTATTAAAGGACTTAAGCGGCAGAAAGCAGCTTTTCGATGCTCCGAAATTTGAGCATGAGTATCCACACTGTTGGAGATGTGACAAGCCTCTTATCTACTATGCAAGAGAGTCATGGTACATCAAGGAGACAGCAGTAAAGGATGATCTTATCAGAAACAACAATACAGTAAACTGGATTCCTGAGTCTATCGGTTCAGGACGTTTCGGAAACTGGCTTGAGAATATACAGGATTGGGCTATCTCACGTAACCGTTACTGGGGCACACCACTCAATATCTGGGAGTGTGAATGCGGACACAGAGAGTGTATCGGAAGCCGTGCAGAGCTCGCCGAAAAAGCAGGAGATCCAAAGGCAGCAGAGGTAGAGCTTCACAGACCATACATCGACGCTGTGACAATCAAGTGTCCTGAATGTGGCAAGGATATGCACCGTGTACCAGAGGTACTTGACTGCTGGTTTGATTCAGGAGCCATGCCATTTGCACAGCACCACTATCCATTCGAGAACAAGGAAGTATTTGAGAAGCAGTTCCCGGCCAAGTTTATCTCAGAGGCAGTTGACCAGACACGTGGATGGTTCCATTCACTCATGGCTGAGTCTACACTCCTTTTCAACAAGGCCCCTTATGAGAATGTCATCGTGCTTGGACACGTACAGGATGAGAACGGACAGAAGATGTCCAAGTCAAAGGGCAACGCGGTAGATCCGTTTGATGCACTTGAGACATACGGTGCAGATGCCATCAGATGGTATTTCTACACAGCATCAGCTCCATGGATTCCAAAGAAGTTTTCAGGAAAGCTCGTGCTTGAGGGACAGCGTAAGTTTATGGGAACACTCTGGAACACATACGCATTCTTCGTTCTTTATGCAAATATCGACAATTTTGATGCTACAAAATACAGCCTTGAGTATGATAAGCTTGCAGTAATGGACAAGTGGATTCTTTCAAAGCTCAACTCAGCAGTGGCAGGCGTGGATGAGTGCCTGTCAAACTACAAGATTCCGGAGGCGGCAAAGTACCTTCAGGAGTTCGTAGACGACTTGAGTAACTGGTATGTACGCCGCAGCCGTGAGCGTTTCTGGGCAAAGGGCATGGAGCAGGACAAGATAAACGCATACATGACACTTTATACAGCACTTGTCACCATATCAAAGGCGGCAGCACCTATGATTCCTTTCATGACAGAGGATATCTACAGAAATCTTGTCTGCTCTATCGACAAGAGCGCACCGGAGTCAATTCATCTGTGCGACTATCCTGTAGTTGATGAGAAGCTGATTGACAAAAAGCTCGAAGCTGATATGGATGAGGTACTAAAGGTTGTAGTACTCGGACGTGCATGCCGTAACGAGGCAAATATCAAAAACCGTCAGCCAATCGGAAAAATGTTTGTAAAGGCTCCGGAAAAACTGGATGAATTTTATGTGGATATCATCGCAGACGAGCTCAACGTAAAAGAGGTTGAGTTCACTGATGATGTATCACACTACACCACCTACAAATTCAAGCCACAGCTTAGAACAGTGGGTCCTAAGTATGGTAAATACCTTGGCCAGATTAAGGCAGTTTTAGCTGAGCTTGATGGTCATAAGGCCATGGAGGAGCTTAACAGCACCGGCTCTCTCAAGCTTGACAGCATTAGCGATGAAGTTGTATTATCTAAAGAGGATTTACTTATCGAGATGACTCAGATGGAGGGCTATGTGACACAGTCTGACAACAATATAACCGTTGTTCTTGACACCAACCTCACTCCTGAGCTTATCGAGGAAGGTTTCGTAAGAGAAATCATCAGTAAGATCCAGACAATGCGTAAGGACGCAGGCTTTGAGGTTATGGACCACATCGCTGTGACATACGAGGCAGATGAGAAGCTTTCAAATGTATTTGAAAAGTTTGGTGATGAAATCAAGACCGAGGTTCTTGCCGTATCAATTAAATCAGGCGAACTTAAGGGCTATGAAAAGGATTGGAAGATTAATGGTGAGGCTGTTAAGCTTGCAGTTGAAAAACAATAATCTCTGCACGAGAGGGAGCATTAATTTGCTCCCTTTTAGTGCCATAAGGAGGAATATGATGAGAGATAATACGTTTAGCAAAAAGGTGTTTATTAAGACTGTATCAGACAATTTAAAAAATAAATATCGTAAGACTATAGATGATGCCACACAGCAGGAACTTTATCAGGCTGTATCAGAGGCCGTAAAGGATGTCATCATGGATGAGTGGATTGCCACACAGAGAGTGATGGACAAGGACGATCCAAAGGTTGTTTATTATATGTCCATGGAGTTTTTGATGGGAAGAGCTCTCGGCAACAACCTTATAAACCTCTCAGCATACAAGGAGGTCAAGGAGGCTCTCAATGAGATTGGTGTGGATATCAATGCTATTGAGGACCAGGAGCCTGATCCGGCACTTGGAAACGGTGGACTCGGAAGACTGGCAGCGTGTTTCATGGATTCACTTGCCACACTCGGATATCCTGCATACGGCTGTGGAATCAGATATAGATATGGTATGTTCAAGCAGCAGATTTCAGACGGCTTCCAGATTGAGGTGCCTGACAACTGGCTCAAGGACGGATATCCATTCGAGCTTCGTCGTCCGGAGTACTGCTATGAGGTCAAGTTTGGAGGATATGTGCAGGAGAGCACAGATGAAAACGGAGAGCTTCATTTCGAGCAGAAGGACTATCAGTCGGTGCTTGCAGTGCCTTATGATATGCCTATAGTCGGTTATGACAACAATGTGGTCAATTCTCTCATGATATGGGATGCAGAGCCCAAAAACGGCTTCTCGCTCGAGTCCTTTGACCAGGGTGACTACGACAAGGCAGTGGAGCAGGAAAATCTTGCAAGAAACCTTGTTGAGGTGCTCTATCCAAACGATAACCATGTAAAGGGCAAGGAGCTTCGCTTAAAGCAGCAGTATTTCTTTGTATCAGCAAGCATCCAGCGTGCACTTGCAAGGTTTAAAAAGCATCACAGCGATTTAAAAGATCTCCCAAATAAAGCTGTTTTCCAGATGAACGATACTCACCCTACAGTTGCAGTCGCAGAGCTTATGAGAATCCTTGTGGACGAGGAGCATCTGTCATGGGATGATGCATGGGATATCACTACAAGATGTGTAGCCTACACTAACCATACAATCATGGCTGAGGCGCTTGAGAAGTGGCCAATTGAGATATTCCAGAGACTGCTTCCTCGTGTATACCAGATTGTTGACGAGATAAACAGAAGATTTGTGATGCAGATTAATGAGAGATATCCTGGCAATGAGGACAAGGTAAGAAAGATGGCTATCCTCTATGACGGACAGGTCAAGATGGCAAATATGGCTATCGTTGCAGGCTATTCTGTAAACGGTGTTGCAAAGCTTCACACAGAGATACTTAAGAATCAGGAGCTTCATGATTTCTATGAGATGTTCCCTGAGAAGTTCAATAACAAGACAAACGGAATCACACAGCGTAGATTCTTAGCACATGCAAATCCACTCCTTGCAGACTGGGCAACAAAAAAGGTAGGAGCCGGCTGGATTACAGATCTTACAATGCTTTCAAAGCTCAAGGCTTATGCGGACAGCCCTGTTGCACAGCAGGAGTTTGCTGAGATTAAGAGAGCAAACAAGGTGCGTTTAGCAAAGTATATCAAGGAGCACAATGGTATTGATGTAAATCCGGATTCTATCTTTGATGTGCAGGTTAAGAGACTTCACGAGTACAAGAGACAGCTCATGAACATCCTTCATGTGATGTATCTGTACAACAAGATTAAGGAAAATCCGTCTATGGATTTCTATCCTAGAACATTCATTTTTGGAGCAAAGGCAGCAGCAGGCTACAGAAATGCAAAGAAAACAATAAAGCTCATCAACAGCGTGGCTGATGTGATAAATAACGATGCTTCTATTGACGGCAAGCTCAAGGTAGTATTTATCGAGGATTACAAGGTATCCAATGCCGAGATTATTTTTGCGGCAGCAGATGTCAGCGAGCAGATTTCCACAGCAAGCAAGGAGGCATCCGGAACAGGAAACATGAAGTTTATGCTCAATGGAGCGCTCACTATCGGAACTATGGATGGTGCCAATGTCGAGATGTTCGATGAGGTAGGGGCTGACAATATGTTTATCTTTGGAATGAGCTCTGATGAGGTCATCTCACACGAGAACAGACATGACTACAATCCAGTTGATGTATATAATAACGATGCCGAGCTAAGAAAGGTAGTAAACCAGCTCGTAGACGGCACATATTCACCAAATGACCATGAGCTTTTCAGGGAGCTTTACAACTCACTGCTCAATCCGCAGCAGGGACAGGTGGCTGACCGCTACTTTATCCTCGCAGACTTCCGCTCATATGCAAATGCACAGCAGAAGATTAATGATTATTACAAGAACAAGAGCGCATGGAGAAAGAGTGCACTGCTCAATATCGCACATGTAGGAAAGTTCTCTTCAGACAGAACAATCCAGGAATATGTGGACGATATCTGGCATCTTGACAGAATTACCGTAAATATGGCAGGAGTATAGGATTTTGGAAAAAGTTATCGCAAAGTCTGGTATCAGTGGAAGCACGCTTAAGCTTATAGCCATTTTTACCATGCTCATAGACCATATTGCGGCAACGGTTATTCTTCAGATGATAAATAACGGGATAGGTGGACAAACGCTTATTGATATCTACTGGGTCATGCGTTCTATAGGGCGCATGGCCTTTCCTGTTTTCTGCTTCCTGCTTGTGGAGGGCTTCAAATATACACACAGCAGGGAAAAATATGCTGCGAGGATGTTTATATTCGCGCTTATCTCTGAGATACCGTTTGACCTTGCAATAAACAATACAGTGCTCGAATTTAAGAGCAACAATGTGTTTTTTACACTGCTTTTAGGCCTGCTTGCCATCACAGTGCTTGATTGGCTTAAGTCGGTCGATAAAATAGAAAAGGCATCCTCTGCAGTCAAGTGGTTTTTTGTCACACTGATCAGGTGTATAGTAATGGTATCAGTGGTGCTTGTTATGATGATTATTGCAGAGTTTGTGCTTTGCTGTGATTATGGTGCGGCGGGTGTAGGGTGCATTGTCATGATGTACCTGCTTTCTTCAAACCGGGATGTTGCATTTGCCGTGGCAGTCATACTGCTTGGACTTTTCTCAGGTACCATAGAGTTTTTTGCACTGTTTATGCTTATACCGCTTCGCTATTACAATGGAAAAAGAGGCATTTCACTAAAATATGTCTTTTACGCCTTTTACCCGGTGCATCTTTTTGTACTGTATCTGATATGCAGGCTTGCTATGGCTGCTGTTCACACCTAACAGAGTGACAGACAACGATTAAAATGGGGGAATAGATGAAAAAGCTTTTAAAAATCATACCGGCACTTGTGTTTGCTGCCTGTTGCTTTATGTTCGCTGCAGAATGCTTAAAGGCAGGAGGGTTTACAGGTGCTATAGCTGATTTTCCTACAGCTATACACAGGGCAGTAAAGGGGCAAATGCAGACCACAACAGACTATTTAAACGGCGAACAGACAGAGTACGATGAGTCAGTATTTACAGGGGAATATCACTACTACTACGAGAAGCTGTCAGATGATGACAAGCTTATTTACAGGCAGATTTATGCGATGATGCAAAAGCGCATGGATGGAATTTCGTTAAATACTACAGACACTGACAACGTAAGCCGTATACAGCAGTTTGTGCTGCTGGACAATCCACAGTTTTTCTACATAGAAAAGAGTCAGTATACTGTGAGAAACAGCATCATTTTTTCGCCTGTATACAATATGTCTGAGTCTGATATCGACAACGCAATAAGTACGATTTCAGGCTATGTGTCAGCCTGTATGGCAGGTATCGATGAAGGTGCATCGGATTATGACAAGGCTGTGCATTTCTATGAATATGTGATAGAGCATGCCGAGTATGAGGAAAATTCTCCTCACAACCAGGATATGTACTCAGCAGTGCTTGGAAGGACGGTCTGTCAGGGCTATGCGATGATGTTTAAGTATCTGTGTGACCGGGCCGGTATCAGCTCACTTATTGTGACAGGCACCACATCTGATGCAAACCACGCCTGGAATATGGTATATCTGGACGGTGCGTGGTGTGCAGTGGACTGTACCTACGGTGATGGTGATTATCTGGGAAAGGGCATATCATACAGCTGGTTCGGAGTGCCGCTTGATGTGGTAAAGCTTACACGTACATTGGACAATGAGGATATGCTGCCGCAGGAAGCGTCAGTGGAGGATGACTATTATTACAGGAATGGGCTGTATTTTACATCCTACGACCTTAAAGTCTTACAGGGCATGACAACGTCATCTAACTATATCACGTTCAAGTTTTCGGACAGAGAAACCTATGATACTGCATGTCACAGTCTTTTCGATAAGGGTGACTACAAATATCTGATTCCGACAGCAAGAGGCGGCACTATCACATATATGCAGGAGCCTAATTCGCTTGCAGTGTTTATACACATAGAGTTGGGAAGCTGATAAACTCTGTTTGAGGCGGCATGTAACTCCCACACGGCACGTCATAAATCAAGCGTATGACACAGGCGAACACCACGACGCAAGTGTCCAGCTGTCGAATGAACATAAACAATCGCGGGAGCCGAAAACGACACCGACAAATTAGCAATTTGAAACGAGTTCTGCCACAGTACCCGCCGGGTGGCACAACCCATGAAGGGCGGGCGGCGATACAAAAATAAAGAAAGAGGAATCCAAATGTCATTTTGTCATCTTCACACCCATACCGAGTACAGTCTGCTCGATGGGTCAAACAAGATAAAAGAATATGTAAAGCGCGTCAAGGAGCTTGGCATGAACTCTGCCGCAATCACAGACCATGGCAATATGTACGGTGTGGTGGAGTTTTACAAGACGGCAAAGGCAAATGATATCAATCCGGTCATAGGCTGCGAGGTATATGTGGCACCAAATTCGCGCTTTGACAGGGAGACAAGCCACGGTGATGACAGGTATTATCATCTGATTCTGCTAGCTGAAAATAATACAGGCTATGCTAATCTCATGAAGATAGTGTCAATAGGGTTCACAGAGGGCTATTATTACAGGCCGAGAGTGGATTTTGAGACGCTTGAGAGATATCACGAGGGGCTTATATGCCTGTCTGCCTGTCTGGCAGGAGAAATCCCCAGATACATCGTAAGAGGCTTTTATGACGAGGCGAAGGAGATTGCAAGGAAGTATCAGGACTGCTTTGGAAAAGACAACTTCTTCCTTGAGCTGCAGGACCATGGCATTGATGACCAGAAGCTTGTGAATCAGCAGCTTCTTAGGATGAGCAAGGAGCTTGAAATAGGGTTAGTGTGTACTAATGATGTGCACTACACCTACGAGTCCGATGCGGAGGCACATGATGTGCTTTTGTGCATCCAGACCGGGAAAAAGGTGTCTGACGAGGACAGGATGCGCTATGATGGCGGACAGTTTTTCGTAAAGAGCGAAGAGCAGATGAGAGCGCTTTTCCCATATGCTACAGAGGCTATTGAGAATACACAGAAAATTGCCGACAGATGCAATGTGACGCTTGAGTTTGGCAATTACAAGATTCCAAAGTATGAGGTGCCAGAGGGCTATGATAGTGCCGAAGCCTTCCTTACAGAGCTTTGCGAGAAGGGCTTTAGGGAAAAATACATAGGCTGTGGCGAGTACAGTGCTGATGAGCTTAAAAAGATACATGCAGATATGGACTATGAGCTTGGTATCATAAAGACCATGGGCTTTATAGAGTATATCCTTATCGTGTGGGATTATATCAACTGGTGCCGCACGCACGACTGCTGGGTAGGCCCGGGACGAGGCTCAGCGGCGGGAAGCAGGGTGTGCTATTGTACCGGAATCACGGATATTGATCCGGTTAAATACAATCTGCTTTTTGAAAGATTTCTTAACCCTGAGCGAGTTTCCATGCCTGATATTGATGTGGATTTCGAGTATGCGGAGAGATATCGCGCCATAGAGTATGTTCAGCAGAAGTACGGACACGATTCTGTAACACAGATAGTCACCTTTGGTACGATGGCAGCAAGAGGAGTCATAAAATCAGTCGGAAAGGCGCTGGATTTCCCATATGCAGAGACTGACAGGCTTGCAAAGATGGTGCCTCAGGAGCTTAATATCACGATTGACAAGGCTCTTCAGATGAACCCGGAGTTTAAGGGCATTTACGACAGTGATGCGAGAGTGCATGAAATGATAGATATGGCAAAAAGGCTTGAGGGACTGCCAAACCACACGTCCGTGCATGCAGCAGGTGTGGTAATCTATCCGGGTGTGGCGAGCGATTATGTGCCTCTTGGAAGGGCAAACGACGGAAGCCCTACCGCAGAGTACAACATGGTACAGCTCGAGGAGCTTGGCCTTTTAAAGATGGATTTTCTGGGGCTTCGTACACTCACGGTGCTAAAGGATTCTGTGAAGAATATCAAGGCATCAAGGGGCATTGATGTGGATATCGACCATATTGATTTCAACGATAAGGGCACACTTGACTTTATCGGAACAGGAAAGACGGAAGGGGTATTCCAGCTAGAGTCTGCCGGTATGCAAAGCTTCATGAAGGAACTCAGTCCACAGAGCTTTGAGGACATCGTAGCCGGTATTTCGCTCTACCGTCCGGGTCCTATGGATTTCATTCCCAACTATATAAAGGGCAAGAACAATCCAAAGGAGATAAGCTATGTGACACCTGAGCTTGAGAGTATTTTAGAGCCGACCTACGGCTGTATAGTATACCAGGAACAGGTTATGCAGATAGTGCAGAAGCTCGCAGGCTATACAATGGGTCAGGCGGACAACATCCGCCGTGCCATGAGTAAGAAGAAGCAGTATGTCATTGACGCAGAGCGCCAGAGCTTTGTGTACGGAGACGAGGAGCGCGGTATAAAGGGCTGTGTGGCAAACGGCATAGATGAAAAGGCTGCCAACAGCATATACGATTCGATGGTTGATTTTGCTAAGTATGCGTTCAACAAATCACATGCAGCCGCGTATGCGAAAATCAGTGTTCAGACTGCATGGCTTAAAAATTACTATCCGGTCGAATTTATGGCAGCGCTCATGACTTCTGTTATAGACAATTCAGCCAAGGCGGCGCAGTATCTTTACAGCTGTCGTGATATGGGTATTAAGGTGCTTCCGCCGGATATCAACTGTGGACAGGGCGAGTTTACCGCAGAGGGTGACCATGTCAGATATGGCATGTACGCCATCAAATCTCTAGGCAGGCCGGTAATAGACCAGATAATCGAGGAGCGGGAAAGTGGCGGCAGATACCGCACACTCTCAGATTTTATCGAGAGAACCTGCCAGAAGGAGCTTATCAACAAGCGTGCGATTGAGAATCTGATAAAGGCGGGAGCCTGCGATTCGCTTGACGGCACGAGAAAGCAGATGGCAATGGTGTATGCATCGATTGTGGACAGGGTGCAGCATGACAAAAAGTCAACAATGGCTGGGCAGATGAGCCTGTTTGACCTGGTCTCAGATGAGGATAGGCAGTCATTTGAGCTTAAGTATCCAAATGTTGGTGAATATGACGCTGAGGAAGCCCTGGCCTATGAAAAAGAGGTGCTTGGCATCTATTTAAGCGGACACCCTCTGGAAAAATATGCAGCTACCCTAAAGAAAAACATCACAGCAAATGCGATAGATTTTGTGCTTGAAGAGGAGAGCGGTGCCGTAAAGATAGAGGACAATGCGCACGTGGTAATCGGAGGCATGATAGCTACAAAGACGATTAAGTTTACCAAGTACAATCAGGCCATGGCTTTTATCACGATAGAGGACCTGACAGGAACTGTTGAGGTAATTATTTTTCCGAGAGATTACGAGCGCTACCAGAGATATTTACAGGACGATGCTAAAATATTTGTTATCGGACATGCGACAGTCGAGGATGAGCAGAACGGCAAGATAATCTGCGAGAAAATCATACCGTTTGATGAGCTTCCGAAGCAGCTATGGCTCAGGTTTGATACGATGGAGGACTATAAGAAAAATGAGAGCAGGCTTCTTGAGACAATCCGTGAATCTGACGGAGGAGATGAGGTCATAATTTACATCGCGGATACAAAGCAGATGAAAAAACTTGGCAGAAATTATTCCGTAAATGCAAATAATGAGCTCATGGAGCAGCTTTTGGAATTTTTAGACAAAGAAAATGCGAAAATTGTTGAAAAGAATATTGAAAAAATGTGCTAAAACAAGTACAATAGATTGGGATTAGAATAAATGATAATTTTTTAACATATGGAGGTTATACCAATGGCAAAAGAGATTAACACAATAGGTGTACTTACAAGTGGTGGTGACGCACCGGGAATGAACGCAGCGATTCGTGCCGTTGTTCGTCAGGCTCTCTCAAAGGGCAAGAAGGTTAAAGGAATCAAGAGAGGATACGCAGGTCTGTTAAATGAAGAAATCGTGGATATGGATTCAAAGAGCGTTTCAGACACAATCTCACGCGGTGGTACAATCTTACAGACAGCCAGATGTAAGGAGTTCGTTACAGCAGAGGGACAGCAGAAGGGTGCTGAAATCTGTAAGAAGCATGGTATCGATGCTATCGTAGTTATCGGTGGTGACGGATCTTTCCAGGGTGCGCAGAAGCTTGCTGCACTTGGCATCAATACAATCGGTCTTCCGGGCACAATCGACCTTGATATCGCATGTACAGATTACACAATCGGTTTTGATACAGCCTGCAACACAGCTATGGAGGCTATTGACAAGGTACGTGATACATCTACATCACACGAGAGATGCTCAATCATTGAGGTTATGGGACGTGGAGCAGGATACATTGCATTATGGTGTGGTCTTGCAAACGGCGCTGAGGAAGTATTACTTCCTGAGAAGTATGACAACAACCTTGAGGCACTCATCGAGAGAGTAGCTCATGCAAGGGAGCTCGGCAAGCAGCATTACATCATCATCAATGCTGAGGGCGTAGGACATTCACAGGAGATGGCTAAGGAAATCGAGGCTGCTACAGGCATCGAGACTCGAGCAACTATCCTTGGACATATGCAAAGAGGTGGAAGCCCTTCATGTAAGGACCGTGTATACGCTACAATCATGGGCGCTATGGCAGTTGATTTACTCTGCGAGGGCAAGTCAAACAGAGTTATTGCCCACAAGGATGGCAATTTTGTAGATTTCGATATCGACGAGGCACTTGCTATGAAGAAGAGTGTAGACGAGTACATGTACGATATCTCTAAATCTCTGGTTTAGTATCTAATATATTTACGATAAATATGAATGCCCTTGTATCCGGCACATCAAATGCAGGTAATTGCGTGCATGTGCCGGTGCAGGGGCATTTATGCATTCGGAGAAAGACGAATGTTAATCATAAATGAGGGGCAAAATACTTTTTGACCCTCATATCATCAATATAGAAAGAGAAGAAAATGATTACAAGTGCATCAAACAAAAGCATAAAAAATGTGCAGGCTCTTTTAAGCAAGGCAAAGGAGCGGAAAAAGCAGGGCGTATTCGTGGTTGAGGGTCCAAAGATGAGCTTTGAGGCGCCATATGACTGGGTAAGTGCCGTATATATGTCTGAGTCATTTTTTAATGATGACAGGTTTAAGGAAGAGAAGAAGCGTTTCCTTGACAAAACAGAAATAGTGAGTGACTCGGTGTTTAAGAGCATGTCTGACACGCAGACTCCGCAGGGTGTGCTCGCTATAGTAAAGATGCCGCACTATGAGATAGATGAACTTTTTAAGGGCGACAAGACAGAGCTTCTTGTGCTTGAGAGTATACAGGATCCGGGAAACTTAGGCACTATGGTCCGTACCGGTGAGGGCGCAGGTGTAAGCGGTATCATAATGAACCGTACTACGGTTGACATTTTTAATCCAAAGACTGTGCGCTCAACCATGGGCTCACTCTACCGTGTGCCGTTTTACATCACAGATGACCTTCCGGAGACTATAGAGTATGCAAAGTCAAAGGGAGTTTCTCTCTACGCAGCTCATTTAAAGGGTAAGTGCTCTTATGACAGACCGGACTACACCGGAGCCTGTGGCTTTATGATAGGAAATGAGGGCAATGGATTATCAGATGAGATAGCTGACATGGCGGACACATATATCCGCATCCCTATGGAGGGAGCTGTGGAGTCGCTTAATGCCGCAATATCAGCCACTTTGCTCATGTATGAGTGCAATCGTCAGAGAAGGCTTTTGGGAGAATAATATGCGTATTTGGTTTAAGATTTATACTGACACGCACCTGATGCGTGATATTACAATAGAAAATGACAGTGACGACACACGTACACACAAGATTTTTAAGGCACTTGAGGATGCCTGCCTTGCTTTTGACCTGGGAAAGCCCATCTGGCTTGACAGCAACGTAAGTGATTTCAAGAGGCATGGAAAGACACGCTTTACGAAGGATAATTTTGTGGAGGATATCGACTTTGATTTTCTCGAGATGCACATCATCGAGGAGGATTGATGCCTCATTATGGATATGATGAGTTATTATTGATATAAGGACGGTCCGCACACTGCAGGCACAGCGGCACACACGTACTCTCTCGTAAGCTACGCTACGCCATTAAGAATCTGTAGGAATTATGCCTTTTGGTTTTCGATGCTTGACGAAACCGGCTTTTATGCGCCGTCCATGGCGCATAACGCCTTGCCCCGGCGTCCATGCCGGTGCATTTCTGGTTGTGAAGCATAATTCAACAGATTCTAAATAGCTTCGCTATGCGCTTACGAGAGAGTACGTGTGTGCCGCCGTGCCTGCAGTGTGCGGATCTGTGCACATATAAAATAACAAGAATAAAAAATATATAAATAATAGGTATAATTTGCCAATTACGCGAATAAATATGCTATAATTGATTAAAAGAGTCTGATAAATATACAGGCGAATAGATCACAGGGAGGTTTTTAATGGAACAAGAGTTTGCGGAGGGCATTGATAGCTGGGAGACTATGATGTTTCTATACAATTCTGCACTGAAAGAGGTCAATACTAAGCTCGAGATACTAAATGACGAGTTTGTTCACATACATAATTATAATCCGATAGAGTACATAAAGTCGCGTATCAAGACTCCTGAAAGCATAGTTAAGAAGCTCAAAAAGGGTGGCTACGAGAGCACCATAGAGAATATGGTCACATATGTAAAGGACATAGCGGGCATCAGAATCGTGTGCTCGTTCACATCTGATATATACCGGCTTGCTGAGATGATTGGCAGGCAGAATGATTTGACCGTCATATCGGTAAAGGACTATATGAAGCATCCGAAGGCGAGCGGCTACAAGAGCTACCACATGATTGTTTCGGTGCCTATTTTTCTTTCAAACAAGGTGGTTGACACAAAGGTTGAGATACAGATTCGTACAATAGCTATGGATTTCTGGGCAAGCCTTGAGCACAAGATATATTACAAGTTCGAGGGCAATGCACCTGAGTATATCAGCCGCGATCTGCGTGAGTGTGCAGGTATCGTAGGACAGCTTGATGCAAAGATGCTTTCGCTCAATGAGGCAATCCTTGAGGCCAAGGAGAAGCAGGAGCATGAGAGGGAGGAGAAAATACGAGAAGATGAACATCATTAATGTCGAAAATATAACAAAGTCATATACTGGAAGGAAGCTTTTTTCTAAAGCTTCCTTTTATGTGCAGGAAAACGAAAAAATCGGTATCATCGGTATAAATGGTACAGGAAAGTCTACACTTTTAAAGATTGTGGCTGGTGATGAAGAGCCGGATGAGGGAACTGTCACTACAGCGAATCATATAGTGATAAACTATCTGCCGCAGAATCCGGAGTTTGACCCGGACGAGACAGCTCTTGAGCATGTGATGAGCCGTGTGGTTACCTCGCAGCTGGATGAGGACATGCGCTGGAGTATAGAAAGTGATGCAAAGTCACTTCTTATGAAGCTTGATATCACAGATATGGCGCAAAAGACCGGTGAGCTCTCAGGAGGGCAGAGAAAGAGGCTTGCGCTTGCAACAGTCGTACTTAAGCCGTGTGATGTGCTTATATTGGACGAGCCGACCAACCACTTAGACTACGAGATGGTGGAGTGGCTTGAGGATTATCTGCGCCGTTTCAGGGGTGCAATCATCATGATTACGCATGACCGCTATTTTCTAGACAGTGTCTGCAACAGAATCGTGGAGGTGGACAAGGGACAGACCTACAGCTATGATACAAACTACTCGGGCTTTCTTGAGCTTAAGGCAGCCAGAGAGGAGAGTGAGAGGGCAAGTGAGCGCAAGCGCCAGTCCATCCTTAGAAAAGAAATAGAGTGGATGCAGCGCGGCGCAAGAGCTCGTTCCACAAAGCAGAAGGCACACATCCAAAGATATGAGGCTTTACGCGATCAGAAAGGTCCACAGACAGACGCAAGGGTTGAGCTTTCATCGGTTTCATCGCGTATGGGAAGGACAACAATAGAGCTTCATGATATTTCAAAGGCGTACGGAGATATCGTCTGTGTAAAGAATTTTACGTATATTTTCCTGAAAAATGATCGTATCGGTTTTGTAGGCAAAAACGGCTGTGGAAAGTCCACACTCATGAAGATAATCGCCGGTTTTATCGAGCCTGATTCAGGTGAGGTAGAGATAGGACAGACGATAAAGATAGGATATTTCGGTCAGGAAGTGGATATAGAGCCTGAGCTTCGAGTGATAGACTATGTGAAAGAAGCTGCAGAGTTTGTGCGCACGGCAGACGGACTTGTGTCAGCATCTGCCATGCTCGAGCGGTTTTTATTCCCACCGGAGCAGCAGTACAGCCCGGTAGGCAAGCTCTCGGGTGGAGAAAAGAGAAGACTCTATCTGCTTCGTGTGCTGATGAGTGCACCGAATGTACTGATACTTGACGAGCCGACCAATGACCTGGATGTCGAGACACTGGCTATTTTAGAGGATTATCTGGATGGCTATGACGGAATAGTCATCACGGTATCCCATGACAGGTATTTCCTTGACAGGATTGCAAAGCGTATTTTTGCATTTGAGGGAGTCGGAAAAATCGTACAGTATGAGGGCGGATACACCGACTATATGAATAAACGTCCACAGCCTGCATCAGGAAAAACCGTATCGGAAAATGCATCATCCACAGGAGCATCCGCTTCAGGAGCACAGGGAAATACTGCATCAGATGGTACAGACTCAAAAGAAGCCCGGAAGAAGAAATCCATGGAAACCTGGGGGCATGAGAAAAAGCTCAAATTTACCTACAAAGAGCAAAAAGAGTACGAGACGATAGAGGCTGACATAGAAAAGCTGGAAAACAGGCTTTCTGAGATAGATGATGAGATGGTAAAGAATGCCACTAACTTTGGTAAGTTAAACGAACTTACAAAGGAAAAGGAAGACCTCGAGGGGCAGCTGATGGAGAAAATGGAGCGTTGGGAGTATCTTGAGGATCTGGCGCAGAAAATTGCAAATTTGACATAGTTCAAGTAATTCATTTTTTCTTAGGCTTCAACAGATTAAACAAACTCTGCGGTATGCCAAACCCGAATATGATACCGAGCACGATGGCACCCGCCACCTCAAAGGTTTCAATACCCTTTGAGGAGGAAAGTGCCCTGTCATTCGTAAAAAGATAATATGCCGTGTAAAAAATTCCTGCTCCGGGCACAAGAGGAAAGATACCGGAAAGCAGATAAACTGTCACAGGCATAGAGCGTGCCGCAGCAAAAATGCGCGCCATTATCGTAAGGCACAGTGTCGCGATAAGCGATGGAAACACAACACCCATATCAAATTGAACCATTATATAGTAGATGATCCATCCAAGCGCTCCTGTAAAACCGCAGTAAAACAGCTCCTTTTTTGGAGCGGAAAAAATAACTGCAAATGATAATGTGGCAAAGAGAGCCACAATAAATTGTATTATAAACTCCATAGCTTAAATCCCTCCAATATATTTCATCACAACAAATGGCAGACATGCTCCCACAGCAACACACACGGCTGTGATCAGTGCATCGAGCAGATGTATCGTACCGGACAGATAATCCCCGTTATAGATATCCCTGATAGATGTTGTAAATGCTATTCCCGGAACAAGCGGCATGATAGCTCCTATAATGATTTTATCAGATAAAAGAGAAAGCCCTGTAAGTGTACTTGCGGTGGCAAGCAGTGTCACAAAAAGACTGGCAAGAATATTGGTTATAATCCTTGTGAACTTATATTTTTTAAGACCAAACAAAAGCACCTGCTCCAGTGAGCCTATAACAAATGCAAAAACAAAGTCAAGCCAGTTTCCGCCAAAAAGATAGCAAAAGCAGGCACTTCCGAGTCCACAGAAGAAAATCTGTGCGCTTTTTTTGTAATTAGAGATATTTTTGCACTGCTCAAGCCTGTCCCATGAGTCAATCAGGGAGATTTTCTGGTCACATATGTCCCTTGCGAGCTGGTTTAACGCACTGATCTTTGCCAGATTGACAGCACCAAGCGGTACGTGGCGCACGATGCTGCAGGCATCCTCCTTGTTCTCATTTGCACTTGCAAATATTCCGTTTGACAGCACATATACGTCAAATTCTTCCACCTCATATGAACTTAGTATATGAACCACAGTGTCTTCCACTCTGTAGATTTCTGCACCGTTTCTGAGCATACAGTCGCCAATTTCCACGGCGAGAGTCAGTATTTCCTTAGTGTATGCCATTTGTTACCTCACTTTATAAATTGATAATAGTATACAATAAATATGAATTATTACGATATTTTACAGACCAAATAAGTCACTATGTGTACCTGTGCGTGCAAGTGTTAGTACTAAAACTTCGTTGTCAAAATAGTACACAAGTAGCCAATCAGGTTGTATATGGCATTCTCTGTGACCACTCCAGTTGCCGGAGAGAGGATGGTCCTTATATTTAGTATCAAGGATTTCTCCATTTGCAATTTTTGAAACAATATCTTTTAAAAGAGTGATATCAAGACCACGACGTTTTGCTAGTTTATAATCTTTTTTAAATTGTGTTGTGTATTTAATTTCATATTTACTCATACATCAAGGTCTGCAAAAAGCTCATCCACATTTTTATAACCATCAATAGTTGAGTCTTTTGCAATCCTTTCTGCCTCAAGCATAGCTGAAACTGTCTCTTTGTTTGGAGAACCTTCTGTTATTTTAAATGGGATACCTCGTTCTCGTAAAGATTGACGAACAAAAATGTTGAATGCAGTGCTGATATTCATACCTAATTCTTCATATAAGGCTTCAGCAGCAGCTTTTAAATTGCTATCCATGCGAATGCTGATATTACTTGTTGTTGTTTTAGCCATGATAAAGTTCCTCCCTTAGATTATTTATATTTATTATATGATGTTTGCACGAAAAAAACAATATATCGCACGAAAAATATTAATTTAATTACATGCGTGTATTTTGTGTATAAAATCAAAATAAATGGAAATTATATACATATGAATATTAATCGAAGGGAGCATGAAGATGCCGGAGCATACTGATACCCCAAAAGAAAAAATTCTCGTGTATATACGCGCAGAAAAGCAGAAAACACTTCACCGCAGGCAGGTCTGCATCAATGACATAGCAAGTGTGTATTGTAAATATTCACGCTATGAGGGACAGATAAAGGGAATAATCGTGGATAAGATACGCGGTAAAAAGAGCGTGATATCTGTAATGAAAATAATAGAGCAAATCACGGAAATCTATGATGATGCACAGGTTATAAGCATTGGTGAGCCGGAGGTACTTGTAGAGTATGACGACAACAGCAAAAATAAGATTCTTGAAGCACTAAAGGTTGCAGCGGTGTGTATACTTATATTTTTTGGTTCAGCTTTTACAATCATGGCTTTCAATAATGATATTTCGATATCAGGTGTGTTTGAACATTTCTACAAGCAGATAATGGGAGTGGAAAAGCCACAGGTATCGGTGCTTGAGGTGTTTTACTGCATTGGTCTGGCGGTCGGAATCATACTGTTTTTTAATCATATCGGAAAGCGTAAGCTATCCGACGATGTCACACCGATTCAGGTGGAGATGGATAAGCATAATAAAGATACGTGGAACACAATAATAGACAAGGTAAAGGAAAAGCAGGATGTTTGAATATATATTGCGTGAAATATTTTTGTCAGTGATAGCGTTTTTAGCAGGGGCAGGAGTGTCAGCCGGTGTATTTGCATTCGTGCTCGTGATAGGAGTGGTGCCGCGCATACTTCGGTGCAGCAGGATAGAAAATATAATACTTATAGAAAATGTCATGATATGTGGTGTGGTGGCAGGTAATATATCATCAGTGCTTGATACGGCATATAATCTGGGCTTTGCAAATATGCCCAAAGTACCTGTAAGCAATATCTGTGGGAATATAATTATTGCAATATATGGATTGTGTGTCGGCATATTTGTCGGCTGTATTGCAGTTGCACTCGCAGAAATACTGCACACATTCCCTATTATATATAAGCGCATGAAGCTTCGCGCCGGTCTTGGGATTATAGTGATTTCTATGGCTATTGGAAAGGCACTGGGAGCACTTTATTATTTCCTGACGGGATTTGTTGCCACTTCATAGGACTCTCTTAAGTTATCTTTAGCTATATCATGTTATACTCTTGAAACAAAAAGCAAATAGGGTATAATGGAAATAACTTGGACTTAGAGGTATTCCAGCTAACTCGGAAAGGAAATAATATGATTACATCAATAGCCAGACAAAGCATCATACTCAAATGCTTACGCCAAAAATCAGTGCTTGTAAGTAACTACGAGCTGTATTATACCGCAGGTCTTGCGAAGAAGTGCTTTGGAATCGCAGTCGATGCCGACATGGAGCCAAAGCAGCTTCTTGAGGAATTGCAAAAACACATTGATAAGGTCTCGCCGGCAGATGAGCAGGAGAAGTATCTCATACATCTTCTTGGCAACTATGAGCCTGATGATACTCATGATGAACAGACTGTGGAGCTGTTTCACATGGGAGAGACCGAGGAGCATATATGGCAGGTCTCAATTACATAACAGCATCCTTTAGAGAAGAAATAAAGACATGGGAAGAACATCACCAGCAGTCTAAATGCCGCCGTAGAGCTTGCTCTGCGGCGGCATTTTCGTATTCCGGGTCATATTTGAAGCAGTATAGAGGCCTGTCTGGTATCTCTAACCCATTGTAACCTCGACTGTAACATCGTGTCCGGTTCCGTTAATAGCCGGAATCATATTGCCATCAATAGTAGCGCCATCCACGATGAGCTTTGTCACACCCTTTTGTACGTGGGCAGGATTTCTGACCGTAATGTGGTAAGTATTGCCACGGAACTTACGCTTAGCTGTAAAGCCGTCCATAGTGTCAGGAATACAAGGATCTATGATGAGACCATCATAGTCAGGACGTATACCGAGGATGTACTGTGAGACATCAAGGAAGGTCCATGCAGCAGTCCCTGTCAGCCAGCTGTTCTTTGCTTCACCAAAGTTAGGCGCGTCTTTTCCGGCAATCATCTGGCTGTATACATAAGGCTCGGTGCGATGAATCTCGCTGATATCCTCAATGTATGCAGGACAGGTTCGGGTGTATACCTGCCATGCTCTGTTTCCACGGCCGATAACAGTCTCAGCTATAGAAATCCAAGGATTGTTGTGGCAGAAGATGCCGGCATTCTCCTTGTATCCCGGTGGATAAGAAGAGATTTCACCAAGCTCCACATGATATCTGTGGTAAGGCGGCTGCAAGAGCACGATGCCATATTTAGTATCAAGATATTTCTCAACAGACTGCATTGCCTTAAGGCAGAGTCCTTCATCCTTTCCGATTTCAGCGATAACACAAAAGCCCTGTGGCTCAATAAAGATTTTTCCATCCTCACATTCCTTGGAACCAATCTTGTGCTTATAGTGGTCGTAAGCACGAAGATACCACTCGCCATCCCAGCCGGCATCCATGACGGTCTTTTCCATCTGTTCAATAGCCTTTTGGGCTGTATCAGCCTCGTCGCAAAGTCCCTTGTGTCTGCAGATTTTTACATAGTCTTTTCCATATTTTACAAACATGCCTGCGATAAAAACAGATTCGGCATTAGGTCCTTCAGATGGTCCAAAGGTCTGGAAGGACTCACCAGGCTCCTCGGAGAAGCAGTTTAAGTTCAGACAATCGTTCCAGTCAGCACGTCCAATCTGTGGCAGACCATGAGGTCCGAGATGATTGATTGTATAGTTGAAGGAGCGGCGCAGATGCTCCATAAAGTCAGTTGCCTTTGAAGGATCGCTGTCATATGGTGTTGACTCGTCAAGAATAGAGTAGTCGCCTGTCTCCTTGATGTAAGCAGCGGCAGCAGCGATAAGCCACAGAGGGTCATCGTTGAAGCCTGAGCCTATGTCGGCATTGCCCTTTTTGGTGAGAGGCTGGTACTGGTGGTAAGCAGAGCCATCCTCAAACTGTGTGGCTGCAATGTCGAGTATTCTCTCCCTGGCTCTGTCAGGAATCAGATGCACGAAGCCAAGCAGATCCTGACAGGAATCCCTAAAGCCCATGCCTCGTCCGATGCCTGATTCAAAATAAGAAGCAGAGCGGCTCATGTTAAAGGTAACCATGCACTGATACTGATGCCATACATTTACCATGCGGTCAAGCTTTTCCTCCGATGAAGAGATACTAAAGTGACCAAGCAGCTTATCCCAGTAAGCCTTAAGCTCTGCTAAAGCAGCGTCGGCTTTTTCGGTGGTGTCAAATCTTGCAAGGAGTGCATCGGCAGGAGCTCGGTTTATGATTCCATCCTCAGCGCGTCCAACCCATTTTTCGTTCACAGGGTTTTCTACATATCCAAGTACAAATATATATGTTTTTTCTTCGCCCGGCTCAAGAGCTACCTTCAGGTGATGAGAGCCGACAGGAGCCCAGCCGCTTGCAACAGAGTTCTTAGACTGATCATTTACTACAACGGAAGGCGCGCTGTTTTCGCCGTAGGCACCTAAGAATGAATCCCTGTCTGTGTCAAATCCGTCAACAGAGGCATTTACAGCATATACAGCATAGTGATTGCGGCGTTCTCTGTATTCTGTCTTGTGGAAGAGCTGAGAGCCACCGACGTGAATCTCAACCTCTCCGGTAGAGAAGTTACGCTGGAAGTTGGTCATGTCATCCATGGCATTCCACAGACAGAACTCTACATATGAGAAAACCGAAAAGTCTTTTTTCTTATCAGATGTGTTTTTTAATGTGAGCTTATTGATCTCGCAGGTAGAGCCCATAGGAACAAAGTCGGTAAGCTGAGCCATTAAGCCGTTTTTTACTCCTGTGAAAACAGAATAGCCCATGCCATGACGGCATTCGTATGAGTCAAGCTCGGTCTTAGAAGGCATCCAGCCCGGATTCCAGATTGTGTCGCCATCCTTTATATAGTAGTAGTGTCCGTTGCTGTCGTATGGCACGTTGTTGTAGCGGTATCTGGTGAGACGCAGAAGCTTTGCATCCTTATAGAAGCTGTAGCCACCGCAGGTATTTGATACCAGAGAAAAGAAATTCTCACATCCGAGGTAGTTGATCCATGGTAACGGAGTCCTTGGAGAGGTGATGACGTACTCTTTGTTTTGATCATCGAAGTGTCCAAATTTCATATATAAAATCTCCTTTTTTATTAAATATACGCAAACGTTTAAGCTGTTTATATATAGAAGTATATAATGCGAATATCTAAAAATCAAGCATAAAACAATAAAAAATAATGCTTTTATGACATATATACAAAGAAAACTGCATATTATAGTTAAAAATGCTGATGAGATAATATCGCTTAAGTAATTATAATTGTATAATAATTAAGATCAAAGGCGTAATAGTTTTAAATACATAACATAACACTATACAAAATGCATAATAAAAGATAATAAAAAGTGTTAAAAATGTTGAAAATGTAAATTAGGGGTTGCAATAATAATGAATTGTGGTATAGTGAAGATACGAAAACGATTAAGAAACCAATTCGAAATGAGGAAACGATATGGTATCACTGAAAGACATAGCACAAAGATGTGGTGTTTCGACAGCGACAGTAAGCAAGGCATTACATGACCAGAAGGATATTGGCGCTGAGACCAAAAACAGAATAAAGAAGATAGCTAAGGAAATGGGATATCTTCCTAATGCTGCGGCCAGAGTTCTTAAGACAAACGAGTCGAACAACATCGGAGTACTGTATTTCGATGAGGCGGCGATGGGGCTTACGCATGAGTATTTTGCCGGAGTGCTAAACGGAATCAAGGCACAGGCTGAGATGCTTGGATATGATATTACATTTATCAATACAAGTCCGGTCGGAAAAAAATTATCATACCTGGAGCACTGTAAGTACAGAAATTTCGATGGAGTCGTAATCGTATGTGCAAGGTTTCAGGACAATGAGGTGCAGGAACTGATGAGCAGCGACATACCGGTGGTCACAATTGACTACGTACACTATAGCTGTTCGGCAGTAAGTTCCAACAATGTAAAGTGTATGGGCGAGCTGCTTGATTACATAATAAGCATGGGACATAAGAAAATCGCTTACATACATGGACAGGATTTTTCGAGTGTTACACGTGACAGGCTGGCAGCATATTACAGGGCACTTGAGAAGCATGGAATAGATATTCCTGAGGAGTATGTCAGGGAAGCAAGGTATCTGGAAACAGAGGATGTTGCAAATCAGACAGAATATTTACTCGATTTACCTGACAAACCTACATGTATCATCTATCCGGATGACACGGCGGCAATCGGAGGCATCAATGTTATAAGAAGCAGAGGGCTTAGGATTCCGGAGGATATATCAATAGCAGGATACGATGGTACAAGAGTTTCACAGATGCTAAGCCCGAAGCTCACCACTATCAGACAGGACACTGACAAGATAGGCAGGGAGGCAGCGGACAGGTTGATAAGCATCATTAAAAAGCCTAAAACAGCACTTGTGGAGAGAGCTGTTGTTGAAGGAATTTTGCTGGAGGGGGAATCCGTAGGCAGAATTTAATATATTTTACTACTTTTTTACTAACATTTACTAACAGGTTTAAACCTGAAGCGAGAAGGAGGATTTTTCTATGAAAAAGAAACTCGTAAGCGCATTACTTTGCGCAACAATGGCAGCATCATTACTGGCAGGCTGTGGCAGCGGAGATACATCCGACACAGGAAGCTCTGGCAAGAAAGGCGATGCAAAAACTGAAGTGACAAACGATGGCAAGATTCTCAATATCTATTGCTGGAATGATGAATTCCAGAGCCGTATCACAGACCACTATCCTGATTACAAGAAGGTGGATGCAACACATGGCAAAATCGGAGATATTGATGTAGTCTGGAATATCACACCTAGTGAGAACAATGCGTACCAGAACAACCTTGATGAGACACTTTTGAAGCAGGCTGATGCATCGGCAGATGACAAGATTGACCTCTTCCTGGTAGAGGCTGATTACGCACCTAAGTATGTAGATTCTGATTACACAATGCCAATCAAGGATCTGGGAATCACAGACAGCGATATCTCTAAGCAGTATAAGTACACACAGGATGTCGTTACTGATTCTGAGGGCAACCTGAAGGGTCTTTCATGGCAGGGATGCCCGGGTGTTCTCTTCTACAACAGAGCAGCAGCAAAAGAGGTACTTGGAACAGATGATCCGGATGAGGTTCAGAAGTCAGTATCTGACTGGGATGCCTTCAATGCTACAGCTGAGAAGATGAAAGCAGCAGGCTACAAGATGACATCTACAGCAAACGATACATACCGTGTATACTCTAACAACGTTTCTAAGAAATGGGTCAGCGATGACAAGAAAATCCAGATTGATGACAACATCATGAAGTGGGTTGATGATTCTAAGAAGCTTGTAGACGCAGGCGAGACGGGAACAGCAGATCTATGGTCAGATGACTGGAAGAAGGGCTTCTATCCTGAAGGAAAAGTATTCTCATACTTTGGACCTGCATGGTTAGTAAACTTCTCAATGGCAGCAGATGAGTCCGGTTCTATCGGAAACCAGGGCGGCTGGGGTGCAGCTCAGGGACCACAGGGCTTCTTCTGGGGCGGCACATGGATCTGTGCAGCAGCGGGAACAGACAATGCTGACCTTGTAAAGGACATCATGCTCAAGATGACAACAGACGATGATATCATGAAGGATATCGTTGTAAAGGATGACGATTTCGTAAACAACAGCACAGTTATGGATGGTCTTGCAGACGGAACAATCATGGGCAAGGACGACAAGCCTTACACAAGTACAATACTTGGTGGACAGAATCCATTACCAATGTATATAGCCGGTGTTAAGACTCTCGATTTAAGCAACCTTTCAGCTTATGACCAGGGCTGCAACGAGGAGTTCCAGAAGGCTATGAAGGATTACTTCGAAGGAAACTGCGATAAGGATACAGCTATTGAGACCTTCAAGAAGGCAGTTATTGAGAAATATCCTGACATCTCAGAATAAGATAGTTTTTGAATTGACTATAGGGCTAACAATATAAAATAATAAATACCCTGTCTGCCTTGCGTAAGCAGGCAGGCGGGGTAATATTTTTAAAATCAATAAAATCAGTTAACAGCATTACATAACCATTGACTACAATACCAGTTGGGAGGTAGGTATTATGAGAAAGAGTGGAGGTAAAGCGGTCAGATATAACAAATGGGGCTATATCTTTCTGATTCCGTTTATCGTTGTATACGTAGTATTTCAGCTGGTACCGTTAATCACTACCATTTACAACAGTTTTTTTGAAAATTATATGTCGGGTCTTACACAGGTAGGCCCAAACTTTGTTGGATTTGAAAACTATGAAAAATTGTTCACATCCGGTGATATCTGGCAGTATTTTAAGAACACAATGGTTCTTTGGATCATGTGCTTCATACCGCAGATATTCTTATCACTGCTCCTTGGAGCATGGTTTTCGGATGTCAGCCTAAAGCTCAAGGGAACAAGATTTTTTAAAACAGTTATATATCTGCCAAATCTGATTATGGCTTCAGCATTTTCACTGTTATTCTTTACATTGTTTGCTGATGGGGGACCGATAAACAATCTGCTTATACAGATAGGCTTCATCTCAGAGCCGTACAAGTTCCTGTCGCATGTTGGCAGTACAAGAGGACTCATCGCTTTGATGAACTGTCTGATGTGGTTTGGTAATACAACCATCCTGCTTATGGCAGGTATGCTTGGAATCGATACATCACTTTTTGAGGCAGCAGAGGTGGACGGAGCAACATCCACACAGGTGTTCTTTAAGATAACACTTCCGCTCCTTAGACCGATACTGATATATGTAATCATTACATCACTTATCGGTGGCTTACAGCTCTTTGATGTACCACAGATTTTGACAAACGGAACCGGTAATCCGGTCAGATCGAGCATGACACTTATCATGTACTTAAACAAACGTCTGTACAGTAAGGATTATGGAATGTCCGGTGCACTGTCAGTTATACTGTTTATCATCACAGCAATACTTAGTGTGGCGGTATTCAAGCTAAGCGGCAACGATGATAAGAGAAAGGAGTAGGTCGATATGGCAGCAAATGTAAACAAAAAAAAGAAAGGTATGGGAATCCATGCCAGACGTGCATTAGCATATATCGTGCTTGTGATAATCTCTTTCTTCTGTCTGTTCTGGTTCTACGTAATGATAATAAATGCAACCAGATCAAACGGAGAGCTTCAGTCAGGATTTACGGCAATTCCGAGTACGCACCTGCTTGACAACTGGAATTCACTCTTACATGACACACTTCCGGTCATAAGAGGTATGTTTAACAGCCTTTTTGTAGCAGCCTGCAGTGCAGTACTGTGTGTATATTTTTCGACAATGACAGCATATGCCATACATGCATATGAGTTCAAGGCAAAGAAATTCATTTCCACCTTTATACTTATGGTTATGATGATTCCTACACAGGTTACAGCTCTTGGATTTGTTAAATTGGTAACAGGCATGGGACTGATGGATTCGTTTATTCCACTTATAGTTCCGACAATTGCTTCACCTGTCACATATTTTTACATGAAGCAGTATATGGAGAGCTCACTTCCATTGTCTCTGATTGAGGCAGCGAGAATTGACGGCTCCGGAGAGTTTAGGACGTTTAATCATATCGTGCTTCCGCTGATGAAGCCGGCAATAGCAGTACAGGCAATTTTCTCCTTTGTAAGCAGCTGGAACAATTACTTCACTCCGGCACTTATATTACACGAAAACAATAAGAAGACACTTCCAATCCTGTTAGCACAGCTTAGAAGTGCAGACTTCTTGAAGTTTGATATGGGAAAGGTATACATGATGATTACATTCTCTATCCTTCCTGTAATAGTGGTTTACCTTATTCTTTCAAAGCACATCGTAGGTGGTGTTGCCATGGGAAGTGTGAAGGGCTGATACAGACCATTGATTAAAACAATTTTCTCTTTATATTTTTTCCCTTCATCTAAAAAGGACCGCTCACCCGGGCGGTCCTTTTTTACGAGCAAAATGGCAGGCTTTTTCTCCCGCCCTCTTGACAGAATACGTTATACTATAAGTATGAACGATAAGAAACAAGGAATAATATATATCATAATGGCAGGATTCTTTTTTGCCCTGATGACATTTTTTGTGAGGATGTCGGGAGATTTGCCGACCATGCAGAAGGCTTTTTTCAGGAATGCGGTAGCAGCAGTAGCGGCTGTTATCTTACTGGCAAAAAGTGATGAAGGCTTCAAAATAAAAAAGGATAGCTGGAAGGGCCTTTTTCTGCGAAGCTTCTTTGGAACAACAGGGCTTATATGCAATTTCTATGCAGTTGACCATCTGGCCATCGCAGATGCCAATATTCTAAACAAATTGTCACCGTTTTTTGCCATAATCATGTCATATTTTGTGCTTAAGGAGAAAGCAAACAAGACAGAGTGGCTGTGCGTGGTAACGGCGTTTATAGGTGCTGTTTTTGTGGTGAAACCATCTATGAATGTGCAGTTTTTTAATGCCATGATTGGTGTAATAGGAGGTTTTGGCGCAGGTGTAGCGTATACATTTGTGCGAAAGCTCGGTAAGCAGGGAGAGAGAGGACCTGTGATAGTCATGTGCTTTTCGGTATTTTCATGTATAGTGACGGCTCCGTTTCTGCTTGTCGGAGCAAAGCCTATGAGTGTATATCAGATTGTCATGCTGCTTTTGGCAGGAGCTGCAGCTACAGGGGGACAGCTTTCAATCACAAAGGCATACACCAAGGCACCTGCAAAGGAGATATCGGTGTTCGACTATTCGCAGGTTATCTTTGCTGCCTTGCTGGGATTTGTCTTTTTGCAACAGATACCGGACTATCTAAGTGTGATAGGATATGTTATAATAATTGGCAGTGCAATTTTTAAATGGAACTATAATCTCAGATACGAGGAAAAAGTATGAACTACGCAGGAATAAAATATTGTGACATAGCAAACGGACTGGGCTGCCGCACGGTGCTTTTTGTATCAGGCTGCAGAAATCACTGTAAGGGCTGTTTTCAGCCGCAGACATGGGAATTTGACTATGGAGAGCCGTTTGATGAACAGATACAAAACGAGATACTCGACTCGCTTAAGCCTGCCTATGTGCAGGGAATTACCCTTTTAGGCGGTGATCCTTTTGAGGAGGAGAATCAGGAGGCACTTGTGCCGTTTATGAGAAGAGTTAAGGAGCGCTATTCCAATAAGGATGTGTGGGCTTACACAGGCTATCTGTACGAAGAACTGTTAGAAAACGGACGCAAGCACACAGAGTATACGGATGAGCTTTTATCTATGATAGATGTTCTGGTAGATGGTCCGTTTATAGAGGAACAGAAGGATATCACGCTCAAATTCAAAGGCTCTGCAAACCAGCGTGTGATAGACATGGAGAAGACAAGAGCAACAGGAGAAGTGTCTATACTGGAATTTACGAAAATATGATTAGAGGATTTGAAATGAAGAAAAAATGCGACAGATTATTAGGAATACTGTGCTATGCGCTTGGAATTTTAGCGGCGCTTTATGTGGGAGGTTATCTTATGCTGATTAAGCCTATTCATGTGATTATCATTGCATTTGGCAATGATATGCTGACACTTCCACTCTTGCTTAAGAGTATCATAAAGATAGCATTTTCTACGACATTTGCAGGGCTTGTGTGGTGCATCGGATACATAGGCTACAACTTTTTTAAGGGAAATGAGGACCCTGACTGGGCGGCTATAGAAGCGCGCTTCAGAAATAAGCACAGTGATACAACAAACGAAGATTTACTGAAGGAGAGAGAAGTATGATAGTCCGTGTACCTGATTATTTTTCAGAGTTTAGCTGCATAGCCGGAGACTGCAAGGATAGCTGCTGTCTGGGCTGGGAAATTGATATTGATGAGGATTCATATGAGTATTATCAGACATTGCCCGGAGAGGTCGGAGAGCGTCTGAGAAAGGGCATGTATGAAACGGAGGATGGCGGGCACGGCATCCGTACAAATAATTGCGGGCGCTGCATTATGCTAAATGACAAGAATCTGTGTGATTTATACATAGCAGCTGGCGAGGCATCGCTTAGTGAGGTGTGCACCGATTTCCCAAGGTTTGGCATAGAGTACAGAAACGTGGAGCAGAAGTGCCTGAGCCTTGCGTGCGAGGAGGTCTGCCGTATATTTTTCAGCAAAACAAAGCCTGTTAAGTTTGTAGAGCAGGAGCTTTTTGGCGACAGCGATGATGACCAGGGAGTCACAGAGGAAGAGGCAGCATTTTTTGAGGAGGTGCAGCGCGAGCTGATTGCCATACTCCAGGACAGGACAAAGCCAATCGGAGTACGCGTGGATGAGTACCTTGACAGGGCAAACGAGTACCAGAATAAGCTGAGCCAAAACGATGTTGAAAAGCATATAGACTGGCTTTCGTTTAATGATTTTTCATTTGAGCACTTTGATATCCGCTTCGGTATCATCAATGAGATGGAGCTTTTGCGCCAGGTATGGCAGGATTTCAAGGATGATATGCAGACAGTCCTCACAGAGGATGATTATGAAAAACGCATGAAGGAGTACATGGCTAGCGGCGATTACCGTGAAAACGATATCGAGCAGCTTCTTGTATACTTTACCTTCAGATATATCATGAATGCCATCTATGACTCAAATATCATGGTTTATGCATATTTAAGCGTCATGTTTACCATGATAGTCAGGGATATGAATGCCACTCGCTTCTACAAAAACGGTGGCAGCTTCACCATAGAGGACCAGATGGAGGTGGCAAGGATCTTCTCCAAGGAAGTGGAGCATTCCGAGGAAAATGTGGAGGCCGCCAAGGAAGAAATTATCTGGGGATAGTTGATTTAGAGATTAAATATATAATAAAATAACAATATAATTTTTTAGTTTTTGATTTTAGATTTTTAGTTTTTGGTTTTTAGATTTTAGTTTTCAAAAGAAGCTTGCACAGAAATGTGCAGGCTCTTTTTTGTGAAATAACTAGAGGCTTCCACCATTATGCCATAAGCCTCATATTTTCCGGCTTATGGGCTGAATTTTGGGAGCTGTTTTAAAAGATTTAGTGATTACAGCTCCCCAAGGTCTGCCTACTATGCTATCAATCCCTTGTAAACCATAAATTGGTACCTTGAAAACTTCACACTTTCAAGGTACCAACCATTTTTTATAAGGTGGTTTTGACCCTTAAATCATGTCATATAGACTAAAAAAATAATTCACAAAATTTCAAATGAAAAATTATCTATTATATCTAGGACCTTTAGTACTAAAAAAAATTCGCATATGTTACATAAAAATGAATAAATAGTAAAATTTACCAAAATTTTGTAAAGTAATTCTCTGTTTATCCCAATAGTCGAAAACCAACGAAAATATTATAATATAAGTACGAAAACGTGCGAAAGGGGATTTTCGTACAAACAAAATAAGAAAAGGAGAAGAAATATGAGAAAGTTAAAAGAACGCTTTCACAGGAAACATGGCATATTCCGTCAGGTATTCAGTTTGATACTGGTATTGGCGATGATTATGACTATGATTCCGTCAATCGGAGGAAACTTGGTAAAAGCAGCTTCAACTCCGATGAATGTAACTATTCATTTTATGAAGCCAAGTAATTGGAATTGGACAGAACCGGCGGTACAGTTCTGGGGATACAATTCTATTGAAGTAAGTAATGATGCGAATGGTGGAGAATCAAAAGAGATTCCAGGCTGGGGAGTGTCTGCTTATTTTTTCAGGGAAGGAACTGAAACAAATACAAATGGAGATAAGGATTATTATCTTACAGTGAAATCAGATACTACAGGATTTCAGTTTTTAGATTATAAAAACACAAGTAATTATAAAAATCCTGCTAATGATGCAAAGTTAACACAGTATACAGAAGATACACCAACTGATGTATATTATGTAGCAAAAGACGGAAGCAATTTTGCATATTATCTTGATCCGGAAGGAAATACACCGGTTCCTGATTTACCAGAGACAGAGACAACCTTCCTCTTGGTAGGAACACTTCCTGGAACAGGCTGGGATCAAAATGCAACTCCAAACTTTGCAAAGTCTGAAACAAATGAAAATGAATACAGCATTTCTATTAAAAATGTTCCGGCACAAACTTATGAATATAAGATTCTGGAAGATCCGGCATTAAATGGCTGGGGTAAAGCATGGACAGGCGAAAGTAATGTCCAGCTGGAAGTGAAAGCACCGGCAGATATTACCATGAAGTTGGACAAGACAGATAATGATAAAAAGACAGATATAACAATTAGTTATATTAAAACATTGGATGTGAAAACACCGGCACAGGTAGAAAAAGGAGTAGACATTTCACTTCCGGCAAAAGGAACCTATTATGCGGGTGATACCAAGGGAAGCAAGACTGAAGGTGTAGGTGTAACTTATACTGCTGTTTCAGAAGGTATTACAGTAAGTGGCACAACTCTTAAGGTTCCAACCTCATATAAAGGAACAGATGTAACTATCCGTGCAGCTTATAACGGAGTGAAAAAAGATATTACCATTCCGGTAGTAGATAAAGTTTATACTTATACTATTTACTATCATGATTTCAATGCAAGTCATATGGCAGCAGATGCAAGTTCCCTGTGGATTTGGCAGGATGGCGGAGCTGATGGAGTTCTTTATAATTTTTCTGGAACAGAGCAGTTATCCGATGAAAATACATGGCTTAAAGCTACAGTAAAGCTTCCATATTATAAAAATATTCGTATTATTCCAAAGAACTATGGTGATACATGGTCATGGAAGAGTGAAGAAATTTCATATGACAACACAGCAAAAGATGAAAATGTAACTTTTTACATTACATCAAACAGCAAAGAAGCATACACAACCATTCCAGAGCTTGTAAAACCAAGAGAGCGTTATGTAATGGTAGAATATGACAGACCAGCTGGTGACTATGAAGGCTGGAATATCTTTACATGGAACAGTGGATTTGGAGAAAAGGTTACTGTTAACTTCCAGAAAATGAATGGTAAGATGGTAGCCAAGATTCCAGTAAAAGATACTACAGCAGATATGATGTTATCTTTCTGTATGAGAAGAAGCACAGCAGATGATGAATGGGCTGATAAAGATGGTGGAGACCATTATGTAAGTGTACCGGCAAATCAGAATGTTGTAAAAGCAAAATTCGTACAGGGTGAGGGAATCACAGAGGTTCTTCCATCAAATATTGGATGTGTGTTGGATGGTGAGAATGGAAAGATTCATTTCTATTATAGAGATGATGAGATGATTGCTGCTGATAATACACAGAAATCTATTGCAGATAAGGTAAGCGTTACAATAAATGGCGTAAAGCATGCAATGACTTATGATGCTGCAAATGAGAGATTTAGCTATGACTTAACTAACATCACAACAGGAGACTACTGTTACTATTATACAGTAGATGGAGTAGAGAAGCTTGACGCATATAATGCGGAGACAAAAGATTATGATGGAAAGACATGCAGCTATCGTTTCTATAAGAAGTTTGATGCAGCTATTACAGCAGAATTATCTAAGTCCTCTATGGATTACAATGACAATAACGTATTGACAATAAAGACAAATCCTGCTGAAGGTGCAGATATGTCTGGATTTGAAGTAGCTACAGCAACGGTAGATTTAAGCGCACTTGGCTTAAGTAGTACTTATGCAATTGACCCAGAATTAATGGAAGCAACAATTTCATGTCTTGATACTACAACTACTGGAGATAAGACCCTTCCAGTAACTGTAAAGGATATATACGGAAATGTATATAGAACAAGCACAAATGTTACAGTAACAGAGAGAGACAAGAAGGATGGAGATTTCGACTGGGATGAGGCAGTAATTTACTTTGCCGTAACTGACCGTTTCTTCGATGGAGATAAAAGCAACAATGATGCTTATGGAGTAGGAGACTACGATACAAGCGATAAGGGTGGTTCAAGCTATCATGGTGGAGACTTTGCCGGATTAAATGAGAAACTGGATTACCTGAAGGATTTAGGTGTAAATACCATCTGGATTACACCAATAGTAGAGAATATCACAGATGACCAGCCTGACGCAGAGACAGGTATGCATACGTATGGATATCATGGTTACTGGGCTAGTGATTTCACAAAGCTCAATAAACATCTTGGAACAGAGGAAGAGTTTGCAGCACTTATTGAAGCTGCCCACAGCCGTGGAATGAAGCTTATGGTTGATGTGGTATTAAACCATGCAGGCTATGGCACAGAGAACTACTTCAATAACATTCTTAAAGATGAAGATGGAAACACAATCAAGATGCTTCGTGACAGCAGCAATACTGTTTCAGGAGATGACAAGCAAGATGCACTTTCAGACCTTCCGGACTTCGTAACTGAGGATGCAGAAGTAAGAAATCAGTTGATTAAGTGGCAGACAGACTGGATGGAAAAATATAAAATTGACTATTATCGTGTAGATACTGTAAAGCATGTTGATTCTACTACATGGTCAGCTTTTAAGAACTCTCTTACAATAGTAAATCCAGACTTCAAGATGATCGGAGAGTACTCTGGAGCCGGATATGCTAATACAGCTGGAGAGCTTGGAACAGGAAGTATGGATGCACTCCTTGACTTCGATTTCAACGATTTTGCAAAGGATTTTGTAGGCGGAAAGATTTCTACAGTTGAAAATTCATTGTTAAAGCGTAATGCGGCATTAAACAATACAGCAACAATGGGTAATTTCTTAAACAACCATGATGATGATACGCTTCAGGAGCTGCTTGTAAAAAAGAGTGGATTCTCAGAGGAAGAGGCTTATAACCTGATGAAGGTAGCAGCTACTCTTCAGATTACAGCCAAGGGACAGCCGATTATTTACTATGGAGATGAGCTTGGTCAGGCAGGAGCTAATGACTGGCCATACCAGACAAATCGTCGTGACTTTGATTGGAAAGAGTTAGAAGCACAGAAGGCAGACAGCAATAGTATTTACAATCATTACAAGACCATGCTTTCAATCCGTAACGCATATACAGATGTATTCGCAAGAGGAAGCAGGACATCAGTCCTTTCATCAGATGAAGGTGGCTATGATGTAATCGCAAGAAGCTATGGTGATACTACATTATATGTAGGAATGAATATCAATGAAAAAGCCACTGAGGTTACTATTCCAGTAAGCGCAGAGGCAGGAAGCAAGATGGAGAATCTTTATGATGGAAACGAGTATACTGTATCAGCAGACAAGACTGTAACAGTAAGCATTCCAGCAGCAAAGGATGGTGGAACAGTTATTCTTACTGAGGTGAAGAAAACAGTAGATCCAACACCGGCAGACCCGGGCAAGAAAGATCCAACACCAGCACCAGCAAAGAAAGATCCAACACCAGCACCAGCAAAGAAAGATGGAGTTATTTCCGTAACAGATAAGGCAGCTATTGAAACCAAAAAAGCAGCTCCAAAGAGTGGCGATGACAATGAAGCAGCTACATATGTATGCTTACTTGGACTCGCAATGGTTGCAATCACAGCAGCTACATATCGCAAGAAAAAAGCTTGCAAATAAAACAGCTTTTAAACTAAACATTTTATAAACCTCTTAGATGCCGCACCTTCGGGTGCGGCATTTTGCTATAAATTGGGAAAGAAGTCGTATTGCTATCATCATGTTAAATACATTATAATAAGAAGAAAACAGCTAAGGCTGTCAAGGAGGAAAAAATAAGTAATTGAATATATTGTCAAATGTGATTAAATGTGTTTAAATATACTCAAAGGAGTAAATTATTATGAATACATCAAATATCACAAATTATAAGCCAAAAGATTTTGCTGAACTGTTAGGTGTGTCTGTTAAGACATTGCAACGCTGGGACAGAGAAGGAACTTTAAAGGCAAATCGAACTCCAACTGATAGGCGCTATTATACCTATGACCAGTACCTTCAATTCAAAGGCATAAATATTGAAAATGATAAACGTCAGGTAGTTATTTATGCCAGAGTGTCTACAAGAAATCAAAAAGATGATTTACAGAATCAAGTTGCATTTTTGCGACAGTTTTGTAATGCTAAAGGTATTATTATAGACCAGTGTATTGAGGATTATGGAAGTGGTCTTAATTATAATCGTAAAAAGTGGAATGAATTATTAAATGAAGTAATGGAACAGAAAATAAAAACCATAATAGTAACTCATAAAGATAGATTTATCAGATTTGGTTACGATTGGTTTGAAAAATTCTGTATGAAGTTTAATACAAGCATTGTGGTAGTGAACAACGAAGAACTATCACCACAGGAAGAACTCGTACAGGATATTGTTTCTATACTTCATGTGTTCTCTTGCAGGTTGTATGGACTTCGTAAGTATAAAAAACAAATAGAAAGGGATGAGGAAATTGCTAAAGAGCTTCAAGACGGAAATAAGTCCGACGATTGAGCAAAAAATCAAGATTAACAAGACTATTGGCACTTGTAGGTATGTCTATAACTTCTATCTCGATCATAACAAAACTTTATATGATAACGGTGAAAAGTTTATGACTGGCAAGAGTTTCAGCGTATGGCTTAATAATGAGTATATTCCTAATAATCCTGATAAAATATGGATTAAAGAAGCATATTCAAAAGCTGTAAAAAAGTCTATTGAGGATGGATGTACTGCATTTACAAGATTTTTTAAACATCAAAGCGCTTTTCCTAATTTCAAAAAGAAAGGTAAATCTGATGTAAAAATGTATTTCGTAAAGAACAATACTAAAGACTGTAGATGTGAGAGACATAGGTTGAACATACCCACTTTAGGTTGGGTACGCATTAAAGAAAAAGGTTATATACCAACAACTAAAGACGGATGGAAAATCAAAAGCGGTACAGTATCCGTCAAAGCAGACAGATACTATGTGTCAGTTCTTGTAGAAATTCCCGACGTTAAGATTGCTAATAATAGCAATGGTGGTATAGGAATTGACTTGGGTTTAAAAGACTTGGCGATTGTTTCCAATGGTAAAACTTATAAAAATATCAATAAGTCAACAAGAATTAAAAAATTGGAAAAGAAACTGCGTAGAGAACAAAGATGTCTCTCACGAAAATATGAGAATTTAAAGAAAGGAGAGTCCACTCAAAAGAATATACAAAAGCAAAAGCTCAAAGTACAAAGACTTCATCATAAAATAGATAATATCCGTACTGATTATATCAATAAATCAATAGCTGAGATAGTGAAAACCAAGCCATCTTATATAACTATTGAAAATTTGAATGTATCAGGAATGATGAAGAACAGACATCTTTCAAAAGCTGTTGCGTCACAGAAGTTCTATGAATTTAGAACCAAGCTTAAAGCAAAATGTGATGAAAATGGTATTGAATTAAGAGTCGTAGACAGATGGTATCCGTCATCTAAAATATGTCACTGCTGTGGTGCTATCAAGAAAGATTTGAAACTTTCAGACAGAATATACCATTGTGATTGTGGCTATGTCGAGGATAGGGATTTTAACGCTGCTCTTAATCTAAAAGATGCTTTAACTTACGAGGTTGCATAATCAACGCAAACGTAAGTATGTACTGCGGGCTATCGCAGGAATTTACGACTGTGGAGTGTACAAGAACTTGTGAGTAGCGTATTGTTTACAATCGCCAAAGCATACACAATGAAGCAGTAAGAAGTATCCGCAAGGACTTTAATTTCTCGATGTGTTTGAGAATATTTAAACACATTTTGAGTGGCAGAACAATATGAAAAGTACAGCGTTTGATATGGCTATGATGGCATACAGACAAAATGATATGGAGGGAGCATTCCGTCAATTTCTGCCACTGGCAGAGACTGGCGATGCAGATGCCATGAATATGGCTGCAAATATGTTTGAAAGAGGTCAGGGCACACACAGAGATCCCGGGCGAGCAGTGTTTTGGTGGAAGAAAGCGGTGGAGCTTGGAAATGTGGATGCACTTGCCGATTACGGACAGTATCTGGTCACTACCTTTTTTGATGGCAAGGAGCAGAAGCTTGGTGCAGGGTATCTGGTTACTGCGACGGAGCGTGGCAACAACAGAGCAGGAGAGAGCCTAGTGGAGTTTGCTCTTAAAAATAACGATGCCGGAGTCAAAGTATACAGGACAGCAGCCGAGTACTGCGACAGGGCTATTGCCTCTGCGACAGATTCTTATCTGCGTACACAGTATGTGCAGAAAAAGGGTATGCTTAAATATAAGCTCAGACAGCACAGGATTGGAAACAATTATGTATATCTGGCAGCGGTATTTTCGACAATAGGAGCAGTATTGCTCATGATAGCATCAGTGGATTTGTTTCTTGAGCTGCATATGGAGTATCGTGATATGTTTAAGCTGTTTTCGTATAGTAAAATGATACCGTGGGAGGCAGATATAGCGATGTTCTTTGGTGCGATGCTTTTATTTACGCTTGGCAAGGTAACAAATAAGCTTCATGTGGCGAGCTTTTTGCAGCTTCTTGCATCTGTATTTTCAGTGGCAGTTGTTGCCATGCACTTTATCTGTGTGATAAATGATGGCAGGGTGTGGTATGACAAGCTGCTGTGGTATGTGGTGCTTGTTGTCATTCCGCTTATGCTCGGAAAGCTGCTTGGTGAGATACTGAGAAAGATTATCGGCATACAGTAAAATAATATTTTGATATGTAACAAAAGGAGAACGAATATGACTCTGCAACAATTAAAATACGTGGTGACAGTGGCAGAATGCGGCAATATAACAGAGGCTGCAAAGCAGCTTTTTGTCTCACAGCCCACTGTGACCAGCGCTATACATGACCTGGAAAAAGAGATGCAGATAGTTATTTTCATCAGGACAAACAAGGGAGTGATACTATCAGAAGATGGTGAGAGATTTCTCGGTCATGCCAGACAGGTGCTCGAGCAGGTGGATCTCATAGAGGGAATCTACAAGGATGATGTGGTGAGTAAGCCGCACTTTGCAGTATCGTGTCAGCACTATTCCTTTGCGGTGAATGCATTTGTGGATGTAATCAGAGAGTTTGATGCATGTCAGTATGATTTTACCATCAGGGAGGAGCAGACTCACGAAATTATTGAGGATGTCACGAATTTAAAGAGTGAGCTGGGAGTCATATATCTAAGCTCCAAGAATACGGAGGTGCTTTCAAAGATGCTAAAGCGTAATGAACTCGAGTTCACAGAGCTTTTTACAGCCACACCGCATGTATTCATATGTGACAGTCACCCGCTTGCTTCAAAAAAGAGCATCACGATGGATGATCTGCAGGACTATCCGTACCTGACGTATGAGCAGGGAGAGTACAATTCACAGTACTTTTCGGAGGAGTTTGTCAGCACTCTTGACAGCAGAAAGAATATCAGAGTAAGAGACAGAGCTACACTTTTTAATCTGATAATTGGCTTAAATGGCTACACAGTGTGCTCAGGAGTGATTTCCGCTGAGCTGAATGGAAGGAATATTATATCAAAGCCACTTGATGTGGAGGAGTATATGAGGATAGGCATTATCAGCAGAAAGGGTGTGGTACTCTCGCGATATGCAAGGGAGTATATCGAAGCATTGAAGGCTCACTGTATGTGACGTTACAATAATATAATATGATTAAAGGGTCGTATCATCGATGCATACTTGCATGCAATTCGATGTATACCTTAGTGCCCACACTATATATAAGGTCTAAATATATACAAACATTTGGTACAAGGAGCATAGCATGTACGATAGTATAATAATAGGAACAGGTCCTGCCGGACTGTCGGCAGCCCTGAATTTAAAAACATATAAAAAGGATTTTATCTGGTTTGGTTCGAAGAACCTAAGCGAAAAGGTGCAAAAGGCAGAGAAAATCACAAACTATCCCGGATTTCCACAGATAAGCGGACAGGAGCTGTTTGAACGCTTTGACGCTCATAGGAGAGCTGCGGGAATTGATATAACAGAAAAGACTGTGACCAATATCATGCCTGCAGGAAACGGCTTTATGGTGCTTGCAGACAATGAGATGTATGAGGCAAGGACTCTCATACTTTGCATGGGTGTGATGTCTGCAAAGCAGCTGGACAGGGAGGATGAGCTGCTTGGAAAAAGGCTCAGCTATTGTGCCACCTGTGATGGCATGTTTTACAAGGATAAGAGGATAGCTGTCATATGCAATGACAAAAAGTATGAGCATGAGGTTAAATATCTTGCGGATCTTGCAGCAGAGGTATTGTATTTCCCAGCCTATAATGACAGCGAAATAGAGCTTACAAATGTAAAGATATCAAAGGATGTACCTATAGCATTAATCGGAGACTCATTTGTGGAAGGAATTACGCTTCGAAGCGGAAAGACTGAGAGCGTAGACGGAGTATTCTGCCTCAGGAACGCCATCGCACCATCAAAGCTTATGCCGCAGCTTGAAATAGAAAACGGACATATATTGGTGGATAGAGCCCAACAGACAAATGTGGCAGGCTGTTTTGCGGCAGGAGACTGCACAGGCAGGCCATACCAGTATACGAAGGCTGTCGGAGAAGGAAATGTGGCAGCACATTCGTGTATACAATATCTTAGTAAATCAGAAAAATAATATGGCAATGGCATAGAGGTCGGTTAAAGCATGTTAAAGGCAACTACAGCCACTTACCATTGAGAAGATATTGATTTCTCTCAGCTCCGACTGAGACAAATTGTATTTCGTGTCTTAGCATGTCCTCAAGGAAGTTTATGTAGCGCTTAGCATTTACAGGCAGCTCATCATATGACCTGCAATTTGATATATCGGTTTTCCACCCCGGCAGCATTTTGACTACCGGGGTATATTTTTCGAGATTTTCGGTAGGGTCAAAGACGTTTGTTACGGCATTTTTATACTGATATCCTGTGATAACAGGAATCTGATCCATGATGCTTAGGACATCTAGCTTGGTCAGTGCGATTTTGTCGGCATGCTGGCATTTTAGACCATAGCGGCTTGCAACGGCATCAAATGGACCCACACGACGTGGTCTTCCAGTGGCAGCACCATATTCGCCCCCATACTTGCGGACCATTTCAGTCCATTCACCGTTCATAGCTTTTTCTGCGACAAATGGTCCGGCTCCAACACAGGTAGAGTATGCCTTTAGTACACCGACCACATGATCTAATGAGGCACCGGGGATACCGGCACCTATAGGACCGTAAGCTGAGATGGTGGAGGAGCTTGAAGTATATGGGAAAATACCATAGTCTATATCCCTCATTGCACCAAGCTGTGCTTCAAGTACAACACGCTTTCCCTTTGATAGTGCATCCTCAAGGAATGCACCGGTATCTGTGATATAAGGTGCATATTTTGCAGCCTTCTGCCTGCACCATGACAAAAGAGCTGACAGAGACATAGGCTCCTGATGATAGCAGCCTGCAAGCTCAAGGTTTTTAGCTTCAAGCATGGTCTTAAGTCTGGCCTGTACATTCTCTTCGTCTAAGTGGAGTAAATCACCGAGACGGATTGTTTTTTTACGGTATTTATCGCTGTATGCATAGGCAATACCGCGTTTGGTAGAGCCGAAGGCTGCTCCGGACTTTGAAAGGCGCTCTTCCTCAAGCTCATCCTGTATTTTATGCCACGGCATTGAAATTGTGGCTCTTGTTGATAATTTCAGGTTTTTTGGTGAAACAGATACATCTTGTGTTCTGATCTGTGCAATTTCATTGGACAGATGGTTTAGGTCAATAACCATTCCGTCACCGAGCACACATACTACATCTGGGTGAAGTATTCCGGATGGAAGCAGATTTAAGACAAATTTTCCCTGTTTATTAACTACTGTGTGTCCGGCATTGTTACCACCCTGATAGCGGACTACGATATCCGCATGTTCTGCGAGAAGGTCGATGACACGACCCTTTCCCTCGTCTCCCCAGTTTATTCCTGTAACTGCTGTAAGCATGATGAATGCCTCCTTGTTTTTTGAGTTTAATATTTGTATGTTGGTGCAGAGCTTGTACTGTCCGGATTTTGAATGGTATAAAACAAGTCTGCTTATAATGTGTATGATTCTGTTACGTGCAATACCTAAACGTCTTATCAGTTAGTATTCTTGCAAAGATGAGTCCGAGCGGCAGTGCAATGATAATCATGATTGCTGATGCAAACCATGAAACAGCATCCGAAAGTGCCATTATGCCGAAATTGTATATAGCCCGATACAGATAAAGTCCCGGAACCATTATGACTATGGATGGAACAGTAAGGGATATTCTCGGATATCCGTTGTTTTCCTTGATAAATGATGCGAGAAGCCCTGCTGTGAGAGCTCCGGCAAATGCGGCAGCAGGAGCCGGCATACCTGTCAGGTCTACCAGCTCAAGCCGCAGTGAATTTGCTATGGCACCGATAAGCGCAGCTGTTGCAGCCATGGAAGCAGGGCTGTTGAACATGATTGAGAATCCAAACACACCGAAGAAGCTCATTATAAGCCTCAGGATTAGATGTAGTACGGGGCCCAGATCCAAATCTTCAAAGTCCATAGGCTTAAGCTGCAGAAGCAGCGCCATAATCCATGCAAACATCGTGGCTACCATGACTATTATTATTGCATAGGCAAGGCGTTCAAGACCGGAGCGCAGATCCAGCTTTGCCAGGTCGATTCCGCTTGTAATAAACGGAAATCCCGGAATGATAAAGAGCATGGAACAGATGTATCCGGCTTCATGAATGGTTGATACATTGAAAGCCATCTCTGCAATTTTTAAAAATGCCGCATATATGAAGCATGAGGCAGAAATTGATACCGCTATATTTAGGAACAAAGTAAAATGATGTTTTATAAGCTTTGTACGTATGAGATTTCCGATGCCGGCTGCTACAAATGCCAGTATCATTTCAATAGGACCCCCTCCGAGCAAAAATGTGAAGGCACAGCATGCTATAGCTGCTGCAAGTCCAAGCCTTGCAGGGGAGTAAATGGCATGAATCTGTTCAATCTCATCAAGTCGCCGGTGAATTTCTTCGCCGGTCAGATGAGCTTCCTCGTTAGGAAAATTGTCGACAAACTGCTCCATGCGATAGAGCTTTGATGTGTTTACACCTGTGTTTGCTATGCTGAGTGACTGTGATATACAGTCATTTCCGTCAAAGCAGTTAAACTCGATTGACATAAGTCCGACATCCACTGTACATGTGACACCAAGCTCCTTTGAGAGCCGGTTCATGGAGGTTCTCACACGCCAGGCTCCGGTGCCGCAGGAGAGCATGATGAGTCCGACACGTCCGATTACAGAGGCTTTTTCAATCAGTCCTGCCTTATCTATGAGTATATTTCCATCCTGTCTGGCATAATCATGCCAGGGGATTTCCATATGATTTTTTTCCATGATATCTGTGTAGCTGTTATTTGCCATAAATTATCGCCTCGGCCTTTTGTACATGTTTTTCAAGATTTTTTAGGAAATGAGAGCTTCGCAGGAAAATACCAATTTCATCATACCGCTTGTCATTTTCCACAAGAGAGTCCTGACCGTAAAAAACATATGCCATAGGAAGCTCCTTTTCAATCTGTATCATCAGATCCCATACGGCAGAGTAAGCCTCAGCCTCAGTCTCCTTGAGTTTTACGGTATCAGGAAGCTCTCGTATCAGGAGTATTCCATCATGCTTTACAATGACCTGCTGCGTGGGAGTCATATGCTCGGAATCATATGTGTGGCTGTAGCGGTAAGCCTGTGCGTAGTAGATATCCTTTTTATCTGGCATATCATTGTATATCTCATGAAAATGTATATAGTTCTTGTCGTGAGATATGTGTTTATACTCGGGCAGCGGATTTCCGTGTTCATCGGTCATGATTATCGGATTTTGATGTCCGTCGGCATTGAACCTGTATGGTATGATATATGAATTGCGCAGCAAATCAAATACGGTGTTGTTGCACAGACACATAAGCAGTGCGGAAAGATCGCGGTTGGTATATGCATTGAAGAGAGCTTTAGCAAATTTTTCTGCCGGAAGTGATACATCAAATTCATCATTGTAAACCAGATTTTCATTGAAGGTTTCCATAAGCCTGTCACACGCCCATGGATCGTTTAGTATCTTCTGAAACAGCATTTCTGTATGGTCTTCTCTTGGAAACATTGTCTTTTCACTCATTTGAAACACGTCCTTTTCTTATATATATAATCAATATTTCTCTTTTGAGCATTTATGATTATACAATTATGATTATAATAAGTAAAAAGTATAATTGATATAATTGAAATATCATATTATTATATCATTAGTATCTGTGTATTACCGGAAAAATGACCGGTAAAACGATAATAAAAAGGAGGCTTTGAATATGGATATAAATTTTGAGTACTACAAGATATTTTATTATGTTGCAAAATACTGCAATTTCACAAAGGCTGCGAGGGCGCTCGGAAACAGCCAGCCAAATGTAACCCGCGCCATGAACAATTTAGAACAGCAGATAAACAGCATACTTTTTATCAGAAATAACAGAGGTGTGCAGCTCACACCGGAGGGAGAGCGTCTGTACGCGCATGTATCTGCAGCGATGTCACAGATACTTGCTGCGGAGGAGGAGCTGTCAGACAGCATAGGACTGTCACACGGAAGCGTATCAATAGGAGCCAGTGAGACAGCTCTAAACATATATCTGCTTGACAGGCTAAAACCTTTTCACATGGCATATCCGGGTATCAGGCTTAAGATATATAATCACTCCACCCCACAGGCTATAAATGCCGTAAAAAACGGCATGATTGATTTTGCAGTGGTATCGACACCGGCTGAGGTGGAGGCCCCTCTTAAGATGATAAAGCTTGGTTCGTTTCAGGAGATTCTTGTGGGTGGAACCACCTTTACTGCACTCGGAAGCCAGACTCTGTCATTAAAGGAGCTGCATAATTATCCGCTTATCGGACTGGGGCGGGAGACCATGACATTTCAGTTTTTTAACAGGCTTTTTATGTCACACGGACTTGAATTTGCGCCTGATACAGAGACCGCAACGACAGATCAGATACTGCCACTTGTGAAAAGTGAGCTTGGTCTTGCCTTTATGCCAAAGCCTATGGCAGAGGCTGCGATAGCAAATCGCGAGATTGTAGAGATAGCTCTGGAGGAGGAGATACCGCAGAGAAATATATGTATGGTATATGATATACATCAACCGATTAGTGCGGCGGCAAGAGAGTTAAAGAAAGTTATATCAGACAGCCATAAGGTGTGATTGGCAGTAGGTGGGATATACATAGGTAACCGGCAGGTTACATATTGCAACAGGTATGTTACACATTGGCAGGTTTGTAACTTACATCTCGTTTAATACTTTGTTAAAATATAGTCAGGCAGATAAGTTATAAGAATTTATCGGCAGAGTTTTTTAGGAGTATTTTTTTAAAATTGGAAGGAGATTTTACACTATGGCTAACAGAATCATGTTAAACGAGACATCTTATCACGGATCAGGTGCAATCCAGGAGATTGCAACAGAGGCAAAAGCGCATGGCTTTAAAAAAGCACTGGTATGCTCTGACCCTGACTTAATCAAATTTGGAGTTACAGCAAAGGTAACAGATATCCTTGATAAGAACGGATTGGAATATGAGATTTATTCGGAGATTAAGCCAAATCCAACAATCGACAACGTAAAGCATGGCGTAGAGACATTTAAGAAATCAGGAGCTGATTACCTCATTGCAATCGGAGGCGGCTCTTCTATGGATACATCAAAGGCAATCGGTATCATCATCGCAAACCCGGAGTTTGAGGATGTAAGAAGCTTAGAGGGTGTTGCATCTACAAAGAAGCCTTGTGTTCCTATCATCGCAGTACCTACAACAGCAGGAACAGCAGCAGAGGTTACAATCAACTATGTTATCACAGATGTAGAGAGAAAGAGAAAGTTTGTATGTGTGGACCCACATGACATGCCAATCATCGCAATCGTAGACCCAGACATGATGTCATCAATGCCAAAGGGACTTACAGCATCAACAGGTATGGACGCACTCACACATGCTATCGAGGGCTATACAACAAAGGCTGCCTGGGAGATGACAGACATGTTCCATCTCAAAGCAATAGAGATTATTGCAAGATCCTTAAGAAGTGCAGTTGCCAATGAAAAAGAGGGACGTGAGGGCATGGCACTTGGAGAGTACATTGCCGGAATGGGATTCTCAAATGTAGGACTTGGAATCGCTCATTCAATGGCTCATACACTCGGAGCTGTTTATGATACACCACACGGAGTAGCATGTGCTATGATGCTTCCAATTGTAATGGAGTACAATGCAGACTGCACAGGCGAAAAATATCGTGAAATCGCCCGCGCAATGGGAGTAAAGGGCGTAGATGATATGTCTGTAGAGGAGTACAGAAAGGCTGCAATCGATGCTGTAGCGCAGCTCTCTGTAGATGTAGGAATCCCAACAAAGCTTGAAGCTATTAAGGAGGATGACTTAGACTTCCTCGCAGAGTCTGCTCACGCGGATGCATGTGCACCTGGAAATCCAAAGGATGCAAGTGTTGAGGATTTGAAGGCTCTTTTCCGTAAGATTATGTAATTCTGCAACAGCTTACAGGGATGTAAAAATCCGGGAACTGTCAATTGACAGCATTCCCGGATTTTTAACGCTGATATAACTATTCTGACCAACGTGCAAATTTGTAAAAACGCACGATACTTGTTCTAAATGGTTCTGAATATTACCTTGAATTATATCAGGTTTACCTCGCGAAACACGTCGGCAAGCTCCTTTGGCATAGCATCAGCGAGCAGTCCGGCAAGCTCCTGAGGGGTGAAGTTTTTATTGCCAAGCACCCACTGTGTTGTCATAAAGACAGAGCCCTGACAGTACATCTCAAGCTGGAACAATAGCTTGTCGGATATTTTCCGGTGGCTTTTTCCTTCGATCTGGTCAATATAAAACTGACGAATCAGCTCAAAATCATGCTCCTTTAGATTGTTCTGCTCATCATTTTTAAAAGCAGCCTTAAAGAAAAGGTGCTCCATCCGGATATATTCAAATTTTTTAACAAGGCTTTCGTACACGGTACTGCCCTCACCCATCTGGTGGAAGGATTCAATCAGTATCTTATCAAAATACCAGTTTATCAGGTCATATTTGTCCTGAAAATTTCTGTAAAAGGTTTGTCTGGTCACACCACATGTGTCGCAGATTTCCTTAACCGTAATTTTCTCGACAGGAGAGGAAAACATGCATTCCTTCATGGCATTGGCCAGCTTGTATTTTATATCGTTGTTCATCTTTTCTCCAAATTATAATGCAGATATCTAATGAGCCTTAAGCTTTGACATAAGTGCTTCCTGCAGTGTTTTTGAAAAATTAATTCCCTCTTCCTGCGCAGCAGTATTTAGCCAAGCCGGAATGGTAAGGGTTTTTCGGACCGATTTATCGAAATGCTCTTTGGCATATGCCTTAACATCTACTGAAACCATATTGGTAAATGCATCGGTATATGTTCCTGTTATGTCTAATTCGTCAGATAGTCTGTCAATATTGATATCAGATAATTTGGATGCTTTAGGAAATTTTTCATTATCCATCTTAGCCGTATACAGATATCCTGCAAGACAATCAACAGCCATGGCCACAGCATCTTCAAGGGTATCTCCTTGTGTTGCAAGATAATTTAAATCAGGAAAGATTACAGAGTATCCATTATCTTCCTTAAAAAAACATGCCGGATATATTGATAACATGATGAGTATACCTCCTTATGATTATTTGATTCCCGCTTGCTTACGGATAGAATTTTCAGTGATTTTGTTCAGTTCTTTGCCTTTATGAAAAGGAATAGTTACTTTTCCGGGCTTTGAAGGATGAATATAATGCCGATGTGATCCGGTTTGGTTTTTGAAAATCCACCCATCGGCAAGTATTATACGTTCCATTTCAGTTGGTTTGATCGGCATATTTTTATCCACCTTTCTTTAGTATATATATAATATAACATATGATACGTATAAATTCAATGCGTGTAAATATAATATATATAAATTTAATATGTATAATTATTGCGTATATAAACTATATATTGTTGTTTATATTTTAGTATGATCAGAAATGATTATATTACCGATTAAAAAGATTGAATTTTAAAATTTATCTGCTAATATATTGATGAAAATATTTTGAAATATACGAGGATATACATACATGAAAGACCTTACAAAAGGAAAACCATCAAGACTCATACTGGCATTTGCCATTCCAATATTTATGGCAAATATACTCCAGCTCACATACAGTATAGTTGACACGAGAATAGTCGGATCATATCTGGGAGAAAACTCACTGGCAGCAGTCGGAGCCACCACGACACTCAGCAATCTGATGATAGGCTTTTTGATGGGCTTAGCTAATGGATTTGCCATAATAACAGCCCAGAAATTTGGAGCAAGGGACTACGCCGGTGTAAAGAAATCGTTTGCTCTGTCAATTAAAATGGGATGCATAATAGCGCTTGCTATAACGGTATTGTGCCTGTTATTTTTGCGTCAGATTCTTGGATTTTTAAATGTATCAAATGATTTGATGGGAATGGCTGTGTCATATATTTTTATTATAATAGCAGGGCTTATAGCGACATTTTTGTATGATGCATGTGCGGCGGCACTTAGAGCATTGGGCGATACAGTTACGCCGCTTGTCATATTAGCCGTCTCGGTCTGTCTGAATATGGCAGGTGATATTTTCTTTGTGGTCGTACTGAAGGCAGGAGTGGCGGGTGCTGCGATTGCCACTGTACTTGCACAGGTTATTGCGTTTATTGTGTGCTATGTATATATGGTAAAAAGATATGAGCTTTTGAGATTGTCCCGCAGTGATTTATTTGACAGTCATTTACTGCGAAGACACCTGAAATCTAGCGACGAAAATTGTGATATCGAAGGCGCAGAATGTAAAGACAGCGAGAATAATATGACTCCTGAAGTAATAGCCATGATGAAAATGACAATGCTTAAGGCCGGTCTTTCCATGGCATTTATGAGCTCGCTTGTAAATATAGGCTCGCTGACTCTGCAGACCGCCATAAACCGACTGGGACAGGATATTATAGTAGCTCACACGGCTGCCAGAAAGATATCGGAGATATTCATGGTCATGTTTACCGTGTTCGGACAGACAATGGCGACCTTCTGTGGGCAGAATATAGGAGCGGGAGAAGTAGCCAGAGTGAAAAAGGGCATAAAACTGGCAATATTCTATACCTGCATATGGTGTACGATGGCAATTATCGCAAGCTACACTATAGGCCCGTGGCTGGTGAAGCTTGTAACAGGCACTAATAATCCTATTGTCATAAAAAATGCCACAAATTATCTCAAATTTGATACTCTGTTTTATTATGTGACCGCTGTCATATGTATAGTGCGAAATGCAATGCAGGGGCTTGGAGAGCAGATAACACCGCTTGTATCAAGCTCACTTGAGATGGTAGGAAAGATTGTCATTGCATTCACACTTGTGCCACTGCTTGGCTATACAGGAGTGATAGTGGCAGAGCCGATAGTATGGTTTATCATGGTGATACCGCTTTTGGTGAAGATATACACAATGCCGGTGCTTAGGAAGCAGGGGCATGGGATTTGAAAAAAGAGTGAAGCAGGCTTTACTCCAACACCAGAAGCAGTCCCATCTTGAACCTTCCGTCAGCGGTTACGCTGTGCAGTCCGTTTTTGTCAAAACGGAAATTTTCGCCTGCTGAGATTGTGTAATCTTTGCCCTCGTAGTCTATTACAGCCTTGCCCTCGAGTGCGAAAATTATTGCATTTCCAGGCGCGCGATGCGGTGTGAGACCGGTGCCCTCATCGAATGCCATAAGCACGAATTTCATTGTGTCGTTGCTTACCACATCAATGTTCGTGATACTGCCATCCTCATATGAGATAAGATCCTTAAGCTTCATGACCTCGCCTGATTTGATAATTTTGTTCATATTGTTGTTCTCCTTTTTTATGATGATTTCGGTGTAAATACAGCCGGTTTCTGTTGTTACTCCGCAGAGTATTTTCGAAGGGACTACCAGCATATCACCTTCTGATATGGTATGCTTTGCAGCATAAGCTCCGATAAGAAAATCAGCGCATCCTTTTGCACCGATGTATACAGTGGTATTATCGTAGGATTCCTGAGAGATTGACGTGCCCTTTCCGAGAGAAAAATAGGTTATGGGTGTTTTGTCACTAAGCCTTGAATTTCGTGAGACGGTCATCTCGTCGCGGATAGGGCGTAAATCTTCTATTTTGAAAACCTTGTCCATAGGATTTCTTGTCCTTCTTTCTTGAATGTTGATTTCATTATTTATAATACAATATTACTATAATTTTGTCCAAAAATATGTTGCATATACAACAAAAACAATATAATAAAATACAAACCGCTTGCTATTTCTTTCACATATGTTAAAATATAGTCAAAGCAGTTTTTCTATAGCAACCTGTGCGGTCGTTGGCACATTAATTACAGATATGACTATATGCTCTGTAAATATGTGAGGCATAATAAGATGTCGTCCGGCGATAAGGGCGTGCAGGGTCTTCAATACCTTAATTATTTTTCATATTCCCTGAAATTCTTGCTTTTAAATGTTTCATTATTTTATTTAAAGCAGGATAAGAGGGCTTTTACCACACAGATATTTCCTGCTTTAGTGTTTTCAAATGAAGGAGGATTTTATATGAGTGGTAACAGAGAGTACAAAAGTGATGTTTTCAGTATGCTGATGCAGGATAAGGAAAGAGCCTTACAGCTGTATAACGCAATGAATGGGTCTAGCTATGACAATCCGGAGGATGTTGAGATGGTGATTCACGATGGCGGCATTTCACTTTCGGTCAGAAATGATGCATCGTTTATTGTGGATGCGAGATTGAGCATATATGAGCATCAGTCCACAGTTTGTCCGAATATGCCGGTGAGAAGTCTTATTTATTTCAGTGTGATATTGTCAGATATGCTCAGCGACAAGAAAAAAGGAACAAAAAGTGGCAAGAACATCTATGGCAGAAGACTGGTAAAGATACCGACACCACATTTTGTGGTATTTTACAATGGTGAGGAGGAACAGCCGGAGGTTCAGGAGCTTAAGCTGTCCGATGCGTTTGAGAAGCCGACCGACGAGCCGAATCTTGAGCTTAAATGTAAGGTGTACAATATAAACGACGGAAAGAACAAGGCTATTATGGAGTCCTGTGGCTGGCTGAATGATTATATGACATTTGTAAATAAGGTCAGAGAGTATCATGCAGACGGGGCATTTGATGATCTGGCTATAGATATTGAGAAGGCTATAGACTATTGTATTGACAATGATATTCTGAAGGAGTTTCTAAAGACTTACAGAAGTGAGGTGACGAAGAGTATGCAGTTAAATTATGAATTTGACAGGCAGCTTGAGCTTGAAAGAGCTGATGCTATCGAGGAAGGGATGGAAATAGGTATAGAAAAAGGTGCAAATAAGATGCTGTTTACTCTGGTAACAAAGGGCAAGCTCGATATTGATACTGCAGCAGAGGAAGCCGGTGTCAGTGTCAGTGAGTTTGAAAAATTAATGAGAGAAGCAGGCTATAAGGTGCCGGAGACTGTGTAGCATCAGGCAGGAATAATTTATCAAAATGTAAATAGTAAAATCCGCTAACCATTGTATTTGGTATAGCGGATTTTTTGTGCCAAAAAGTATCACATCCGTCTGTTATCGCATGAAAAACGCTTGCGGTACTCCTTTCCGTCTACAGTATATGTGTACCTGGCAGCCCAGTAGCTGTAAGCGGATTGTGAATTATTGACAACGAGCCTCTTTGCATCCTCCTTCACAATCATGCCTCTCGCCACATGTCCGCGCTCCTTTGCAAGTGCTATCTTGCGCTGTAAACCAATATTTAATTTGCAGAAAAACTTAAAATCTATGATGTACAGTGGTATTAGTGAAAGCACACCCACATTTACCTGCCACGGGTAGCTTGCGATAGCCTTAAAAACTTCTGAAAAAGTGTCCATTGAAAATCCCCTTTCTTTATATGCTGCATTTGAAAATATGGTATGGGAATATTATAGAAATAAGGAAGGAGATTGGCAATGGAAAATTATTTTTTATTTATATTGTCTTTGATTTTATCATCATCTTTTGTCATTTCAAGGTAAAACTCAGCTAGTTTCATAGCATTTTCCATCTGTTTTTTATCATAGCTATCATAGAGTCTGTTAAATGTCATTTGCAAAGGGTCGCAATTAGGATCATCCCCGAAAACAAGATAATCGAGAGTGACATCTGTGAATTTTGCTATATGGATAAGTAAGTCAAGATTAGGAACTCGCTTTCCGGACTCTATAAGGGCCAGATATGAAGGTGAGATGTATAACATATCAGCAAAATAAGATTGTGTTTTATTTCTTTTAAAACGTAGTTTACGTATGCGCTCACCAAGTTCTTTTGGATTTAGAATAATATTGTTCATATAAACCTCCCATATTATAATTTCAATTAGTAAAAATTATTATGACTAATTGTAGCTGAATTATGAAAAATTAAATTACGCACTGAAAATCAGAAATTAACATATGGAAAATTGTGAATATTGAATAAAAAGAACATTGATAGTATATAAAATATCTGTGTCAAAATATTATAAAAATATTAACTATAGGTAAAAGATGTATTGACACATAGTAATGAAAGTGGCAAAATATAGGCAAAAGAGGACTTAAGATGAAGGTGGTTGTGCTATGAAGATTAAGGTTGCATTGCTTGATAAAGATAAAGAGTACTTGGATAGGCTTACAGGAGTATTTAATACAAAGTATGCTGATAAATTAGAGGTTTATTCATTTACAGATGAAAAAAACGCAATAGAATCGGTAAAAGAGTACAGAATAGATGTATTAATAGCTGAAGAAGATTTTAATATTGATAAATCTGAATTCAAGAGAAATTGTGGACTTGCCTATTTTACAGGGACACCCGGTATAGAGTTAATAAAGGATGAAATTGCCATATGCAAGTATCAGCGTGTTGACGTTATATTTAAGCAGATACTTGGGGTATATTCTGATATGGCTGCAAATGTGGCTACTATCAGCGGAGAAAATGATAAGAGCAGTGTGGTTATTTTTACATCACCATGTGGTGGGGTTGGAACATCGACTGTTGCAGCAGCATGTGCGATAGCACATGCGAATATGGGGAAAAAGGTATTTTATTTAAATATAGAACAGTGTGGCACAACAGATGTTTTCTTTCAGGCAGAAGGAAATGCCACTATGAGTGATGTTATATATTCGCTTAAGAGCAGAAAGGCAAATCTGTTATTGAAGCTTGAAAGCTGTATAAAGCAAAGCCAGGAAGGGGTGTCGTACTTTTCGTCTACAAAGGTTGCACTCGATATATTGGAAATTTCATATGCAGATATTGATACTTTGATAGGCAATATACAGGGAATGGACAATTATGATGAGATTATTGTAGATTTACCATTTTCTTTGGAAATAGAAAAATTAAAGCTCCTCTCAAAGGCTTGGAGAATTATAGTTGTAAATGATGGCAGTCAGCTGTCAAATTATAAATTTATGAGAGCATATGAGTCGGTTGTTTTATTAGAACAAAATGATGATATAAATATTATCCGAAACATGAATATGATATACAACAAGTTTAGTAATAAGAACTCAGAGATGCTATCAAATATTTCTATTAAGACTATTGGCGGAGCACCACGATATGAACATGCTACAGTCCGACAGATAATAGAAGCATTGACCAAGATGGAATTTTTTGAAGAAATCTTGCAATAGAGGGAATGTATATGCAGATTAATGAAGAAGAGCTTGTTGATGACATAAAACGTTTTGTAAGTGAAAATGTATCCTTGAGCAAAATATCAGATGAAGAACTTGCGGAAAGAATAGATCAGATAGTTACAGACAGGCTTAAGGATATTTACTGTCCTATTGAGACAAAGGTATCAATATCACAGCAGGTATATAGCTCTATAAGAGGATTTGGCTTATTAGATTCGATTATCAGTGATGATTCAATTACAGAGGTTATGATTAATGGACCTGAAAAGATTTTTATTGAGAAAAAAGGACGACTTACACGCCTTGATAAGAAGTTTGAGAGTCAGAGAAAGCTGGAGGATGTCATACAAAGAATTGTAGGATTGGCAGGACGAGAAGTGAATCAGGCTAATCCCATATGTGATACCAGGCTTCCGGATGGCTCGCGTGTGAATGTGGTATTGCCTCCGATTGCTTTATGTGGTCCAACGATTACTATTCGTAAGTTTTCAAAAGAACCGATGACTATAAATAAGCTTATTGAATATGGCTCTATAACACAGGAAATAGCAGATAAGCTGGAGCTTTTGGTGAAAGCCAAATACAATATTTTTATTAGTGGTGGTACAGGCTCCGGAAAAACAACATTTCTTAATGCTCTTTCCAATTTTATTCCTAAGGATGAAAGAATTATTACAATTGAGGATTCAGCAGAGCTTCAGATTGCAGGAATTGATAATCTGGTTAGTCTGGAGACTAGAAATGCAAATGCTTCAGGTGCCGGGCAGATTACAATAAGAGACTTAATTAAATCATCTCTTCGAATGCGTCCTGAAAGGATAATAGTAGGTGAGTGTCGAGGAGGAGAAGCTCTTGATATGCTTCAGGCTATGAATACAGGACATGATGGTTCGTTGTCTACAGGACATGCTAACTCTACTGAGGATATGCTCAGCCGACTCGAGACAATGGTGCTGCAGGGGGCTGACGGGCTTCCAATTGAGGCAATAAAGCAGCAGATTGCATCGGCAGTTGATATTATAATTCATTTATCAAGACTTAGGGATAAAAGCAGAAAGACCATGGCTATAACAGAAGTAGTTGGCATCAAAAATGGAGAGATAGAGTTAAACCCACTGTATGAGTTTAAAGAGGATGAAAACAGCACAATGGATAAGGTATCAGGAAGACTGGTCAGAACCGGCAATCCATTGAAGAACGACTACAAGCTTAAGCTGTCAGGTATAAAAACAGCCATATAGGTGAATTTATGAAGAAAAAAAACAAAGAGAAAAAAGTTCTGGAACCACAATACTATACATCACGGATAAATACAAGTACATATAATTACAAGGTCTATTATATGTCTGTTCCAGAGAAAATTATCAATGTACTTATTGCATTTGTGATAGGAGCGTGCATCGGATATTTATTCTATGGAGGTATAGGAAAAGATGAATATGGGCAGGCAACTACAGTTACATATTGTTTAAATGTAATTATTCCGGTAATAGTTGGCGTTATAGCTGTTAAATTGTATATTCCGGTCAGGATACAGTCTATTATTAAGAAACAGAAAAATCAGCTTAATAAACAGTTTAGAGATATGTTAGAGGCACTTAGTACATCTCTGGGAGCCGGTAAAAATGTTATAGATTCATTCAGAAGTGTGTATGACGATATGAAGATGCAGTATGAGGATGGGGCTTATATTATTAGCGAACTGGAGCTTTTATTGTCAGGTATGGATAATAATATTGATATTGAAGACCTACTTCTTGATTTTGGGGAAAGAAGCGGCAATGAGGATATAGAGAGTTTCGCCAAGGTTTTTCAGATATGTTATAGGAAGGGCGGAAATATCAAGGATACAGTCAGGTCTACATATGAAATTTTGAATGACAAAATGGAGATAGCAGAGGATATAGAAACCGTTGTTACAGCAAACAAAACAGAGCAGAATGTGATGCTTATCATGCCGATAGGTCTTATTGGAATGATGAAGCTGATGAGTCCGGATTTTGCTGAGAATTTTGTGTCTCCATCAGGTATCATGGCGACAACAGTAGCGGTAATCATATTTGTGGCAGCATATTTTATAGGAAGAAAAGTATTGGAGATAAAGATTTAGTTATGTTTGGAATATTAGATTATATATGCTGGATATTAGGCTTGATATTTACAATTTTTTGGATATTCCTGTTTTTTAAAGGAAAGAAAAATGCCACACTTTTTCAAGGGTTGGATGAGAAAGAATATCCTTTAAAGGATATTTATTTTGTGGGATATGAACTGCTTGAACTCATTAAGTACAATTATCGAACCAAATACGACAGAAGGCTAAGGAAAGAGATATCGGTGCTCAAGGATGACAAGTATGCTGATTACTATATCAGAGTCACCAGAGCACAGCAGGTTACTTTAGGGTATACATTATTTACCATGTCATTTGCCATGTATGGGCTGGCAGGAAGTATGGCAGCTGTTGCGATATTTATAATGTTCGCCTTTGTGGCATTTTACTATTATGGAACATCAGCCAGTGACAAGATTAAGAAACGTTCAGAGGAACTGCTGTCCGACTTCTCAAATGTTGTGTCAAAGCTTGCCCTTCTGACTAATGCAGGTCTTATCATGAGGGATGCATGGGCAGATGTAGCTTATAATGGCAATACTACATTATATAAAGAAATGCAGATATCAGTTGACGAGATGAAAAATGGAGTCTCTGAGACTGAAGCTATATATCATTTTGGAAACAGATGTATCATACCTGAGATAAAAAAATTCGCATCTACTATCATACAGGGCATCGAAAAGGGAAACAGTGAGCTGACGGCCCTTTTACAGGAGCAGAGTGCAGAGACCTGGAACCTAAAAAGACAGTTGGTAAAAAGAGAGGGAGAGAAAGCATCAAGCAAGCTTCTCATCCCAATGTTTCTTATGTTTATGGGAATCCTGATTATGGTTATTGTCCCGATATTTACAAACATTGGAGCTTAGGTAGAGAATCAGAGTAATCTGATTGTTTATAGATTTCACGAAAGGAGGAAACGTTTATGTGGTTATTAATGAATGATTTAGGACTTAAGGCAAGGCTTGCATTTAGTAAGTTCATGTGCGATGAAGAGGGAGATGTAAATATCGTCTCTATAGTTGTCCTTATCGGAATAGCTGTATTACTTGCCCTATTCTTTAAGGATCAGATCCATGATCTTTTAGATTCGTTGTTCAAAACAATAAGCGGTAATGCTACTAAAGCAGTTGAAAAGGGAGAATAACAGACAATTAGAAAGCTTTTTGGGTATATATCTTTTGATATATACCCAAAATAATTCGAATGTGAGTGAAAATTATGAAAAGACTTTTAGATGAAAGCGGAGCATTGATAGTGGAGGCTTCTATTGTGTTTCCAACAATGTTTCTGGCTATATTTTTTATGCTGTTTGTAGGAAATGCATATACGCAGAAATGTAAGGTGGAGGATATAGTGGTATCAGCAGTGCTTGAAGGTGCTGCAAAGTGTGCCGATCCTATGCTTGATGATATTGAGTCTGGCAGCATACCGGATTTTAATTCAGTTAGTCTGAAGCCATATAGATACCTTACAGGCAGTCTCAGAGATACTGAGGGTGACATAGAGAGTGAAATAAATAAAAATGTGGGAAAGATAGGCACCGGATTCTTTACAGGGATGAAGCCGAGTATTTCCATTGACAGACTTAAATTTGAAAGTAAAGTGATATATTCAAAGGTAAATGTGGATGTATCCTATAAGATAAAAATGCCAATCAGGTTATTGGGACAGGATGAGTTTACCAATATATCGTATGCCACACATACTGATGTGCCGGTATCTGATGTGCCGGAGTTTATCCGGACTGTAGATTTTGCAGAGGATCTTGTGCAGAGATATAAAAATCATGATATCTCTGAGCCGGCAGGCAAACTGGCAGAGAAGATAACTGAGTGGACGAGTAAATAGGAGTTATGAATATGTATGGATTTAGTAAAAGAGAGCGAGGTGCTGTGTCAGTATTTCTCGTAATCATTCTGGTGCCGTGTATGCTGGTGGCCAGTATATTTGTGGATGTGGGCAGAGTGTACCTGTCCAAGTCTATGGCTGAATCGGCAGCTGATATGGCACTTAATTCACTTATGACACATTATGACGCTGATTTGAATGACTGGTATGGTATGGTAGCATCCTGCCAGAATATAGATGAATTCTATGATGCTTCAATAAAGTGCTACAAGAATGCACTCAAATCACAGAATTTGTCTAAGGATGAGATGAACACATTGGTAGGAGAGTTCAGCGCTATGATAGGTGCTGATTCAAAAGCCAGTGACTATCTCAGGGTAACGGATGACGGCGATGACTCAACTACTATAAAAGCCGTAGATGGAGCCAATCTGGCTAATGCCACTATGCTTAAATCGCAGATAGTGGACTTCATGAAATACAGAGCACCTATAGCTATCACACAGACTGCCATCGATAAAATAAAGAATAAGAGTATTCCCGGTATAGATGATGTCTTAAAAAGTGATGAGAATAAACCGCTGGTGGAGAAAAAACAGGATTATTGTAAAGCTGACGAGAAGCTGATGCGTGACAGCTACAATACATATAAGTATCTGTTTGACAATTATTCTTATGGAAATCCACAGCCAAGCAATTCATTGCTCACAGGTACACGTGATGCCATGCAGACAGCCAGAGAACAGTATCGTGAGCTGAATAAGCTGATGATTACCAATCTGTATAACACATCGGGTCTTGTGGTTTTTAACAGGGCACAGGTGCCACTGAATCAGTATAATTACACAAAAAGCTCTACAAAATGCTATAAAGCTAAGTATGATGGCAAGACATATTATGTAAACTGCCATTCAAGAAAAGACGATGATACATATTACATAGATGGCACCGAACTGACAAAACAGTTTGACGATATCTCTAAGAAAATAAAGGCATTTGACAAAGCAAAGAATGATTTCACCAATGCTGTGAACAATAGCATATCGTATTCATCCGGTGTTACAAATGACATACAGTATTGGAAGCATGCTGCAGATGCCTACAGTGTCACGGTAAGTGGCAGTGATGATTATCGAACTAATCTGAATAAGAAAGCAGATGAAATGATAAAGAGCTACTGTGCACTCAATGCCATGATGCAGTGTACTCCGGGAAATGACTTACCAGATGACTATGATACTACATACAAATCATATAAGAAACAGGTGGAGAACAGACAGACAAAATATCTGACAGCAGGGGGGACAAATGGCAGTGACAGCTATCTCGTATTAGTAAACAGGCTTGAGAGTATATCAAGCAATAATATATATAATATAGAAGCAACGTCATTGACATTAAGCGATAGAAGTACTATAATTGTAAATAGAATTGCTGATATATCAACGAATCTAATTGAAAAGAGAAACACTCTGCAGCACTATTCAGATGTATTAAACATAGCGATAAACGGAGATTCGAGTAAGGATATAGAGTCACTTGAGACACTGAAGCATGATGCAGCTGATTATGCCCAAAAACTCAATGATTGGAGTAATCAGGCAGATGGCACTGATTCAGACCTTGCAGAAGGTGACAGAGATGAAATCGCAGGTATTAAGGCTAGCGAAGCAGCCGGAAATATAACTGAACAGTCAATTATAGATTTAGAAAACAGACTTAAGAATATAAAGTCACAGATTGATTCGATGATAGCAGCCATAGATAGCTTCAAATATGGTAATCAGAAGGTCAAGGATATATCTACATATGATCAGTTCAAAAATGCAGGCTCTATGGTTATTACTGAAAGCGAGATAAATAAAAGGACTACGAATTCAGAGCTTTCAAGCTATGCGGATTCTACATTTTCATCATTGTTCTCGCCACAGGGAACAGGAACCGAGGGTCTTGCGAGCATAAATAGCAATGATGACCATAATTTACTGCTTGATGTCGCTAACTCAAAGACAGTTGCAATACCTGGTGTGTATCAGTTTTGGCAAGAACAGTTCGGTTCAGCTAGTGAAGATGAAATAAAGAAATATGATGATGAAAAAGGAAAAGCGACAGGCAGTCAGGAAAAAACAAAAGAAAATGCTAAGAATAGAAAAAATCCACATGAAGATGCAGAGAATATAGCGCGAGAGATTGACACAATAAATAAAACATTTGGAAATACAACATTTTTCAATAGCTTTGTGAGTCTATTAAAAAATCTGACAGGTGGAAATTTTGAAAATATTCGAGATAACTTATATTTGTCTACTTATATAATGGAAATGTTGTCTTACTCTACTATAGATAATGAGGGAAGGTATGACATTTTAAAAGACCAGGGTTTTGATGTGTCCACATTGACAAAAGAAAATATGGATGATAAATATAATTCTGTAAATGATAAGTGGAATAGTGATGAATATAAGGATTACTTTAATAAATCACTTACCAATAAGAGGCTTTGTAAGGAAAATAATGCTGCATATGGTTGTGAATTAGAGTACATTTTGTATGGTCACGAAAATAATAATGAGAATATAAATGCTGCATATGGACAGATATATGAGATTAGATATGTGTTGAATCTTATATCAGCCTTTGAACATTTCTGGAATAAAGGAAGTGAAACAGGAAAAGCAATTAATGCTGTTGGCGAGGCTATAATGTATGCTACACAGGGAGTTATACCCAAGATGGCAGTTAAGGCTGTTCTTATAGCTTTGTTAACGGTTTTTGAGACTTCAAATGATTTAAATAGACTTGAAGCAGGTTTTTCGGTTGAACTTTATAAAACAAAAGCAGAAATGTGGCAGATATCTTTAGATTATGGAACAAATGCACAATCTGGAAATACAAGCATATCAGATATATTGAGTATTGTAGAAACTAAATTTGGTAATTTTGCTAATTCATGTGATAACGGATTGCGTTACAGCGATTATTTGTGTATTTTTATAGTGTGTGGTATGCAATCCGACATTGGGGAATCAATGACACTTAGATGTGCAGATGTAATTCAAGCAAACATGAGAAAAATAACGAAGGATAGTGGCTACAAACTGGAAAACTCAAAAACTTATTTTGAACTTGATTCAAAACTGAAAGTAGATCCGTTACTAATTACACTGCCACTATATAGTGATTATACAGATTTGTATGATAGCAGCAGTACTGACTGGTGCACATATAATATAAAAACAATCAGAGGTTATTAAAGGAGAAAGAAATGAAAAAGAGACTATTGATTTTAGGAATGATTTTTACAATGGCTGTGTCATCAGCAGGTTGTGGCAGTTCGTCGTCATCAGACAATGCAGGTAGGACAGACAAACAAACAGCAACAGTTCATGACAGTCAGAAGGATACATCAAGTGACAGTAAGTCCGATAATGATAAGAAAGATACGAAGTATAAATCAGCAGATGAAATCACAATGGACGATTTGATGAGCCATGATGAGACTCCGGCAGAGGATTTTGAGTTAATTGACAACTCAGATGAAATAGTAATACAGAAGTATATTGGAAAAGATCCGATAATGGTTATTCCAGATGAAATAAATGGAAAAAAAGTTGTTAGTTTAGGAACGTATGCTTTGGCTAACGATAAGAATATAGTTGCTATCAAAATTGGAAATAATATAAAGGATTTAGGTGAGGGAGTATTTGGAAATTGTGAAAATTTAAGATATGTTGTTTTAGGTGATTCTGTTAAAACGATTGGATGTAATCCGTTTCTTAATACGAATATACAGGAAGTTACTCTTAATGATGGACTTCAAAAGATTGGCGAAGATGACATAAATAATACGGTTGATGCACCATCTAAAAATATTGGTATGGATTTAAAAATACCAGAAAGTGTTACTGAAATGCATTTAAGAGATTTTCACCTTATTGTAAAAGCAGGTTCATATGCTGAACAGTATGCAAAAGAATATGCGGAAAGTAATAATCTTACATATACAGTAGAATAATTTACAATATGTTAATTAATTAAATATTAATACTATGAATCATAGGAAGTCGCCATGCTATATTAGTAGTGTGGTGGCTTTTTTTTGTTAAAATTGAAAATTATTAAATTGTAATTAGTAAATATTATTATTACATTAACAAATAGTAAAGTAATTATTGACAAACAGTAATTGAAGTAGGAAAATAGTATATATGAAAATCTATATTTAAAGGGAGAATATCATGAGAAAACGTATAAAGGATGAAAGAGGAGCTATTGTTGTTGAGGCAACGATTTCGTTTACTGCCTTTATTTTCCTGTTGTACATCATCTATTCGATAGTTGATATATGCTACATACAGGCAAAGATGAGCATAGCGTTAAACAGTGCGGCGACAGATATCTCGCAGTACTCCTATCTGTATTATAAGTTTGGTATTGATTCGGTGGACAATGCGGCAAGCAATGCGGCTTCAAGCAGTAGGGCATTGGCAAAGCATACATTAAATGGTATGGATAAGATTATGACAGGAATATCGGATATAGATAGCAGCTTGTCGGATATAGAGAATGGCTCTTCTGATTTTGAAAGTCTAATGACCGCTTATGATGAGACAAAGGGTGGAGCATCAGATTTGGCTGCCAATATTAATGACTATGGAGATGCTTTGGCAGAAGATCCTATGGGTTTTGTAAAGGGTATGGGTATGCTTGCATTGAATGAGGGTTCGTCTGCAGGCAAGTCATATCTGGCACAGTCTATGGGAAGAGCTTTTATGAAGAAGAATCTTAAGGATTCAAATGGTGGGGATGTCAACGCTTTTTTGAAACAGTATCATGTAAAGGATGGTCTGGATGGGCTTTCGTTTGCTGGCACGGAGTTCTTGGTATCAACGGATGGCAAATCAAGTAATGCCCTAAGGTTGACTTGCTCATATGATGTGAAGGTTGTCAATCTGCTTAATACAGATATCACCATCAGATTTTGTCAGAGTGCATCAACCGATGTGTGGGGCAAGGGAGTTAGTGCGAAAAAATAGGTGGATTAGGAATTATGAAAACAAATGATATTTTAATGATACTCATTTCAATTATTCTATGTGGAGTGAGTATCTATATACTGATCAGAAATAAAGAAAAAAAGAGTAAAAAGCTTATTGTCTATTGTATTATAGGTATGTTTCTTGTCATGATAGATGCATGTATGCTTCAGTTCTTTTATCACGATAATGCAATTTATAAGAATTTTAGGATGATAGCACTTCTTTCAATTATGGCATCTGTTGCATATGTTGATTTCACGGAGCTAAGGATTCCAAATGAATATATTATTACAGGACTTGTATACTGGGTGTTAAGTATATTTGTTGAGCTGATATGTAGCAGTCAGTTTATTGTTGCCAATATCATTTCTTCGCTTATTGCAGCGGCAGCCCTGTTTATAGCTTCTTTGCTTTGCAAGATATGTATCAGGGGGTCGATTGGTGCCGGGGATATAAAGCTGTTTGTGGTTATGGGGCTATTGCTTGGGCTTGATGGAATATGGAGCGCTATATTTCTTTCTCTTGTTTTATCATTTATCACAGCAATTTATTTTCTTATTACAAAAAGAAAAGGCAAAAAGGATGCAATGGCATTTGGTCCGGCTCTTGCTATAGGAACGTGGTTATCAATATTTTTGACTGGAATGTAGAGGATATACAATGAAGAATTATAAATTTTTAGTACCTATATTGCTTGTAGCATTGTTAGGAGGCTCTGTATATAAAACATACAGTGACAGAGAAAAAATTAATAAACAATATGATAATGATATAACTCAGGCCAGACAGAATAGGAAGCTTGAGGTTTATGTGAATGCAGAGGAGGACTATCTTGATGCCTTAAAGCTTAAAGATTCAGCGAAGCTTCGGGCAGAGCTGGGAGAGATGTATATAGAAGCGGAGGATTTAAGAACAGCTGCCAAATGGGGAGAGTCTCTCATAAGTGAATATCCCAAGGAACAGGTGGGATATGAGTTTTTGATTCAGGTGTATTTGGAGCAGAAAGACTATGCCTCTTGTTTCAGGATAAAGGATGAAGCGGATGGACTGAAAATTTCATCAAAGAAGATTGAAGAGATTATTTCAGATATCAAATATGAGTATTATCTCGAAGGTGAATATGCACAGGTAGAGGAGTTCAGTAATGGCTATGCAGCAGTAAAGAAAGAAAAAAAGTGGGGCTATCTGAACAGCAAAGGGCATCGTGTAATAGAATCCGAATTTGAAGAGGCGGGAGCGTTTGCTAAAGAGGTTGCACCTGTTATAGATGACAAAGGCAGGGCATTTTATATAGACAACGAGGGCAACAGAAAGATAGTCATTGATTTTGTCGACAATATTGAGAAGCTGGGATATATGTCAATGGATAATATTTTTCCTGTAAATGATGGCAAAAAATGGAGCCTGTACAGTCTGGACAGCAAGAAAAAGATAGCTGGTGACTATGATGAGGTTTCAGCCATGGGAAATGGAGTAGCAGCTGTCAAGTCTGATGATAAATGGAGCCTTATTGATACCAAAGGAAAGAAAGTGACAAAAGATAAATATGATTCGGTTGTTATGGACAGTAAAGGAATAGTATGTAGAAACGATAGGGTATTTGCAAAGCAGAATGGATATTATTATTTATTTGATTCTAAAGGCAATAAGGTTGTAAAAACTAAATTTGATGATGCACGGCTATTTGCAGATGATGGATATGCCGCAGTATGTGTGGACGGCAAATGGGGATTTGTTGATAAGGATGGTAAACAGGTGATTAAGCCTCAATTTAATGAGGCTCATAGCTTTTCAAACGGATTGGCGGCCGTCAGATTTTCAAATGGCTGGGGCTATGTGGATGAAAAGGGGAATAAGGTCATTGAGACAGGATTTGATGATGCGTGCGATTTCAATGAACAGGGCAAGACATTTGTTAAGACGGATGATAAATGGCAGGTTTTGACACTATATTTATACAATCATGAATCATAGAACAAAGGAGACAAAGGCATGAGTTTTACATATGAAAATCAAGGAAACAATACTTATCTGGTATATAAAATAGGAGCTTCGGATAATGTGGATACAATGAGCCTTGGAATGATTACTAATAATAAGATAGATGGAATTGTTCCGACTCTGTTCACCCAGTCAGATACTGATAGATTTATTAAATATAATATTTCTGCAAAAGTGTCAGCAAAAGAGTTTTTATCAGGAGTTGTAAATAAGAAGAGATTACTAGGTGTGTTTATCAGCGTATTAAAGGCAATTAAATCAACAGAGGAATATATGATTGATGCGAGAAGCCTGTTGATTGATTTGGAACATATCTATGTTGATGTGTCAAAGTGTGATGCAATGCTGGTATGTCTTCCTTTGGTCAGACAGAATGAGTCTGTTAATATTCCTATGTTTTTTAAGCAGATAATGTTTAGTACACAGTTTGACCAAAATGAGAATTGCGATTATGTTGCACAGATTATTAATTATCTGAATAGTACACCTGTATTTTCTGTGGATGCTTTTGAAAAGCTCCTGATGGACATAGATGCTGATAATTTAAATATTGCAGCTTCAAAGGCTGTTGCTGGTCAGCAAAAACCGGTTCAACCACAGAGCCAGTCACAGAGTCAGCAGCCTAAACCTATGCAGCCTGCTATGAATCAGCTAAAGAATACACAGGTACAGACAAATATGCCATCTCAGGGGAAAATGCAATCACAGCGTGAAACACAATCTGCAAATAATGTGGTACAGCCTAATCAGGTGAATTTTGCAGTACCTAATATGAATCCACAAAACCAGAATAGAATTAATAATAATGTGCAGATGGGGACGAATATTTCAGGTACATATGTGGAAACAACCAGTGAGAAGCAGATGTCCATGTTTGGACTTTTGACACATTACAGTAAAGAAAATAAGCAGATTTACGAAAGACAAAAAGCCCAAAGAAAGGCTCAAAAGGAAGCAGAAAAAAACGGAGCAGCAATGCCTGGTCAAAATGTGAAGGCATCAAATACTTCATTCGCCATCCCAGGCCAGCCACCACAGCAGCGTCCACAGCCTGCACAGGCACAGCCACAAAATGTAATGCCACAGCAGCCTCAACAACAATTTGTACAGCCACAGCGACAGTTCACACAGTCAAATCAGCCACAGCATCAGTTTGCACAGCCGCAACCGATGCCACAGGCACAGCAAAAGCCGGCGCAACAGGTTCAGCCACAGCCGGTGCAGAATCAAAATGCAAATACAGGCATGACCGGAAATCCATCAGTTCCACCACAGATTTTGGAGAACATGACAAAGGCCGGTAATTTTGGAGAGACTACAGTGCTTGGAGTCGGTTCAGAGGCTGGAGAGACCACTGTTTTGGGAACATCACAGGCTCAGATTATTAAGCCTTATCTGCTTCGAATAAAGAATAATGAGAGAATAGAACTCAACAAGCCGGTATTTAGAATAGGAAAAGAAAGAAGCTATGTGGATTATTTTGTGAGTGACAATACAGCGGTCAGCAGAAGCCACGCAAATATCATTAACAAGGACAATGAGTTTTATATTGTTGATACCAATTCAACAAACCATACATATGTGAATGGTTCAATGATTCAGAGCAATGTGGAGACTAAAATCGAGCATGGAACGAAAATCAGACTGGCGAATGAGGATTTTGAATTTTTCATGTACTAATAAAAAAAATCACAGGATAAATATTACATATATTGAGGAAATGGCATGGATTACGAAATTGCAGCCCAGACAGATGTGGGAACAGTCAAGAAAACAAATCAGGACAGCATAATGATGAAACGTATTTTTACCAATCTTGGGAATATGGTTTTTGCAGTATTGTGTGATGGTATGGGAGGTCTTGCGAAGGGTGAGCTTGCCAGTGCTACGGTCATAAGAGCATTTGATAAGTGGGTCAACGATGATCTGCAGATGATTTGTCAGAATGGACCCGGATATATTGAGGATTCTGTAATCAGGGCACAGTGGGAGAGTATAGTAGCAAATCAGAATCAAAAAATCAAACAGTATGGAGCAGGTCAGGGCGTTAATCTTGGAACCACTGTAGTAGCGCTTCTTGTTACTGACAGGAGATACTATCTGATGAATGTCGGTGATTCAAGAGCATATCTTGTAAATGATAAGCTCATACAGCTTACTAAGGATCAGACATTTGTAGGTAGAGAGATAGAGCTGGGTCATATGACAATAGAGCAGGCTAAAACAGACCCGCGCAGAAATGTGCTTTTACAGTGTGTGGGTGCTTCTGAGATTGTTAATCCTGACATGTTTTTTGGAGATGTGCAAAGTGGTACGGAGTTTCTGCTTTGTTCGGATGGTTTCAGACATGAGATTACATCTGATGAGATTTATCAGGCAATCAGACCATCATTTATGACAAACAGGGATGTGATGAATAGGCAGCTTCGTTCTTTGATAGAACTCAACATGCAGCGTAGGGAGAGAGACAATATCACAGCAGCGCTGATTAAGGTACAGTAGGAGGAAAGTTTATGCTTGAGATTGGTTCTCTTGTTGATGGAAAATACAAGATACTGAATGAAGTGGGCCATGGTGGGATGAGTATCGTTTACCTGGCTATGAACGAAAAAGCAAATAAGCAGTGGGCTATTAAAGAGGTACGAAAAGACGGTGTAAAGGATTTTGAGGTTGTGAAGCAGAGTCTTGTGGCTGAGACAGACATGCTAAAAAAACTTAATCATCCTTATCTGCCGGATATTGTGGACGTCATAGAGGATGACGACAGATTCCTGATTGTCATGGATTACATACAGGGAAATTCACTTAGCAAGGCTATTGAAGAGTATGGCGCATTGCCTCAGGATGATGTGATTCATTGGGCTAAGCAGCTGTGCGATGTACTTGGATATCTGCATTCACAGAATCCACCTATCATATATCGTGACATGAAGCCTGCCAATATTATGCTTAAACCTGATGGCAATATCACTCTTATTGATTTTGGAACAGCAAGAGAGTTTAAAGAAAAAAATCTGGCTGATACGACATGTCTCGGAACTATGGGATATGCAGCTCCGGAGCAGTTTGGAGGAATGGGACAGACGGATGGCAGAACAGATATTTATTGTCTTGGTGCTACACTATATCATCTGGTTACAGGGAAAAACCCATGTGAGCCACCTTATGAAATCAGGCCAATCAGAGAGATAAACCCAAGCTTGTCAGGTGGACTTGAAAGAATCATTTTAAAGTGTACACAGCCTAATCCGGCTAACAGATATCAGAATGCGGCAGAGCTGATGTATGCTCTTGAGCACTATGATGAGATAGATGATATATATAGAAAAAAACAAAAAAGAAAGCTTGCAGCTTTTATCACTACATCGGTAATTACAGTGATTTTGGGAGCAACCTCTATATGGGGATATGTTTCAGCCGAGAATAAAAAAAGTGAAAACTATGATAACATTCTGAAAACGGCAGGTACTTATGAGGACTATTACAATGCGATAATTACAGACCCTACCAGGACAGATGCATATCTGAAGCTGAATGATATGCTTACAAGTGATTTTGTATTGGACAAGGATGAGGCAAACATACTTGCAAAGATACAGGTCGGACTGGATAGAAAAAACAGTGACGGATATTCGCAGACGTATGATGTGCTTTCGGATTTGAAAAAGAAAAATCCTGACGGGTATCAGGAGGTCTGCTATCAGTATGGTGAGAGCTTTCTTTTCTACTATGATATAAATGTGGAAAAGGACAGATATGCCAATGCCGCCAAGTGGTACAAGGATGCTGTGCAGAAATATCCTGTTGCACAGATATATTGTGATATTTCCGATTGTCTGGATCTCATAAGTCAGTATGGTGGAGCAAAGGTTAAGCAGACAGAGAAGATGTATGATGAGTATGCAAATCTTTGGAAAAAGGTTACAGAGCTGGAAAAGGAATCGGAACAGTTTGACAGTGTGGATTCAAAGCTTCAGGTGTGGAATGAAGTAGATGATATTATAAACAACAATATTTCTCCGCTTTTGGAGGTGACATCCAAGGATGATGTGATTGCACTTTTGGATGATATTTCAGACAGTTCGACTAAGGTTGACAAATCGGTTATTGCAGATGATATGAAGAAGCTTCAGGACAACATCGAGTCGACAAAGCAGAAGATAAACACGGTAAAGGAGGCTGAGAAAGAATGACATATGATATTTACAGGCTGATTTTTATCGTGGGTGCCATATCGTGTGCTGTAATGTTTGTGGTTTCAGTGATACTATTTATTACACTTAAAATTCCAAATGTAATTGGTGATTTAACAGGCAGAAATGCAAAAAAGGCAATTGAAAATATTAGAAAGCAGAATGAAGCCTCCGGTGGAAAAGCTTATAAGGCAAGTGCAGTTAATCTGGAAAGAGGCAGACTGACAGATAAAATGACTCCGTCAGGAAATTTGCAAAGACGTGGAATCACAAGCGGTTTTGGGGTTCATACAGAAAAAATCAGCACTATGAAGCTAGAACAGCAGGCATCTGTTGGAATGGATACAGATAATGAAAGTAATGAGACGATGGTTCTTGAACAGAATTACTCAAATGAGACAACAGTTCTCAGTCAGCAGAATGTTGGGGAAACAACGGTACTTTCCTCAAATATGCCACAGAATCCAAGCGATACTACGGTTCTCAATCAGTTTATGGTATTAGAGGATATTACCTTTATACATACAGATGAAATAATTTAAAGCAAAGGAGTGAGTAGCATGAGAAAACGCATGATGGCCTTTTTAATGGCCCTACTTATGGTTGTCACCATTTTGCCGGCAAACTTCACGATAGTTGAAGCGAATGATACAAATGGTGCTATCTACCTTAAGGTGACAGGTGCTTCGGAATGGACCAAGAAAGATGATATCAAGGTAACTGTTACTGACAGTACCGGAAAGGAAGTTGACCAAAAGTTTGTGAAGACCGAAGTGGTTGAGGCACAAACTGATTCTGGAAATACAAATCCAGATAATAAAAATCCAGATAATACCGATTCAGGTAATACCGATTTAGGTAATAACAATCCGGGTAATACTGATACCGGTAAGGATGATGCTGCTGGCAAGGATACTGAAAATATAGGCTCAGAAAGTGGCTCTGACAATTCAAATGAGCCTGTCGGACAGGCAGATGAACAGCAGGATGCTAAGCCTGTAGCACTCAATAGCATAAAAATTGATGTGACAGATCTTGTCAAGGACAGTAATTACTCTGTGGATATATCTTCTGATGGATATCTTTTCTGGAAGAAGGAATGCACTGCTGTGGAGGCTTCTTACAGTCCAGTTTATACAGAGGTTGCAATGGTTAAGGACACATATAAAGAGTTTGCTTTCTCCACAAATTTTAATGACTGGAAACCAGGTACTACTCAAACACTTGCTGTGAATGGCGCGGGTAATAATATTGTTAAATATGCATCTTCAGATCAGGAAACTGCAGCTGTTGATGAAACTACTGGTGAAGTAACTATAAAGAAAGCCGGAAAAGTTTCTTTTACGGCTACACTATCTGTTGGTGATAGTTATAAGACAATCACACAGTCTGATGTAACAATTGCAAAATTAGACCAGACACTTTCATTTACTGATGAAAATGCAGAGGTTTATGTAGGCGATGAGATTTCAACAATAGCAAAATCAAGTGCTAATGATGCGAAAGGAAAAATCACTTATAGTGTGGTTAAAGGAGAAGATTACATCACACAGGATGCTGATTTTGCAAACAATGGTAAATGGACTGCAAAGAGCTATAATAACAGTGCCGATGGAGTAAAAGTTACAATCAAGGCCGCTATTGCAGAGGATGATAAATATAACAGCACAGAGAATACATATACTACAACAATAAAGCCATATGCTTACGATGATTTTAGAAAATATTGTGAGGTAGTTGGAACATCAAATACTGCTTCAGATGGAAAAATCTGGTATTCAGAAGTGACTAAAATCAAGGCAAAAGATGGTTATAAAATCAAAGATTCTGATGGCAGCTTTGTAGAAGAAATTGCTATAGATGCCAATGGTATCACACAGGGCGAAAATCAATTTACTCTTGTTATTGGACAGGAAAAGAAAAATTCAGAAAATGAAACTGTATCTTATATCAATGAGGGAACAGTAAGTGGAGCATACAACTATGATAGTGTAAAACCTACACTTTCCATAGCAAAGGATAATGATGCAGACTGGATAAACAAAAAAGATGTGGAAATTAAAGCTTCACCGTCTGATGCTGGTTCGCAGATTGCGGCTGTTAAGTATACAGTGACAGATGAAAAAGATAAGCCGCTTCTTGAAGAAACAACAGTTAATCCTAATGCTGATGGAAGCTATCTGATTACATTACAGGCAAGTAAATTTGCCAATAAAGAAATCAAGGTTAATGTTACAGCATACGATAATGCAGGTCTTAGATCTGATACACAGACTAAGATAATCAAATTTGATACAGAACTGCCTAAGGCGGATCTGTCATTGAATAGTAATGAAGGTGAATATTATTTTACTGATAAAATATCTGTAGATATCAGTGCTACTGATAATTTTTCAGGCATCGCTGATATAAAAGCAGTTTATCTCACAGATGATGTGACAAGTGCTTCTGGATGGGACATTAAGAATTTCAATTGGGATGCTGAAAATGTTCAAAATCTTGGAGCTGATGCTAAGAGTGTAACAATACCATTTGCAGATACCACAAATGCAGGAAATGTGTATGTCAAGGTGACGGATAAAGCAGGAAATGAAAACATCACATCACTTTCTGATGATAAAAAATTCCACTTTGATAAGACTGCACCAACTGTAGGTATTGCATATTCTTCAGCTGATGAAAATACAACTAATGATAATTATTCACAGTTAAAGGATGGGGTAGAATACTACAACCATGACAGATATGCACAGATTACTGTAACAGATGCCTCTTTTAACAAAAATGCTACTCAAATTAAAGTAGCGGTTGATAATAAAAAGGCAGTAAATATATTAGATAACAAGGCAGAAGTACAAGGTGCTGCTATTGTAAAAACAGATAATGAAATCTGGACTGACAATAAAGATGGTTCATATACTGCAAAGCTTAAATTTACAGGTAATCATCTTTACAAAATTGAAGCTTCGTCAAAGGATTTAGCAGGAAATAAAACGGAGGAAGCTACTGTAGCTGATAGCAAATCAAAGGAATTCTATATTGATGAGGATGCTCCAGCTGGAAAAGTCCAGTTCTCAACAGATAAAACAAATGCAATTGGTAACTGGTGGAAAATTCTATTAAACTCATTCCCTGCAATATCTATTTTTAAACAAAATCAGTTGGATATCGTAGGTAGTGTGACTGACGGAAATTCCGGCATATGGACAGTCAGCTATTATGTAAATAAACTGGATACGGATACAGTTTTATCAGAGCAGCAGTTAAACGGTTTATCTGCTGGTAATTGGGAAAAAATTAAAATAAATAAATCAGATGATGGATACAGCTTTTGTGAGTCGTTAGACAAGTCCTATAATAAATATATAGTATATATAAAGATTGTAGATAACAGTGGAAATGTAAAATATATAAGTACAGAAGGTGCTATAATCGATAACGAAGCACCTGAAATCACAGAAGTCAATATAGTAGATAGTGATAAAAATAAGCTTGAAGACGAAAATGCAGATTTGTGGAAACAATCAAAGGTTTGTTTACAAGTAAAGGCTACTGATAATCTTTCCGGTATTGACAGATATGAGTATAAGCTTGAAGGGCTGAAAGACAATGGAACAGCTACTGGTACTGTCAAGTTGAAAGACACAAAGCTTGGAACCTTGAATGATGATTCAACAGTATTTGATCTTAAAAAGAGTGATTATTATGCAGCCGATACAAAGGCTCTTAAGGCTACAATAACAGTTTATGACAGGGCTAATAACTCTTCAACAGTTGAAAAAATAATCAATATTGATAAACAGGCTCCAACAGTTACCATCACCCGAGATGATGAGAACTTGAAGTTAGATAATAGCAAAGGCTGGAATAAAGATACCTTGACTTATACTGTTGTGGCAAAGGATGTAACAAGTGGTATTAAGGCAGAAAATGAAAATCCGGTTATTAATTATTATATTTACCTGGGTGGCAAGAAAATGAAAACCGGAAAGGTAAATGTTATAGACAAGAAATTGGATGCTTCCGGAGCTTATACAGAGGTTGTAGGAAATATAACTATTTCAAAAGATAAAGCTTATGATTCTAATAATTTAACGATTGATGTAGATACCATAGATGTAGCTGGAAATAAGTCTGTGTCATCAGCTGATACAACGGATACAGCAAAGTATGATTTTACAGCTCCGACTGCAAAATTGGAGTTACAAGATGGAGTTGATGGTGATAAGTGGTTTACCAATGGTGCTACATTCACTGTTACTGCGCAGGACAATACTTCAGGAATTGAAAAAGTATGCTATACAATCAAAAAAGCAGATGGAACTTATGTTGGAGAAAGTGCTGATGCTCCGGTAGAATTAATAACCGGTGTTGAAAGTGATGTAAAAAAGTATACAGATAGTATTAGTATACCTGATGCGGCTAATTATGATACTGATAATTTGACAATCACAACATATACATATGACTTTGCCGGAAATAAGACAGAATGTAGTCAGACAATTAAGTTTGATACAACAAACCCTACTGCTGATTTGACAGTAAATGCTGGTGCTAACCAGGATGGCTGGTTTAATTCCGGTGCAACATTTAGTGTAAAAGCATCAGATGCGACATCAGGTGTTGATAAAGTAGAATATATTGTAAAAGCCAGCAAGGATTCAAATGAAAATCTGACAAGTGGTACATTAACTTCTGATACATTGCAGAAATCAGATAATGGTGATCTGACAGGAACAATAACAATTCCGAAAGATGCGTATTATGATTCAAAGAACCTTTATGTTGAAACTAAAACGTATGACAAAGCAGGAAATAAGACAGAATGTAGTCAGACAATCAAGTTTGATACAACACATCCTACAGCAGGTATAAGCTTTGACAAGGAAATGAAAAACAGCCTTAGTGACAAGGGTGGCTTTGAGGGTGCAAAGCATTTCTACAATAGAGATGTGAAGCTTTATGTAACAGCAAATGATGCTACATCAGGAATCAAATCAATCAAGTACTATGTAACTGCTGCCGGAGATGTACCGACAGAGGAAACCTGGGCTGATACAACAAATAAAAATGTTAATAGTATTCTCCCAGAAAAACAGGCAGGAACAAATGACAAGCTGAATATTCCGATAACAATATCGGATAAGTTTGCTAATTCAGCAGATAATCTCGGTGCAATCAATGTCTATGTTCAGGTTATAGACACAGCAGACAATGAGACAGTTGTCAGCCTGAAGGATGATGAGAAAGATGAGACATTCAGGATTGATACAACAAAGCCGGAGATTAATGTAGAGTATGCCACTGAGAAGGCTGCATACAGTGTAGTTGATGGTGCTGAGTATTACAATACAGAGCGTACAGCTAAAGTATCGGTTAAGGAAAACAGTGTATTCTTTAATCCGAAGCTTGTAAATATCTGGGTATCAGAGGATGGCGGAAAAGAAGTTGATATCAATAATAGTGATAAGCTTCCTAATGGTATCGTAAAGGATAGTGACTGGACTCTTGGAGCCGGAAAAGATGCTGTAAGTACACTTACTGTTACGTTTACCAATAATCATAAGTATACCGTCCGTGTAGAAGCACAGGATTTGGCTGAGAATAAAGCAGATGGATACAAAATCAATAAATCTAATACATTTATTATTGATAAGAAAAATCCAACAGGTAACATGAAGTATAATTATCTGTCACAGGGAACTGACACTACATGGACGTCATTTGCAGATTGGAAGAATATCTTAAATGGTGGCAAATACGAGATTTCGCGTTTCTCTAAGGGAAAGATGTATGTTTCAGGTAGTGTAAGAGATGAATTCAGCGGAGTAAAAGAAGTAAGCTACAACGTTTCAAACAAGGATGGTGTATTTGCGGATGTGTCAGGAGTTACATCATGGACACCGATGAAATCAACTGGTAAGGATGGCTCATATGCTATCAGTTTACCGGAAAATGACATGAACTATGTTGTCTATCTGAAGATTGTAGATTATTCAGGAAATGTATCATATGTCAGCACAAATGGAGCAGTGCTTGATACACAGGCACCGAAGATTAATGTAACACTTCCGACTGATATCAATGGCATCTACGCTTCAAATGTAAATGTTGGCGTGTCAGTATCGGACAATGCAGCAACAGGTGTTGTTTCAGGTATCAGAAGTGTATCATACAAGGTAACAAGCCTGGGTCAGCAGACACAGACAGGAGATTTGTATACATACACTGCAACAGCAGGAAGCCTGAATGATCTGACTAAGTCAGTATCAAGAAATTTCACAGTTGATGCGGGATTAAACAACAGTAATGATGTACAGATCGAAGTGACAGCTGTTGATAATGCAGGAAACACTTATAAGACAACAAATGTAATCAAGATTGATATCACGGCGCCTACGATTGAAGTAAGCTATGATAATAACAGTGGAGATACAACATTTGGAGATGATACTTACTTTAAGGAGTCAAGAACAGCAACAGTTAAGGTTACTGAGCGTAACTTTGACCCTGCAAAGGTAATCCCTGTAATAGAGGCCAGTGCCGGAGGTGTTCCTTCTATATCAGGATGGACTACAGTTGGTGGCTCTGGAAACGGAGATGACACAGTTAATATTGCTACAATATACTATGGAAACGATGCTGATTATACCTTCAATATTTCAGCAGAGGATATCGTAGGAAACAAGAGCGGTGATGTCAATTATGGTAACTCACTTGCACCTACAAAATTTACTGTAGATAAGACTGTTCCGGTGATTTCAGTAGCATATGATAATAATAATGCAGCAGAGGCTGGCTTTTATAAGGAGCAGAGAACTGCTACTGTGACAATTCAGGAGCACAATTTTGAGACAAGCAGAGTTGTCCTCACAATGAATGCGACAGACAATGGAAATCCTGCTTCAGCGCCTACAATAAGTGGCTGGTCAGGAAGCGGTGATACACATACGGCAACAATTAGTTTTGCATCAGACGCTGTTTACACATGGACACTTGCATACACAGACAAGGCAGGAAACAAGGCAAATGACCTTGAGAATCAGAGCTTCTGCGTTGATCTTACAAAGCCTGCCATAACAATAAGTGGAATAAATCCTAATTCAGCAAACAATACTGATGGAAATATTGGTTTTGCTATTGAATGCACAGATACCAACTTTGGCACATTTACTCCGGTACTGACAGCTGTAGTATATGAGAATGGTTCTTTTGCAACAAAAGAAATAGAAGGAAGCGCTTCATCCGTTGGAAATGGAGAGAGGATTGAGTATGGAAACCTCGAGGAGGATGGAATGTACTCACTCAGATGTGCAGCTGTAGACAAGGCCGGAAATGCCTATGATACTGTAAATATTGTTGATGAAGATGGAGTAACTTCAACTGTAAACCTGCAGGATGGAGATAATCTCATTGATTTCTCTGTCAACAGAAATGGCTCAACATTTGCATTAAATGATTACTCAATGGATGTAGTTAATGACTATTATGTACAGGAAACTGCAGAGGATATCGTATTCTACGAGACTAATGCTGATGAACTCTTAAACTACAATATCAAGCTTAATGGCAATGCCCTTAAGGAAGGTAACGACTACAAGGTAACAGAGTCAGGAGGAGACGGAAGCTGGTACAGATACGAGTATGCTGTAAATAAATCACTTTTTGATGATGAAGGTGAATACAATCTCGTCGTTGAGTCAGAGGACAAAGCCACATCAATGGCATATAGTGATTTGAAAAACGTTTCAGCTGATTTTGTAATTGATAAGACAGCTCCAACTTTCACAATCAGTGGAATTGAGGAAGACGGTAATTACAGAGGAACATCACAGAACGTAACTCTTGTTCCTACAGATGATGGAGGAAAGCTTGGACATGTCAAAGTTACAATACTTGACAAGGATGGAAAAGAACAGAAAGTCATTTCTGATATGTCAGGCGATGAACTTACAAAGTACCTGAATGGAAATGATGGAAAGATTAAATTTAAGGTACCGGAGGGCGTAAATCAGCAGGTTGCAATACTTTGTGCAGACTGCTCCATCGGAACAGATGGTGGAACCAATACAACTGATTTTATTTACAAGGGTATAACAGTTTCATCAAACGCTTTCATTCTTTTCTTTGAGAATAAGCCGCTGTTTTATGGTGTGCTGGGTGTAGTTGCAGCAGCAATAATCGTACCAACAGGTTTTGTAATCTATAAAAAGAAAAGAAAAACTAAAAAAGAAGCATCAGAACAGTAAATTAATGATTTGAATAGGAGCCGGTCACAAGATCGGCTCTTACTAAATAATTTGAGGGATGGACAAAGTAACACGTATATGCATAATACTAATCAATCACAAGCCCGTTACAACAAGATATATCACACCAAGCACCCAGCTTGAAAATATGCCGTACAGTATCACAGGACCTGCAATCCTAAATATCTGACAGCCTATGCCAAATACCTGCCCTTCGACCTGAAATTCACATGAGGACGAGCATACTCCGTTTGCAAAGCCTGTTATAGGAACGAGAGCGCCTGCGCCTCCCCAGTTTGCGAGTGGTGCATACAGGTTTAGCGCTGTCAGTACGCAGCTTATGAGAATCAAAATCATGCTGCACCAGGCCGAAGCCTCGTCGCTGCTTAACCCAAAGTATTGTGTGCAGGTATTTACTATGAGCTGTCCGATAGTGCATATGATGCCGCCGAGTATAAATGCCTTTAGCATGTTTGCAGAAAGGCAGTGAGTAGGTGTGACGCGCTTTACATATTTGTTATATTCATCGTTTCGTTTTTCTTTTTGGTCAGTAGTCATGTTTTCAGACCTCCTTTTTTATAGGATGACCGTATTTTTTAAATGTATTCATATATGTGATTTTAGTTATTTGATTTGGGTATAGTTACTTATTAGAATTAAATATGAAGGATATATCAAATAATCCTTGCTACTTTCTGCTTTAAATAGTAGAATTGTAGCAAGGATTATTTTTGCGCGGTAGCGCATCAAAGTAATAAATCACAGCAAAGCATATAATTGCGATAAATAATGCAAGTATTTTGCAATAAAGAAAAGGAGACACATATATGTATACACTTGACGACATCAAAAAAGAAGATCCTGAGATTGCGAGCGCCATCACAGATGAGTTTGAGCGCCAGAACAGCCACATCGAGCTTATTGCTTCTGAGAACTGGGTAAGCCCTGCTGTTATGTCAGCTATGGGAAGCATCCTCACCAATAAGTACGCTGAGGGATATCCAGGAAGAAGATACTATGGCGGCTGTGAGTGCGTGGACGAGGTAGAGGAGCTTGCAAGAGAAAGAGCCAAGGAGCTTTTCGGCGCAGAGTATGTAAATGTACAGCCACACTCAGGTGCTCAGGCCAACATGGCAGTACAGTTCGCCATCTTAAAGCCGGGCGATACCATCATGGGAATGAATCTTGACCACGGCGGACACCTCACACATGGTTCACCGGTCAACTTCTCAGGCTCATATTTCCATGTAGTGCCTTATGGAGTAAATGACGAGGGCTTCATCGATTACGACAAGGTAGAGGAGATCGCCCTTGAGTGCAAGCCAAAGATGATTATCGCAGGTGCATCTGCATATGCGAGAACTATAGATTTCAAGCGTTTCAGAGAGATTGCAGACAAGGTAGACGCAGTGCTCATGGTTGATATGGCTCATATCGCAGGACTTGTAGCCGCAGGACTTCATCCAAGCCCAATCCCATATGCACATGTCACCACAACCACTACACACAAGACTCTCCGTGGACCTCGTGGAGGAATGATCCTCTGCAGCCAGGAGATGCAGGATAAGTACAATTTCAACAAGGCTATTTTCCCGGGAATCCAGGGTGGACCTCTCATGCACGTTATCGCTGCAAAGGCAGTCTGCTTCAAGGAGGCATTACAGCCTGAGTTCAAGGAGTATCAGAAGCAGATTGTAAAGAACGCACAGGCACTTTGCAAGGGTCTTCAGAGCCGTGGCATCAAGATTGTATCAGACGGCACAGACAACCACCTCATGCTCGTAGATTTAACTCCGTTTGGTCTCACAGGAAAATCTATCGAGAAGCTTCTCGATGCGGCTCATATCACAGCCAACAAGAATACTATTCCTAACGACCCACAGAAGCCATTTGTCACAAGCGGTATCCGTCTCGGAACACCTGCTGCTACATCAAGAGGCTTAAAGGAGGATGATTTCGACAAGGTTGCAGAGGCAATCGCCATGATCATCAAAGAGGGCGAGAGCGCAGTTGAGCCTGCAAAGGCTATCATCAAGACACTTACTGACAAGTATCCTCTTGCATTTTAAGGGTTTTCAGAGTAAAATGTTATAAGTTATAAAAACATAATACTTTGGAGGAATTATGATAGACTTAAAGTTTTTAAGAGAGAATCCGGATCTCGTAAAAGAAAATATTAAAAAGAAATTCCAGGACCACAAGCTTCCGCTCGTTGATGAAGTAATCGAGTATGACAAGAAGGCCAGAGAGGCACAGCAGGAGGCTGATGATCTTCGTGCAAAGAAGAATCAGGTTTCTAAGCAGATTGGTGCTCTTATGGCACAGGGCAAGAAGGAAGAGGCTGAGGCTGTAAAGGCTGAGGTAGCACAGATTTCAAAGCGCCTCACAGAGCTTGAGCCGCTCGAGAAAGAGTATCAGGACAAGGTGCTTGAGGATATGATGAAGATTCCAAACATCATCGATCCATCAGTTCCAATCGGAAAGGATGATACCTTCAACGTGGAGAACGAGAAGTTTGGTGAGCCTGTTGTTCCTGATTTCGAGATTCCTTATCATACAGATATCATGGAGAGATTTGACGGAATAGACCTCGATGCAGCAGGAAAGGTTGCAGGAAACGGTTTCTATTATCTGATGGGAGATATCGCACGTCTTCACTCAGCCATGACAGCATATGCGCGTGACTTCATGATTGGAAAGGGCTTTACATACTGTATCCCACCATTTATGATCCGTTCAAATGTCGTAACAGGCGTTATGAGCTTTGAGGAGATGGATGCCATGATGTACAAGATTGAGGGAGAGGATCTCTACCTTATCGGCACATCTGAGCACTCAATGATCGGTAAGTTCATCGATACAATAAACGATGAGTCAAAGCTTCCATACACACTCACAAGCTACTCACCTTGCTTCCGTAAGGAAAAGGGTGCACACGGCATTGAGGAGAGAGGTGTTTACCGTATCCATCAGTTTGAGAAGCAGGAGATGATTGTTGTCTGCAAGCCACAGGATTCAAAGGAATGGTATGAGAAGATGTGGAAGTACACAGTAGAGCTTTTCAGAAGTCTCGATGTGCCTGTCCGTACTCTTGAGTGCTGTTCAGGAGACCTCGCAGATCTCAAGGTTAAATCATGCGACGTAGAGGCATGGTCACCAAGACAGAAGAAGTACTTCGAGGTTGGAAGCTGCTCTAACTTAGGCGATGCACAGGCAAGACGTCTTAAGATTCGTGTAAAGGGCGAGGATGGCAAGAAATACTTTGCACATACTCTTAACAACACAGTTGTTGCTCCACCACGTATGCTTATCGCATTCCTTGAGAACAACCTGAATGCAGATGGCTCTGTAAATATCCCTAAGGCACTTCAGCCATACATGGGTGGTACAGAGAAGCTTATTCCGAAGCACTAGTTTTTGAAATAAATTAGTTCATGTAAATAATTAATACATGTAAATATAACAGCCGTAGCTGCGATTGAAAAAGAAAATCGTGGTTACGGCTGTTTTGTAGTTAATGACCTTATCAATATTTATGTCAGAGATGATAAGCAAATACAGAAGGCTTTTGACAAAAAAGGTCATGCAAATTTCTTTTGATAAACGGCATTGACACCAAATGTGATACCACGTATAATATAGATAGGAGGTATTCAGAATGTCAAAATGGGATAAACTATTAACGAGAATATGTGCTTTATCAAAAGACCTCCGGTTTGATGAATTGCGTAAGGTATTGGAAAGCTATGGATATGTAATGAATGCCCCAAAGGGCGGAAGCAGTCATTACACGTTCAGAAAAGCCGGATGTCAACCGATTACGATACCGAAGCATGAACCTATCAAAAAAGTGTATGTAGAGATGGTAAAGCAGATTGTGGAAAGTGAGGCGGTGAATGATGAAAACGCTGAATGATTATTTTACAATGAATTATCGTATGGAAATTGTAGAGGATAAGGATGAGGGTGGTTTTGTGGTTTCATTTCCGGAGCTCCCGGGATGTATTACCTGCGGAGAAACAGTAGAATCCGCTGTCGAAAACGCTTTAGATGCCAAGAAAGCATGGTTAGAAGCTGCTATGGAAGATGGTATTGAAATCCATGAACCGGACAGCTTAGAGGATTATTCTGGACAGTTTAAACTTAGAATTCCACGAAGTCTTCATCGTTCCCTTGCAGAACATTCTAAGAGGGAAGGCATCAGCATGAATCAGTATTGTGTATATCTTCTTTCCAGAAACGATGCAGTTTATTCAAAATTATAGACTAAATGAAATAGGAGGTGTTCTGTTATGTTTTTTCTTATAGCGAAGGATAATGAATGGGCTGGATTGCTTAGTAGTCTGGATATGTTTTCTGATGATTTTATGGAAGAAGGACGGATACAGCCTGAAGTACAGGTAAGGGAAGATTTCTAATGAATTTACAGAGAAGAAAATCCCTTACCAAATACTTCACTGGTGCTCATCACAGACATAAAAGCGTGCAGCTTATTCTGATGTATGAAGCTTCTAAGCTCTATGGCCTGCTTCTTTGTAAGAGTGCTGAAAACGATATAGTTTCTCTCACCGGTGTAAGCACCTCGTGCCTCCACATAGGTGGCACTTTTCTCCAGCGTGTTAGTAATATAATCGCATATCACATCCTTGTCATCGCAGATAAGCATTATGGATTTTCTGAGCATGATATTTTCGATGATTGCATCAATCATAAATGATTTCACAACAAGTCCGACAAATGAATACAGAGCAGTCTTTATGTCAAATACAAAGCAGGCGATGATAATCATGACGAGGTCGGTGAGAAATAAAGCCATGCCAATATTTTCTACATGTGCATATTTTTTTACAATCATGGCGATGACATCGGTTCCGCCACTTGAAGCACCTACATAGAAAAGCAGTGCAGATGCGATTGCAGGAAGAGCGATGGCAAAAATCAGCTCAAGCATTGGCTCGTTTGAGAGAGGATGAGTGAGCGGGTCAAGCTTTTCAAGTACCAGGAGCTCAACAGACAAAAGTATTGTGGCATAGGTGGTCTTAATAGCAAAGTCTTTGCCAAGGAAGAAAAAGCCCACTACAAGCAGAAGCATGTTCACAATAGTAGAAAACATACTCGCTGAGAGAGGTGTTATCTTTGCAAAAACAACTGCGGCACCGGTTACGCCACCGAAGGTGAAGTTGTTTGGGAACTTGAAATAGTATACACCGATTGCCATGATGGTGATACTGAGCGTCATTATCAGAAAATTTTTTATCTGTTTAAGCATTTGTTGTTCTCCTTTATGATTTGACAGCTTGTCAGGTATTTATTGCAGTGCTGTGTATCATAGCTTTCTTTTGTATTATTAATCGTTCAAATCTAAATATTTATTTGCATGGATAGTGTAGGACGATGGATGTCTGATGTCAATATAATCCGTGAAATAAATTATAAGTATTATTTCTATAAAAGATGTATTATATTAGTAAAACTAATAAGAATAATTACAATATATAATTGGAAAATTTAGCACTATGAAGGTATACTATAGGTATTGAACGAATTGCAGATTATTAGGAGGAACAATAATGGATTACAAGAATTCAGGTGTTGATATCGAGGCAGGTTACAAGTCAGTAGAGCTTATGAAAAAGCATGTAAAGGAGACTATGAGACCGGAGGTGTTAGGTGGTCTCGGAGGCTTCTCAGGAGCGTTCTCACTTGCTTCCATCAAGGATATGGAGGATCCGGTGCTTTTATCGGGAACAGATGGCTGCGGAACTAAGGTAAAGCTTGCTTTCATCATGGACAAGCATGATACAATCGGAATCGATGCAGTTGCCATGTGTGTAAATGATGTGGCATGTGCAGGCGGTGAGCCATTATTTTTCCTTGATTATATAGCATGTGGAAAGAACTATCCGGAGAAGATTGCTACAATCGTAAGCGGTGTGGCAGAGGGCTGTAAGCAGTCAGGCTGTGCACTCGTTGGTGGTGAGACAGCAGAGCATCCGGGTCTTATGCCTGAGGACGAGTATGACCTTGCAGGCTTTGCAGTTGGTGTGGTTGACAGAAAGGACATCATTACAGGCGAGGGATTAAAGGATGGTGATGTACTTATCGGAATGGCATCAACAGGCGTACACTCAAATGGATTTTCACTTGTCAGAAAGATTTTCAAGATGGACAAGGAGACATTAAATACATATCATGAGGAGCTTGGCACTACACTTGGAGAGGCACTTCTTGCCCCTACAAGAATCTATGTAAAGGCTCTTAAGGCTGTAAAGGACGCAGGAGTCACAGTAAAGGCCTGCAGTCATATTACAGGTGGCGGCTTCTATGAGAATATCCCACGTATGCTCATCGATGGCAAACGTGCCGTAGTTGAGAAAAACAGCTACCCTGTTCCACCAATCTTTAAAATGATGGCTAGAGAGGGAAATGTTGAGGAGCAGATGATGTACAATACCTACAACATGGGACTTGGAATGATTGTCGCAGTTGACCCTGCAGACGTGGACAAGACTATGGAGGCTATGAAGTCTGCCGGAGATACACCATACGTAGTCGGAAAGATTATTGACGGCGAGAAGGGTGTAGATCTCGTATAATAACATTCAATATATTGTTAATAACGTATACATCGTTGCGAGGAAAAAGAATGAAAATTGCAGTATGTGTATCGGGTGGCGGCACCAATCTTCAGGCCATCATAGATGCAATAGATAACGGAACAATTACAAACACACAGATAGAGGTTGTTATCAGCAACAACGCAGATGCATATGCGCTTGAGAGAGCTAAAAAGGCTGGAATAAAGGCAGTATGCATCTCGCCAAAGAGCTATGAAAGCAGAGCTGCCTTCAATGAAGATTTCTTAAAGCAGCTTAACTCATATCATGTGGATTTAGTCGTACTGGCAGGTTTTCTGGTAGTGATTCCACCTGAGATGATAAAGCAGTACAGAAACAGAATCATAAATATCCATCCATCGCTCATACCATCTTTCTGCGGCACAGGCTACTATGGTCTTAAGGTGCATGAGGGAGTGCTTGCACGCGGTGTGAAGGTGACAGGTGCAACCTGCCACTTTGTGGATGAAGGCACAGACACAGGCCCTATTATTTTACAGAAGGCAGTCGAGGTAAAGCAGGGCGACACACCTGAGGTGCTCCAGCGCAGGGTTATGGAGCAGGCTGAGTGGAAAATCATGCCACACGCTATCGACCTGATAGCAAATGGCAGGGTGTCAGTAGAAGACGGACATGTTATTATAGATGAGAAGTAATGACAGTGCTGTAAGTAATTAGTATGTAAACACAGGTAGATTATGATTACCGGACAATGAAAAGCTTATGTATAGCTTAGGTATAGGAGGCAAAAATGAAGGTATTAGTAGTAGGAAGCGGCGGAAGAGAACATGCAATATGCAGGGCTGTTGCAAAGAGCTCACGCGTTGACAAGATATACTGTGCACCGGGCAATGCAGGTATCGCTGCACTTGCAGAGTGTGTGCCAATCGGTGCGATGGAGTTTGATAAGCTCGTATCATTTGCAAAGGATAATGCCATTGATTTTACAATCATCGGCATGGATGATCCGCTTGTAGGTGGTATCGTTGACGAGTTCGAAAAGGCAGGGCTCAAGTGTTTCGGACCAAAGAAGAATGCAGCTATTCTTGAGGGCTCAAAGGCATTTTCAAAGGATCTCATGAAAAAGTATAATATCCCTACTGCGGCATATGAGAATTTTACTGATGCCAAAGAGGCACTTAAATATTTAGAGACAGCAAAGTTCCCTATCGTGTTAAAGGCAGACGGACTTGCTCTCGGAAAGGGTGTGCTTATCTGCAATACTCTTGAGGAGGCAAAAGAGGGTGTCAGAACCATCATGGAGGACAAGAAGTTCGGAACAGCCGGAAACACCATGGTAGTTGAGGAGTTCATGACGGGCCGTGAGGTTTCAGTGCTTTCATTTGTAGACGGAAAGACTATCAAGATTATGTCATCTGCGCAGGACCACAAGCGTGCAGGCGATGGAGATACAGGCCTTAATACAGGCGGCATGGGTAATTTCTCACCTAGCCCGTTCTATACCAATGAGGTCGATGATTTCTGCAAGAAGTATATTTATCAGGCAACTGTAGATGCTATGGCTAAAGAGGGCAGACCTTTTACAGGAGTTATCTTCTTCGGACTCATGCTCACAGAGGATGGACCAAAGGTGCTTGAGTACAATGCAAGATTCGGAGATCCTGAGGCACAGGTTGTGCTTCCTCGTATGAAGAATGATATCATTGATGTAATGGAGGCCTGTGTAGACGGAACTCTTGACACAATAGATCTTCAGTTTGAGGACAATGCATGCGTATGCGTGGTTCTGGCATCAGACGGATATCCTGTCAAGTATGAGAAGGGCTTTAAGATAACTGGCTTTGAGAAGTTTGACGGCAAAGAGGATTATTACTGCTATCATGCCGGCACCAAATTTGATGCTGACGGCAATATCGTCACAAACGGAGGACGAGTGCTTGGTATCACTGCAACAGGCGCCACACTCAAGGAGGCCAGAGCCAAGGCTTACGAGGCAACAGAGTGGGTACAGTTTGATAATAAATACATGAGACATGATATCGGAAAGGCTATAGATGAAGCATAAGGGTATTATTTTTGATATGGATGGCACTCTCTGGGATTCAGCAGAGAATGTGGCAAAATCATGGAATAAGGCCATAGCAGATTATGGCTATGAGAGGGCACCTATCACAAAAGAAGATATGTATTCAGTAATGGGAAAGACAATGGATGTACTGGCATCCATTATCTTTCCTAATTGTACTTGCAGAGATGAGTTAATTAATGTATGCTATAGAGAAGAAAACGATTACCTGACCGTTCATGGGGGAGAGCTTTATCCTGATGTTGAAAAGACACTTGATGAGCTGTCAGAAAGATATGACCTTTATATAGTCAGCAATTGCCAGCGTGGTTATATAGAGTCTTTTTTTGCGTACCACGGACTTGGCAGGTATTTTAAGGATACTGAGTGCTACGGCAACAATGAGCTTGAGAAGTCAGAAAATATAAAGCTTATTGTAGAGCGCAATAATATAGATGAGGCAGTGTATGTAGGTGACATACAGGGAGACTACGATTCCAGCAAAAAGGCAGGAGTTAAGTTCATCCATGCAGCATACGGGTTCGGCACAATAGATGACGATGTGCCTGCTATTCGCAAATTCTCTGAGCTGCCGCGGGTGGCTGACAGAGTATTTGAGGAAATTGAAAAGCACTGATAAGAATTTAGTTTGAAGCAAAGTTTATGAATATGTTGTAGATAATGGGGTTTCCGCATGGAAGATAAGCGTAACAGAGGGAGAAGAATTACAGATAGAATAACAGAGGCTTACTATGAGCTGATGAAGATTGTTGCAGAAAACAATCATGAGCGCATGTTTGAGTACTATGTGGAAGATGATGAGGCATATATTTTCAAAATAGTCAACTCTTCTCCGGCTCAGGAGACAGTATATCCGTTTTTTAAACAAAATATTGACACATACATGTCAGAGTGTCCGGCAGACAGCATCGAATGCTTCAAAAAGCAGCTTGATAAATGTCTGCTTCGGCCTATGCGTACTGCATTCCAGCTTAGTTTTATATCAGAGGATGGCAAGAGCAGGCCGGTTGAGATGTACATGGTCAGCATACCTGATTTGGATAAAAAGGTATGTATGGTAGTTGGAGTAATGTTTGATATCAGAGATGAAAAGGGACTTTTGGACTCGCTGACAGGCACATACAATCACCTTGCATTTGAGAATAAATGTACATCACTTATCAGGCAAAAGGGAACAAAGCTTTTATTTGTGATGCTTGATGTGGATGATTTCAAGATAGTAAATGACACCTTGGGACACAATGTAGGGGATAGGGTATTAAGCCAGACAGGACAGGTGCTTAAGGAAGCAGTTGGAGCCAATGGTATAGTTGGCAGGCTTGGCGGTGATGAGTTTGCAGCGATCGTATTTGGATTAGAGGACAGTGATGCTGTGGACGAGTTCTGCGTAAAGCTGTCAGGAAGACTGAAGAATATTATCTTTGATATGGAGTATTCTGCATCAATCGGCATGACTACCGGCGATGACAGAGAGCTGACCTTTAAGGATCTGTACTATGAGGCGGATCAGGCTATGTATTACTCAAAGAGGCAGGGAAAGAATCGCATATCGTTTTTCAATTCTATCAGGAAAAATGATATAACCGTTCCGCATAATTCCTGCGCTCCTTCCATTACAGATGTATCCTGCAGGATGTCAGATAGGGAGATATTCTCGTATGATGAAATGCCGGACTATATACTTGCAGTAGATGAGGAGAGCCGTAGAATAGTATTTGTCAATAAGGCTATCAGAAATTCAAGCGTTATGACAGCATCTCAGATTGATGAATTTATTTCAAAGCCGTTTGAGGATGGGTTTATTGATTTGTTTTTACGGAAAAAAGAGCAGGGAAACAGAGTATCGGTTTTTTCAGGAAAGGATCATCCCGACAATATAGTTGCAAAGCTTTTAGGCGAAAAGAAGCTCATAATCAAGCTGAATCATAAGGATTATAATGGCTATAGACTGCTTAAGATGATAGATTTGAGTGATGAGTCAAAGCTGAATGCTGTTATGAGACGGATAATCAGCTACAGGGCGTTTATGCAGAATTTCATTGATGCTGTTAATGATACCACCGAAGGCTTGGGGTATAGGAACTATTTACGGCTGCTTAGAGAGTTTTATAATGCAGATTGTGTGGCTGTCATTTATAATGGAGAGAGTGCGTGGGACACAATTGAGGAGATACATATACCAAGTGCTAAGATTATGGCAAAGGTGGTTAATGAATCTGTTTCAAGAGGTGCAATTACAGATTTTCTCGCTCTGTTTAATGACACCGGCCGTGTGTTTATAAGTGATATTCAGTCAATTGAGGGTGAATACAGGGATTTATTCAAGCGTATGGCTGATGTCAGAATATGGTCTACATCTGCTGTTCTTCTAAACAAGGGGGAACAATGCTTTGGTGTCATCGTGGTTATGAATCCAAGAGCCAATTCAGGAAGTCTGGATTTGATTGAAATGATTGGTATTTCAATATCGAATAGTCTGTTTTATGAGAAGGCGAGGGCAGAGTATGAGTACAGGCTCAATTTTGACCAGGTCACAGGCTTAAGAAAGAGAGAGACCTTTAATAATTTGGGAGAGAGCTATGTGGAGTATGACTGCAGCTTTATGGGAGTATTTGCATCAGATATCATAAGGCTTTCAGATATAAATGAAAAATTTGGGTATATGGCAGGAAATGCGCGTCTTAGGATGGTTGCAGATGTGATCAGGGGCGTTTTTACAGGCTATGATATATACAGGTACGAGCAGGATGAGATAGTTGTTTTTTGCAAGGATATTGATAAAAAATCATTTATGGGACTTGTCAGGATAGTAAGGGAAAGCCTTGATGATCTGGATGTCTCAGTATCGATAGGCTTTAGTTGGACGGACAAGCCCGACATAGCAAGGCAGCTCTCAGAGGTTCGCTTAATGTATGATATTGAAAAGGACGCAAAGCTTAAGAGTCTTGACAGTATAATGAGAAATAAGGTATTTAAGGATGTGGTTTCTGAGATTGAAAAGGGAAGCTTCATGGTGTATTATCAGCCGAAGGTTGATTCAAGAACAGGCATCACAGTCGGGGCGGAGGCCCTTATCAGATTTTTTGATGAGGCTTATGGCGTTGTAGGGCCAATTCATTTTATCGAGATTTTAGAAGAAAACAGATGCTCGCATCTTATTGATTTATTTGTACTTGATGAGGTATGCAAGGCGCAGAAGCTTCGCTGTATAAGTGACAGGAGAGTGGTTCCGGTATCTGTGAATTTTTCAAAAAATACACTGGAATATGCAGACCTCCTGGATCATGTGAAGGAGATAATGAACAGGTATGATCTCCCGGAGGGGCTTGTTCAGATAGAGATAACAGAGTCGGTTGGTGATATGGATATTGTATTGATAAATAATATCGCGCAGTCACTGATTTCAATGGGCTTTCGTCTTTCGATGGATGACTTTGGCACGAAGTACTCAAATCTTGAGATGCTCTTTAAGTTTCCGTTCAGCATTGCTAAAATTGACCGTTCCCTGGTCAAGAATCTCGAGAGCAATGAGAAGAGCAGGATCATGTTAAAGCACCTCATATCCATGATTATGGAGCTTGGCATAGAGTGTGTTGCCGAGGGGGCAGAGAATGAGGAGCAGGTAAGGCTATTACAGCAGTTTGGCTGTAATATTATTCAGGGCTATTTCTATTCAAAGCCGGTTACACTTGATGTTTTCACGAGTGAGTTCGTGGAAAAAACAAGGAATCAATTGTGATTCACAATTTTATATACAATGCAGCTATTAACAGGCGCCTGTAGCAGGAAAGCGGATAACAGCTGCAAAAAAAATAAAAGGAAAGGAAGAAAAATGTTAGAAAAAATCTTCAAACTCAAACAAAACAACACAACGGTCAAGACAGAGATTCTTGCCGGTCTGACAACATTCATGACCATGGCATACATCATTGCTCTTAACCCAAACCTCCTCACCGGATTTGGTGCTGAGGGAACAAAAGCACTATGGAACGGAGTGTTCCTGGCAACATGTATTGCTTCGGCAGTCGGTATGTTTGTCATGGCATTTCTTGCCAACAAGCCATTTGCACTGGCTCCGGGTATGGGACTTAACAGCTTCTTTGCTGTAGTAGTTGCCAATATCGTAAGCATCACAGGCCTGTCATATGTTGATTCATTCCAGGCTGCACTGTGTATCATCCTTATTGAGGGTATTTTATTCTTTATACTTTCAATATTTAATATCCGTGACAAGATAGTAGATGCCATTCCTTATGGTGTCCGCATGGGTATTTCACCAGCTATCGGTCTTATGCTTTTAAATATCGGCTTTGGCTCAAATGCCGGTGTTTACTCAAAGGATGGCGGACCATTTTATGTGATGAAGGATTTCTTCGGTGCACTCACACCGGGACTTGCCAAAACAAATATGACAGATGGATATTCTTCAATGGTGCTCACTGTTGTGACTATGTTCATCGGACTTTTTGTTATCATTATTTTAGCTCATAAGGGCGTCAACGGAGCAGTACTTTTTGGTATGCTTGCAGCCTGCGTAGTTTACTGGGTAGGAGAGGCTATATTCTTTGGAACAAATCCTTTTGCATCACTTGCAACAGCTTCATTTGTGCCACAGTTTAAGGATATGGCAGATACAACACTGTTCAAGTTCGATTTCAAGGATTTCATCAGTATTGGATGGTTTACAGCAATTTCACTCATCATCACATTCTGTATCATAGATATGTTTGATACCATCGGAACACTTGTTGGTACTGCATCACGAGCAGGAATGGTTGATAAAGAGGGAAATATGCCAAACATGAAGGAGGCTTTGGTTTCCGATTCAGTTGCCACAGTGGTTGGTGCCGTAACAGGTACATCTACAGTAACAACTTTTGTTGAGTCTGCATCAGGTGTAGAGGCCGGTGGACGAACAGGTCTTACAGCTTTCACAACAGGTATCCTGTTCCTTGCATGCATCTTTATAGCACCGCTTGCAGCAATCATTCCTGCCGCAGCAACATCATCAGCACTTATCTATGTTGGTATCCTGATGCTTGGCGGTCTTAAGAAGGTGGATTTCGAGGATCTCTCACAGGTTGCTCCGGTAGCACTCATGCTTATTGCAATGCCTATCTCCGGATCTATCGGACATGGTATAGGTCTTGGACTTATCACATATACTGTACTCAAGGTCTTTACAGGAAAAGCAAAGGAGGTTTCTATCCTTACTTATGCTATTTCGCTTCTTTTCCTTGTGAAGTTCTTCCTTGTAGTGTAGTGTTTTAAAGCTTAGTGACATATAACGCCTTGCCCCGCCATCCTTGGCGGGGCATTGTTGTGTGCGGATATAATTCTAACAGCCACTAAGTGACTGCGTAAGGCTTGCAGATACATTAAACTGTGCTGTAGCGGCATTTTCTTATGTGGTGACAATAATCCACATACACAAACATATGTTCTTGACAATTGAGCGTAATCAATGTAGAATTGCAGTATGGACAAGCATAATGAAGAGCACATTTATGTGGCAATAGATTTAAAATCATTTTACGCATCAGTAGAGTGCAGAGAGAGGGGAAAGGATGCTCTGACCACTAATCTGGTCGTGGCAGATCCAACCCGCACGGAGAAGACTATCTGTCTTGCAGTATCGCCGGCTCTTAAGGCATATGGCATACCGGGCAGGGCGCGCCTTTTTGAGGTGGTACAGCGTGTGAAGGAGGTAAACAAGCTGCGTCTGTCGAAGCTTATGGCGAGTGGACATGCTGCCGGGACAGTGGAGAGAAGAAAAAAATATGTAACAGAAATTGATATAGCAGAAAATGATATAACAGAAAGCACAATGGCAGGCTTTGATTATGCATCATATAATGCGAATCTGCTTGACGCACATCCTGAGTATGAGCTGACATACATTGTTGCACCGCCGCGTATGGCTTTGTATATGGATTACAGTACACGCATATACAATATTTATCTTAAGTATATCGCACCTGAGGATATCAGTGTTTACTCGATAGATGAGGTTTTTATGGATGTGACACACTATCTTCGCACTTATCACATGACGGCAAGGGAGCTTGCGTCTAAGATGATAGACGATGTCCTTAAGGATACCGGTATCACGGCAACCTGCGGCATTGGTACCAATCTGTATCTGTGCAAGATAGCCATGGATATTATGGCAAAGCATGCCATGCCTGATGAACGAGGAGTGCGTATAGCAGAGCTTAATGAGAATAGCTATAGGCGAAAGCTATGGGACCACAGGCCGATTACCGATTTCTGGAGAGTGGGAGCAGGTTATGCCAAAAAGCTCGAGGCAGCCGGCATGTATACAATGGGAGATGTGGCTAGGTGCTCAACAGGCGGTTCAAATGATTTTTACAATGAGGAAAAGCTGTATAAGATGTTTGGCATCAATGCAGAGCTTCTTATAGACCATGCATGGGGGTATGAGCCTGTTACAATAGCTGATATCAAGGCATACAGACCGCAGACCAACAGCATCAGCTCAGGGCAGGTGCTTCAGGAGCCGTATGATTATGAGAAGACAAAGCTTATTGTGCGTGAGATGACGGACCTTCTTGTGCTTGATCTGGTAGATAAGAGGCTGGTTACAGACCAGATAGTACTCACTATTGGATATGATATCGCTAATCTGTCTAATAAGGCTGATAGCTGTTTGGGCAATAATTATGACCATGCAGTAAATAATAAAGGCAGAGACAGTATTGGCGGTAAGAAAGGTACACACAGAGATTATACAGGTGAGATTACCATAGACCGATACGGCAGAAAGGTTCCAAAGCATGCACATGGTACAGCAAATTTAGGGCGTTATACGTCATCCACGCGCATCATCATGGATGCGGTGATGGAGCTTTATGACCGTATCATAGATCCTTCTCTTCTGACACGCAGGATTACTGTGGTGGCAAACAGGGTCTGTGATGAGAGCAAGGTGCAGGAAAGTGAGCAGTTCGAGCAGCTTGATTTATTTACGGATTATCAGGCGAGGGCTAAGGAAAAGAAGAAAGAGGATGAGGCACTTTCCAAGGAGAGAAAGCTTCAGGAGGCTATGATTTCCGTCAAGAAGAAATATGGAAAGAATGCCATGCTAAAGGGCATGAATCTTGAGGAGGGGGCCACAACTATTTCAAGGAACAATCAGATTGGCGGACACAAGGCATAGCAGCAACCGCTGTGGTTCTTAATCGGATTTTTTTTAGTGGTTTAAAATAGTTACGAAAAAGTATATAAGGAGCATGGCATGGGAAAATATGATGATATTATAGATTTACCACATCATGTGTCAAAGGTACATCCGCAGATGTCTATATGGGACCGCTCAGCACAGTTTGCACCTTTTGCGGCACTTACAGGTCATGAGGAGGCTATTGCAGAGACAGCGAGGCTAACAAACGAGTGGCATGAGCCTGATGAGGACAAAAAAAGAGAGCTTGATGAGAAAATGAATGAGCTCATGATGCTTTATAGAAAGCGTAATTTCAATTCAGACAGTTTATATGACGAAAATGTCATAAACACCATGGCAGAGAATTATTTTGAGGTGACATATTTTATGCCGGATGAGCACAAGGAGGGTGGCAGCTATGAGCATGTGACAGGGTATCTTAAAAAGCTTGATAGCATAGGGCACCTGATGATAGTTGTGGATGATAATGGTGCAGAGACGATAATTGATACAAGAAGAATATATGATATCGATTTGTGATGATTTTGTTAGGAATGCATTACTTGTAAATGTGGTATAGAAAGCAGGAAATTATAAAGATGGACAAGCAGATAGAAAGAGCAGGTGATGACAATAAAAATAATATTGGTGTGTTATATGGCATCGGTGTAGGTCCGGGAGATCCCGAGCTTATGACTTTAAAGGCTATTAATACAATAAAAGCATGTGATATAATTGCAATCCCTGCAGTTTCAAAAGAGGAATGCTATGCGTACAGCATAGTGCAGGCTGTTTTACCGGAGATAGAGAAAAAACAGATTATGTGCACTCCGTTTCCAATGATAAAGGACAAGGAAAAGCTTACTATATCACACAATAAGATATACTGTGACATAGTAAGTGAGCTTGAAGATGGGAAAAATGTGGCAATGCTTACAATCGGCGATCCAAGCGTGTATTCGACATATATGTATATCCATAAGCGTGTCATGCAGGCAGGTTTTACGGCAGTGATGATAAGCGGTGTGCCATCGTTTTGTGCAGCTGCAGCGCGGCTTGGCATTTCGCTTGGAGAGATGATGGATGAGATACATATCATACCGGCTTCGTATGATGTGAGGGATACTGTGGGCTACGGTGGAACCTGTGTATACATGAAATCCGGAAAGAAGCTTGCAGAGCTTATAGAGGTGCTTCGCACAGGAGATGCTATCAGAAAAAAGAAAATGACAGTGTATGGTGTGACAAACTGTGGCATGGAGTCTGAGCGTGTGTACAGGGGGCTGGATGAGCTTACTGAAGCAAAAGGATATCTGACAATAGTTATAGTGAAATATAGCTAAAATGGGAGTTTACTTTTTGTGCACAATTGCTATAATAGTATGGTGAACCGAATATTTATATATCTGAATATAGAAAAGAGCTGAAATATCACATGAGTATAGTGGATAAATTTGGAGAAAAAGTAGGCGAGATAGCAGAAAACGATCCTGTCAAGGCGAGGAAGCTTTTGCTTGCAGGATATAGATTACAGGAAAAGAGATTAGCATTATTTCCGGACAGAAAGCTTCCAATGTCAGGGCAGTATGTGGCAAAGATTGTCATGAATAATATCATACAGGCACTTGCAAAGCCTGAAAATGCCGCCATGGTCAGTATTTTTGTACCGGGTGAGCTTTTGACGGCGGCAGGTCTCACACCATATTCGGTTGAGGCATTATCGTGCTTTATTGCAGGAACTAAATGTGAGCAGGCCTTTCTAAGGCAGACTGAGAAGGAAGGCTTTCCGGAAACTATGTGCTCTTATCACAGAGTTTTTCTGGGCGCAGCCTTAAATGGTATAGTGCCAAAGCCAAAGTGCATGGTGTATACAAACCTGGCATGCGATGGCAATATGATGACATTTCCGTATCTCAAGGAGAGATATGAAATACCAAGCTTTTATATAGATGTTCCATATGAGAAGAATTATGACTCTGTTATGTATGTAGCAAAGCAGCTTAGAGAGCTTAAGAGTTTTTTACAGGATGTCACCGGCAGAGAAATCACAGAGGAGTCTGTGAAAAAGGCTGTAGATAAGAGCAAAATTGCATCAAATAATTATTACAGGCAGCTTCACCTGAGAAAAGGACATGATATTGCGTCAACTCTCACAAATGAGCTGTATGCGCTTTTCATGTGTCATCTGCTTGCAGGAACTGATGAATCAGTCAGATATACACAGCTTCTGAGAGATGATGTGAGACGTGCACCTGCAGGCGATGGATTTCATGTACTTTGGATGCACACCATGCCGTTTTTGCAGGATGCAGTGAAGGATGTGTTCAATTACAGTGATACAATCCATATCAGTGCAAGCGATTTTATAGCGGATGGTTTCAGAAGCATGGAGTCGGATGATCCTTACGAGGCACTTGCCGAAAAAATGGTTTACTGCATTTATAATGGCAGCGTGAACCAGAGAATAGATGAGGCAAAGGAGCTTGCCGACACAGTTGGAGCAGACGGTGCTGTACTTTTTGCGCACTGGGGCTGTAAGAATACAATCGGTGCATCAAGCCTTATAAAGCGCTCACTCGAGAGGGAAGGGCTTCCAACTATGGTTTTAGACGGAGACGGCTGCAACCCGGCAAATGCCAGTGACGGACAGATTTCCACAAGGCTTCAGGCATTTGTGGAGATGCTTACAGAGCAGGAACGTAATTAGAAATAATACACCGGTTATTGTGTGCGGTGTGTGGATATTTACTATAAAACAATTTCAGAAAGTGGAAAACAGATGATAAATTATGTTTGTAAATATGCTCCGGTAGAGCTGTTTAAGGGCTTTGGACAGGACTGTGCTGTGCTTGAGGAGATGCCGGAGAATTTCGATAAATCAGATAAGATAGCTCATGCGAATCTCTGCGGATTCGGCAAATCAGTCATACAGGCTGTGCTCGAAGGCAAGGTAGAGGAGCTTGTGCTCGTGAACTGCTGTGATTCAATGCGCAGAGTCTATGATATCATAGAGAATACAAAGAAATGCAAATTCCTGTATATGCTTGATCTGCCTCATGAGGATAACGAGTGTGAGAACATAAAATTTGCACAGTCAATTCTGCGTTTGAAGAAAGCATATGAGAGATATTCGCACAGGACATTCGACAGGGAGCTTTTTATAAAGTCATTTGCAAAACCTGAATCTGAGCGCAAGCCATACATAGGTCTTATGGGTGTGCATGTGAGCAGTATTCTTGAGAAGACAATACGTGAAAATATGCAGATGGATGTGGAAAATATGACATGCACATCCGGCAGAAATCTCATTATTTTACAGAAGGATCTTAGAAATATGGATGATGAGACTCTCTTTGTAGCATATGCAGAGAGTCTGCTCGGACAGATGCCATGTGCCAGAATGAACAATAATACAAGAAGAAACCAGCTCTTTTTAGACCCAAGCCTTAAGGGCATCATATATCACACGATAAAGTTCTGCGATTACTATGGCTTTGAGTATGCAAGCATAAAGAATAATATTAAGGTGCCTCTTTTAAAGCTTGAGACGGATTTTACAAGCCAGAGTGCCGGGCAGCTTCTGACAAGAATACAGGCATTTGCAGAGACAATAGAGGGCTCAGATGACATGGACCCTACAAAAGGCATAAGCGAGGAGGCAAGAAGAAGGATGGAATCAGGAGTCTACTATGTAGCAGGAATTGACAGCGGCTCAACAAGCACAGATGTGGTGATACTGGATCAGGATGGAAAAATTAAATCGACAATGATTATTCCGACAGGTGGCGGAGCTATGATGAGTGCCGAAAAGAGTCTGGAGAAGGCTGTCGAAAAGGCCGGTATATCAAAGGATGATATTGTAAGGATTGTAACAACAGGATATGGACGTGCATACATCAACAGCGGCGATGACAGCATCACAGAGATTACATGCCATGCAAAAGGCGCGCATTATCTGAACTCCAACGTGCGCACAGTTATTGACATAGGTGGACAGGATATAAAGGCAATCAGTATAGATGAAAATGGTGCTGTGAAGAATTTCCTGATGAACGATAAATGTGCGGCAGGAACCGGACGTTTTCTGGAGATGATGGCAAGGACACTCGGACTTTCACTCGAGGAGATGAGCACCATGGGACTTGAGTGGAAGGAAAACATTGTGATTTCAAGCATGTGTACAGTTTTTGCAGAGTCTGAGGTAGTATCGCTGGTGGCACAGAACAAGGCTGTTTCTGATATTATCCACGGACTAAACATGTCTGTAGCTTCAAAGGTAGGCGCACTTGCAGCAAGGCTTGGGCAGGATAATCCGGGTGAGTATATGATGACAGGCGGAGTGGCAAAGAACAAAGGCATCACAAATGCACTTGAAGAAAAGCTCGGCGCAAAGCTGTATATTTGCGATGAGGCACAGCTTTGCGGAGCGCTTGGTGCAGCACTTTTTGCATATGAGAAGTGCAGGGAGGCTTAATAGAGGAGCTATAGCAAACCACCAGTTGAACTGGTGGTTGCTGACTTTACTCCATGATTTTCCCATCAATACTTATTGTTACAACTTGCCATGGTATGAATTTTCCACTAGCTTGAAGAGCTTTTTTGGCCGCAATCTCCAGGCCGCCACAGCAAGGAACTTCCATTCGGACAATAGTTACACTTTGAATGCTGTTATTTTGAATAATAGCAGTCAGTTTTTCACTATAATCCACCTGATCTAATTTAGGACAACCAATTAAAGTTACCTTGTTTCGAATAAAATCCTGATGAAAGGCGGCATAAGCGTAAGCAGTACAATCAGCTGCGATTAAAAGCTTTGAGCCGTTAAAATATGGTGCGTTAACAGGAGCCAGTTTAATCTGTACCGGCCAGTTTTGAAGCTTTGATCCTGAATCTGCGGTTGAAGTTGCTTTTACAGGCTCAGATGTTTCAGTTCGTCTGATCTGCATGATTTTAGATCCAGGACAGCCGGAGTGAGAGGATATTGCCCGGTTTTTGGCAGCTATTTTTTTCTGTGCTTCTTTTACGGCTTCTTCATCATATGCAGGTGCGTCTCTCTCCTCAAATGAGATGGCTCCGGTAGGGCATTCAGGGAGACAATCTCCCAGTCCGTCGCAGAAATGTTCTCTCACCAATTCTGCTTTTCCGTCAATGATATCAATGGCGCCTTCGTGGCAGGCAGATGCACAGGCACCACAGCCATTACATTTTTCTTTATCAATCTTTATAATCTTTCTTATCATTTTTAACCTCCATCAATAGTATTTAGCGTTTGTTTATGCTAGAATTATAGTATTATAAATACAACTAGTATGTTTGATTTCCAACAGGGAGGAACTATTTTGCAAAAATATTTATCAATCCTAAGAAACAGTCCATTTTTTAAAGGTCTAGCTGATAACGAGATATTATCCATATTGCATTGTGTAAACGCAACAACAATTTCTAAAAAGCGAGATTCTTATATTTTCAGAGCAGGTGATATTACCGAAGTAATGGGGATTGTGGTGTCCGGATGCGTCCTTATTATTCAAGAAGACATCTGGGGACATCGGAATATTTTGTCAAAATGTCACGCAGGAGATTTTTTTGGTGAGCCGTATGCAGCAAGCCAGAGAGCTGTCTTAAATATCAGTGTGGTAGCAGATGAGGATTGTGAGATTATTCTCTTAAATGTCAAAAGACTTCTGATTACCTGTCCAACTGCATGTGAGCATCATCAGAAGCTGATCCGTAATCTGGTCAGTGTCCTGGCAAATAAGATACTGATTCTGAACGATAAGATCACACATGTTGGGAAGCGAACGACGAGAGATAAACTATTATCATATCTGTCGGCAGAATCTATCAGACATTCATCGTTATCTTTTGATATTCCTTTTGATAGGCAGCAGCTGGCAGATTATCTTTGTATTGATCGTGCAGCAATGTCTACAGAG